>NZ_JBFBEA010000023.1:0-136531 GCF_040683495.1 Streptomyces sp. NPDC093544 | reverse complement strand
GCTCCGCCCCCAGCCTCCCCTTCACCTGGGGAAGGATTCAGCCCCTCCGGCGTTTGAGGAGCGGGGGTTTGGGGGCGGAGCCCCCAAGGGACGGGAACGGGCAGGGGCGGAGGGGGCGAAAACCCACCCCCGTCCAACCCCGGCGCCTGCGCCAAGATGTCCGCCTCCAGCCTCCGCAGCCCCGGCCCAGGGTCCAGCCCCAGCTGGTCCGCCAACGCGACCCGCGCCCGCCGCAGCACAGCGAGCGCATCCGCCTGCCGCCCCACCCGATAAAGCGCAAGAGAGAGCAGACCCCAGGCACCCTCCCGCCAGGGATGCTCGGCGGCATGCGCATCGAGATCGGCAACCGCCTCTCCGGCACGCCCCAGCGCAAGCTGAGCCGCACCCCGCCGCTCGACGGCCTGAAGCCGCAGCTCGGCAAGCCGCGCCCGCTCCGCCCGAGCCCACCCCTCCCCCGCGAACTCGGCGTACGCGGGCCCCCGCCACCACCCGAGCGCCTCCTCCAGCCTCCCGAGCGCCTCCTCGGCCGGCAGCTTCACGGCATCCCCGACAGCCGCCTCGAACCGCCACGCGTCCACCGCGTCCGGCACGGCACGCAACGCATACCCGGGCCCCTCGGTGACCAGCAGCCGAGCCGGGGCACGCGGCGGCCGTTCCGGTTCCAGGGCCCGGCGGAGCGCGCCGACGAAGGTCTGTACGGCACCCACCGCACCCGGGGGCGGGTCCTCCCACAGGTCGTCGACAAGGCGGGCGACCGGCACGACCCGCCGACGGGCCACGATCAGCCGGGCGAGCACGGCCCGGTGCCGCGGCCCCTTCAACGCGAGCGAGCCCCCGTCACGCTCGGCCACGACAGCCCCGAGCACCCCGAAAACGACCCGCTGCTCCACGCCACCACCCTCTCCGGCCGGCCCACCCGCCACCGTACGCGCGCTGATTCACCGCTGATTCACGCCCGGCAAGCTCAAGACATCCCGCTCCCGCACCCCTCCGAGAGGCAGCAACCGATGCCCCAGAGCACACCCCCGACCATCCCGGGCTTCGCCTACCACCGCATCCCGGTCGCCCCCGACGTATCCCTGAACGTCGCCGTCGGCGGCTCCGGCGGCACCCCCGTCGTCCTCCTCCACGGCTTCCCGCAGACCCACCTGATGTGGCGGCACGTCGCCGTCGACCTCGCCGCCGACCACACCGTCATCTGTCCCGACCTGCGCGGCTACGGCGCCAGCGACAAGCCGGCCGAATCCGCAGAGACCGCAGGAACCGCAGGAACCCTCGAGGACGCCGATCCGACGACGTACTCCAAGCGCACCATGGCCGCCGATATCGTCGCCCTCGCCCGCGCACTGGGGCACAACCGCTTCGCCCTGGTCGGCCACGACCGGGGCGCGCTCGTCGCCATCCGTGCCGGGCTCGACCACCCCGACACGGTCACTCATCTCGCCTCGCTCGACGTGCTGCCCACGCTGGACATGTGGGACGTGCTGCACGGCACGACGGCGGCGGTCGCCTTCCATCTGTATCTGATGGCCCAGCCGCCGGGCCTGCCGGAGCAACTGATCGGCGCGGCCCCGGACGCGTTCTTCGGCCACTTCCTCGACCAGTGGACGCAGAGCTCGGAGGCAACGACGATCCCTGACGACATCCGGGCCGCGTACCTCAAGGCGTCCCGCGAGGCGGTGCCGTCGATCGTCGCCGACTACCGTGCCTCCGCCGGCATCGACGTCGTACACGACCTGGCCGACCGCGAGTCCGGCAACCGGCTGGAAATGCCGGTGGCCGTCCTCCAACAGGACTGGGGCGCCGCGCTCGGTTTCGACGCCGCCGCCAGGTGGGCCGCCTGGGCGACCGATCTGCGCCACTCCACCGTCTCCTGCGGCCACTTCATGGCGGAGGAGGCGCCCGCGGAGGTCACCAAGGCGGTACGGGACCTGCTCACCCGGACACCCTGACAAGCGCTCCCGCACCCCCATACCCCTCTGTAACTCTCTTAGCGGCTTTGTGACGTTGAACGCCGGTTGCGGATCACTCAGCGTGGGCATGACCCGTAGGCAGGACCGGCCGCGCACCGTATAGCGCGGGTCCCGGCCGGCGGGGGGTCCGGCCGCCGGGAGTACCGACCGTCCTGGAGGGGAGTGAAGTGTCATGCGTGCGCACGAGCGCGCCGTCCGGCAGACCGCCCGCGTCGAGTACACACTGCCGCGCACAGCAGTGTCGGCGGGGAGGGCCCGCAGACTCACATCGGCGTTCCTCACCCGGCCGCGGATGGACGCGCCGACCGCCGACCAGGTCGACGACGCCACGCTGATAGCTTCCGAACTCGTCGCCAACGCCGTCCGGCACGGCGGCACCGGCTGCCGGCTCCGCCTCCAGGTGGCGCACGGTGAGGTGACCGTAGAGGTGCACGACGACAGCCCGGGACGCCCCAGCGTCGGCCGGCTGGACACCGAATCGGAGAGCGGCCGCGGTCTCGCGATGGTCCAGCAGCTCGCCCATCGCCTGGAGGTCGTCAGCACCGGCTTCGGCGGCAAGACGGTCCGCGCGGTCCTGGCGGTGTGAGCGGCGGCTCCGTCGGCCCGAGTCGACGGTGTGCGCCCGGGAGGGTGACGCGGAGCGGCCCGCCGACCGGCGTCGGCCGATGGTCACCCCGCCCGCATGTAGAGACGAACCATGCGCTTCTCTCGTATCTCCCGCGCCGTCCGCGCCGTCCGCGTCTCCCGCACGGGGAAAGTCTGGGTGTCGGCCGTGGCGGCGACGGCGGTCGCGGGCGCCGCACTGACCGCGGTACTCATCACCGGAGGCGGGACCGGCAGCGAGAACGCCGCCGAAGGCCCCGGCCCGCACACGGATTCCGATTCCGATTCCGGTTCCGCGTACGAGGCCCAGCGCACGGCGTTGGCGCTGACCCGGTTCCGGACGTCCAGGGCCGACGGCCCCTCGGAGGTCACTGTGCGGCTCCCCTCCGCGGGGGCCGGGACGGTGACGGTGCGCGCCGTGGCCGACCACCGTGTCCATCGGGCGGTCGGCGTGTACGAGGTGATGGACGACGGCCACATCATGCGGGGCCTGCTCGCCTGGGACCTGGAGGGCATCGCCGTGGCCGGTTCTCCGGCGTCGGCCCCCGACAACACCCTTGGCCCCGAGGGGAGACCGGCCGCCCCGGGCCCGGTGACGACCGCCGTTCAGGCGGCACGTCGGGCGGGCACTCTGACGTCCGGCCAGTGGACCCGCCGTCCCTATGGCACCGCTCCGCTGGACAAGGCACTGCATCTGGCGCTGTCCGTGGCCGCGGATGGCCCGGCGAACACCCGACTCCCCGCCGATTCCCACCGGTTGGCACCTCGCGCCCCGGGCGCCGACGCTCCCGTCGTGCGTCCCAAAGCCTCGGCGCTCCCCCAGACCTACTCGCTGGACTCGGCCGGCGACCTGCGCCGCATCACGGCCGAGGTCGCTCCCGGCCGGAAGGCAACGGTCGACTTCGCGGCGACCCGGGCCCGCACAGGTGTCCCGGGCGCGCCATGGGGCTGATTCTCGGGGCTGGACCTACGCCGGTTCGGCCGTCCAGTCGGGGAGCGCGGGAGGCTGCGTCGGTGCTGCCGCCGGACGGCAGACGAACCCGAGGCGGGTGAGCGCGCGGGCCACCTCGAACTCGGTGAAGTCGCGGCGGTCCTGCCGGGTGATGACCTCCCCGACCTGCTTGACGGGGTAGGTCCGCGGGCCGATGACCACGGACGCGCCGGTGACGGGTTCGGGCTGGACGTCCGCCATCGAGTGCTCGACCTCGCCCTTGATGAGATCGAAGGGGAAACGGGCGATCACACAACGCATGGGTGCCTCCGCAGGGGAAGTTTCCGAGCACCGGAAAGCAGGCACGGCGTCACGGGAAATTCGCCGGAAATTTAATGCGTGAATAAACAAAAAGCAGGTGGCCGGGACCTGCACCTCAGGGTGCAGGTCCCGGCCACCTGTAAGCGTCGGCCGACTCAAGAGTCAGGCGTCAGCGGGGGGTCCCGGACTAGGCGGGGACGATGTTCTCCGCCTGGGGGCCCTTCTGGCCCTGGGTGACGTCGAAGGTCACCTTCTGGCCTTCCTGGAGCTCACGGAAGCCCTGGGTGGCGATGTTCGAGTAGTGGGCGAAGACGTCAGCGCCGCCGCCGTCCTGCTCGATGAAGCCGAAACCCTTTTCCGCGTTGAACCACTTCACGGTGCCAGTAGCCATGTCAAATCTCCTTCGGGGCAAAGCTCGAGGACCCACACTGTGTGGGTCCGCGTCTGCGCGATGTTGCCCCCTCCGGATAAGCACCGGATATTCAGAAGCCGACTTCCCGGTACGGACCGGAAAGCAAGCTCCAAGACTTTGGGAACCACAACTGCAACTGATATCGACACTAGCACGGGACGAGCGCGGAGGGGGCGCACTATCTCACCCCTCTCGGGGGAATAAAGAAACTCCCCGCACTGCGCTCCAATTTCTCCACCCGTCAGGGTAGATATTCACCCCCGCCGGAGGCAGTGATCATCCGCGGTGCGGCGTCGACGGGACGAGCACGGGCGCGGCCCCGACTTGCCCGGCCCCGCCGCCCGGGGTGCGCTGGGGGCATGACGACCGAGCCCGGCGCGGTCTGGGAGACCTTCGCGTTCGCCTGCGGGAACTGCGGACACACCTGGAAGGCGACGTTCCAGCTCATGTTCTTCACCGACCCGCTCGACCCGACCGGTCAGACCACCCAGGAGTACGTCGACGAGGACGGTGCCGCTGTCAGGTCGCCGCTGACCGACGCGGTGTGCGGGACGTGCGGGAGCCGGCGGGTGCGGGTGTCGGCCGGCTGACCGACACGGCGGGTCCGGACTCACCCGGACGGACCGGTGCGCTGGTGGGGGCGGAGGTCCGGTGGTGGCGTGGGGGAACTGCCGCGTCCTCAGGAGGCCCCGCCATGAACCGTCGCCCGTCCCGTGTTCTTGCCTCCGTGCTGACGGCGGGCGTGCTGGTGTCGGCGTCCGCCTGCTCGGCCTTCGACGCTCCCGGCGAGGAGCCGACCAACGAAAGGGTCACGGCGTCTCCCGCCGCCCCGGCGTCCCCCACCGCGTCCGCCACCCCCTCGCTCACCGTCACACAGGCCCACGACGCCCTGCTCAGCCCCGCCGAGCTCGGCGAGCGGTGGTCCGCGACGCAGGGCGGGGCGACCTGGCGGGACGGTCTCCTCAAGGGCAGGACGGACGTCGCGGACTGTCAGCGGCTGCTCGACGGCCTGTACGCCGAGGATCTGCTCGGGAAGCCGAAGGGCGCCGGCGCGGTCGTCGGCCTCGACGAGAGCGACACCGAGGCGCAGTTGCGCTACCAGGTCGCCGCGTACGGCGGACCGGCGGAAGTGGACGCGAAGATGGCCTGGCTGCGGACGCTGCCGGTGAAGTGCGCGGAGTTCACGTCCACCGATGTCCGGGGCGGACGGCAGACGGTCACGGTCGTCCCGGCGGCGCTGCCCGGTGTGGGCGACGCCCGCGAGGGGCTGCGGATGACCATGAGCGGTGAGGGTGACCCGTACGGCGAGACCCCGACGCTGACGCTGGACTTCGCCGCCGTGCGCGTCGGCGACCGGGCCGTCTCCCTCACCAACGGCGGACTCGGCGGCGCCGAGGAGGACTTCACGAACCAGGCGATCCAACTGGGCACCCAGCGCCTCCAGAAGGTCCTCACGAAACAGTCCCCGGCGACCCGCCCCACCGACCGCCCGTCCGCCCGACAGGGCTGACCACAGCGGGAGTTGGCCCCATCGATGTCACGGCCGCGTAGCCGTCGGCGTCGCCCCGCTCTCGCCGGGCAGGCCCGTGGCGGTCGGCGTCGGTTCGAGCGTCGCCGTGGGCGCGGCTCCCTCGATGTCGACCACCGACCCCACCTCCAGCTGCCCGTACAGCCACTCCGCGTCGCTCATGCGCAGGCCGATCCAGCCGGACGTGCGGTCGTAGGCGCCGGGGGCCTTCTCGTCGTAGGCGAGAGCGGCGATGTAGTTCGTCTTGCCGTCGGGCGCGAGGAGTTCGATGAACCAGGAGACCTTGAGGTCGTAGCCCGGGCCGACGATGTCGTCGCTGGGCATCAGCTTCATGCTCGCCTTGGAGGTGACCGTCATCCGGCCCGGCGCCGTGGGCGTCTCCACGGCGCCTGAGGAGAGCGGCAGTTCGCGCCCCGCGACCGTGACCACCCGCCGGGACAGGTCGACCGTGGCGTCCGCTGTCGCGGGGGTGCTGGGCATGCCGGTGGGGCTGCCCGCCGGGGACGGGTTCCGGTCCGTGCCCGCGCCGCCCAGGTTCAGGGCCACGACCAGGGCGAGCGCAGCCGCGGCGGAGGCGCCTGCGACGGTGGCGGCCGTACGGCGGTGGCGTCGGCGGCGTACCGCCCTGCCGCGGATCTCCGCGCCGGACAGCGGCGGAGGCGTCTCACCGGCGGCGGCCAACTCGCGTAGTTCCGCGGTGAGTTCGGAGGTGAGTTCATCGGACACGGTCGTCCTCCCGCTCCCCATCGCCGACCGAACCGGAGGAGCCGGCTGAGCCGGCCGGGCGAGCCGAGCCCGCACCACCCGCCGAGCCCGCCGAGCCCGCCGAGTCCGCCGTAAGCTCCCGCGCCAGCGCCGCCCGGCCACGGGACAGCCGGGCCTTGACCGTCCCCACGGGGGCGCCGGTTTCGGAGGCTACCTGCTCGACACTCAGGTCGCACAGATGGTGCAGGACCAGGGCCATCCGCTGCGCCTCGGGCAGTGTGCGCAACGCGGCGACCAGGGTGGCGCGTTCCGGGCCCGGCCCGGGGACGTGCTGCGGCGGCGGATTCCGGCGCACCAGTTCCAGCCAGCGGCGCGCACGGCGCCAGCGGCTCACCGCGAGCCGCATCGCCACGGTGCGTATCCACGCCTCCGGCGCCCCGTCGAGGAGGAACTCCCGCCGCTGGTCCCAGGCGCGTACGAACGCCTCCTGGACGACGTCCTGTGCCTCGCCGTGATCCCCGGTGAAGGCGTAGAGCTGGCCGGTCAGCCGGGGGAACGCGGTCGCGTAGAACGCGTCGAACTCGTCCTCGGTCATGACCCCCCGCCGGAGTTTCCGGAAAATCCCAAGTCCCGTGCAACCCGGCGGTCGGTGCCGTGCGTACAGGTCCCGTACGTCGCACATCGAAACACATCACAGGGGGATCTGGATGACCACGGGGACCAGGACGACCGCGAGGACCAGGGGAGTCGGGAGCGGCCGGGCGGCCCGCGCCATGAGCGCGGCGGCCCTGTGCGCGCTCGCGGGCTGCTCGGCGCAGGCGGTGGCCGGGGGGACACCGCAGGAGGAGGCGAACGCCCGGGTGGCGGACGCGAAGCCGAGTGTCACGGCGACGCCCACGCCCAAGCCCACGCAGACGCCTCTCCAGGCGTTGGACGGCGCGCACGTCAACATCGCCGACGGGCAGACCGTGGGCGTCGGCATGCCGATATCCGTCACCTTCGACCACGCGATACCTGCCGACGAACGGGCCGACACCGAGCGGCAGTTCAAGGTCTCCGCCGATGTCGACGGCTCCTGGAGCTGGGTCAAGGACCGCAACCTGCTGGACGGGCAGCGCGTCGACTTCCGTCCGCGCGCGTACTGGAGTCCGGGCACCGAGGTCACCGTCCGGGCGGGCTCCGGGATCACCCGGCACTTCACCGTCGGCCGTTCGCTCGTCGCCACGGTCGACGTCCGCACCCACACCATGACGGTGGTCAAGGACGGACAGACCCGGACCGTTCCCATCACCGCGGGCGCCCCGGGCATGGACACCTGGAACGGCACGATGGTCGTCTCCGACAAGCAGCGCGAGGTCTTCATGGACTCGCGCACGGTCAACTACGGCGACGCGTACGCGGGTTACTACTCCTACGCGGTCCACCTCACCACCTCGGGCACCTACCTCCACGAGAACCCGAAGGCCAACACGTACGCGGGCAACCAGAACGTCACGCACGGCTGCGTCGGGCTCGCGACGGACGGCACGGCGAAGCGGTTCTACGACGAGGTCATCCCTGGCGATGTCGTCAAGGTCGTCGGTTCGAAGGACACGGTCGACGTCGGCAACGGCTACGGCGACTGGAACGCGAGCTGGGAGCAGTGGCAGGCGGGCAGCGCGCTGACGTGACACACCGCCCGAAGAAATCCGGCGCCTGTGTCATCCCGGCTGTGGCCGCCGGGAGTTTGAAGGAGTGGAGAGGCGCCCTCCGTCCCACAGCAGTACTCATCCCGCAGTACTCATCCAGCAGTAACTCGTCTCAGTCATCCGGATCCTCAAGGGTCCGCGCAACACGAGGAGTTGTCCGTCCATGACACGGATACAACGGATACAGAAGTACGTGGCCGTCGCGGCGGTCGCCGCCGCGCTGGTGGGGGTGCCCACGGTGTCGTACGCCGCCGCGCCGGGGAGGGCGGCGTACGACACCACCGGTACCCATGCGCCCTCGGCCCGGATCGTCGCCCCCGGCGAACACGTCACGGGCGGTGTCGCCGGCTTCGGGCTCTGGCTCACCGAGGAGGGCAAGTACTGGACGACGCCCGAGAATCCCGAGCCGCAGTTCCGCAGTGTGGTCGACGGGAACATCGACCTCAGCCGGCCGGGAGTGTCGGTTCAGGCAGAGGGCAATCAGGGGCACTACGTCCTCTCCGGCCTCTACTACGGCGGCAAGGGCACCGCCTCACGGGTCGCCGTCAAGACCTCGGTCGGGACCGTGCACGGCAAGCTGCTGGAGCTGGCGGGCAGGCCCGGCTGGGGCGTCTGGTACGCCACCGCCGACGTACCGGTGAGCGATGACGGCGGCTTCGACGCCTTCCAGTCCGTCACCGTCTACGACACCAGAGGCAGGGTCTACTCCCAGCTGAAGCTGAACTGAGCCCGCGGGCGGGGGAGTCGGGTTGTTCAGGTCTCGACTCCCCCGCACCGCCCCCTCCCCCCACGCACCCGATTCCGAGGGACACCGCCGGCCGTGCAGCACAACTCCACCGACGCCCCCGAAGTCCTCGATGCCACCGAAGTCCCTTCCTCCGGTGACGATTTCGCCAGGTACGCCGCCGCTGCCTGGCCCCGCCTCGTCCGCACCGCGCACATGCTCACCGGCGACTTCCACGAGGCCGAGGATCTCGTCCAGACCACGCTGGCCAAGGTGTACGCCCGCTGGCGGCGCATCCCGCGCGACGACGTCGACTTCTACGTACGCCGCTCGCTGGTCAACAACAACCTCAGCCGGGTGCGCAGAAGACGGGTCGTCCATCTGCTGACGCCGTTCCTGCCCGAGCGGATGCACCAGCGCGTGCCGGGGCACGCCGAGGCCGTCGAGCAGCGGGCGGCGCTCAGCCAGGCGCTGGGCTCGCTGTCGGCGCGGCAGCGTGCCGTGCTGGTGCTGCGCTACTGGGAGGACCTGGGCGAGGCCGAGATCGCCCAGTTGCTCGGCTGCTCGGTCGGCACGGTCAAGACCCATGCCCGGCGCGGCCTGGAGGCCCTCCGCGCCCACCCCTTGTTCGCTGGCCGACACCCCGTTTCCGGAGCCCGCCCATGAACCACCCCTCCCGTCCGCAGAGTCCGCGTAATCGGCGTAATCCGCGTAGTCCGCAGAGTCCTGTCATGGAGCCCGAGGGGCTTCGCGAGGCCTTCGCCGAGGCCGCCCTCGACGTCACGCCCTCCGTGGTGCCGATCGCCGCCATCGAGCGCGCGGGCCGTCGGCGCAGGCGGCGCCGTACGGCCGCGGTGCTGGGGGCCGCCTGCGGGGTGCTGCTGCTGCCGCTGGCCGTGGTGGCGCTCCGTACGGACTTGTCCTTGGGACAGGGCGAGAGCGAGCGGGTCACGCCGCCGGCCGCGAGCGCCGGTCCGACGCCCTCCCCTTCCCTTTCCATGGCGTACGCCGGGAAGGTGCGGATCGTGACGCCCGGCGAGCGGGTGGAGGTCTCGCCCGGCATCGAGATCTGGCTGACGGAGGACGGCAAGCACTGGTCGGAGCCGGACCAGCCGACCCTGTTCCGCAGCGTGAGCGACGGCAATCTCGACCTGAGCGCTCCCGGCGTCAGTGTCCAGGAGTCGGCGCACGACGGCGTCTCCTTCCTCTCCGGCATCTTCCACGGCCCGGGCGAACCGGCCCGCGTCGAGGTGGAGACCGTCACGGGCGACCTCGACGGCACGGCGCTCACGCTGGCGGGCGAGCCCGGCTGGGGCGTCTGGTACGCGGAGGTGAAGGTGCCGGAGTCCCAGACACCGCCCTCGGATTCGCCGAGCGGTGTCACCGAGAGAGTCACGGTGTACGACTCGGCGGGCGGAGTGATCGCGAGCCAGGAGTCCGCCACGTGAGGATCTTCCTGAGCGGCGCCCGCACGGCTGTACGGAGCGGTGCGGCTGCCGTTCGCGCCCGGCGCGCCGGTCTCGTAGGCCGTGTCCGCGCCGGTCTCCTACGCCGTGTCCGCGCCCGCCGTACGCGCGTACGCCGCACCCGTGGCCGCCGGCTGCGCCGCGCCCTCGCCGTACTCTTCGTCCTCCTCCTCTCCCTCACCGGCGCTGCCGTGGTGGCGTACAAGATGACGGACATCCCCGAGCCGCACCCCGAGACGGCGATGCAGAGCACGGTGTTCGTCGACTCGCACGGCGACTACCTGGGCAGACGCGGTCCGGTGGACCGGCAGGAGGTGCCGCTCTCCCAGGTCCCGCGCCATGTACAGGAAGCGGTGATCGCCGCCGAGAACCGGTCCTTCCGTACGGATACGGGGGTCGCCCCGACCGCGATCGCGCGGGCGGCGCTCGCCGCGGTGACCGGGGGAGCCCCGCAGGGCGGTTCGACGATCACGCAGCAGTATGTGAAGAACGCGCTGCTGAGCCCCGAGCAGACGTTGTCCCGCAAGGTGCGGGAGGCGCTGATCGCGGTCAAGCTGGACCGCACCCGGTCGAAGGACGAGATCCTTGAGGGCTACCTCAACACGGTCTACTTCGGTCGGGGAGCGGCAGGCATCCAGGCCGCCGCCCGGAACTACTTCGGCGTGGACGCAAAGGACTTGACGGTCAGTCAGGGCGCTGCACTCGCGGGCATCGTCAACATCCCCTCGTACTACGAGAAGGCGGGCTCCGACCCGGAGGTGACGGACACGCTGGTGGACCGGTGGGAGTGGGTGCTGGACGCGATGGCCGACAGCGGCGCCATCACGACCGCCGAGCGGAGCGCGGCCCGCTTCCCCGCCTTCCGTTTCTATCCGCCCGGTGACACGGACGGGCAGCGCCAGTACCTGATCGACGCGGCCGCGGCGGAGGCCGCCGACCGCCTCGGCATCACCCAGGACGAGCTGGCCCGCGGCGGCTACACCGTCCACACCACCTTCGACCTCACGGCCCAGAACTCGGCGGCGGAGCTGGTGGAAGACGCCAAGCTCTCGGACAAGGATCTCCAACTCCACACCTCTGTCGTCGCGTTGGTGCCCGGCGACGGCGCGGTCCGGGTGCTGTACGGCGGCGCGGACTACGCCAGGCAGCCCTTCAACGACGCGCTGAACGGAGCCGTGGAGGCGGGCACGGCGCTCGATCCTTTCGCCGAGACGAAGCTCGGCGCTCCGCTGACGGGCCTGCCGCGCAACGCCGCGCCCACCCCGCTGGAGCTGGCGTCGGCATGGGCCACGGCGGCGGCCGACGGTACGTACGCCGAGCCCTACACGGTCGGGAAGATCACCCGGGCCGGGCACACCGTGTACAAGGCCGACCCCCGCACCCGCGGCGCGATGGAGCCCTTCGCCGGTGAGTTGATCGCCAAACGCCTGTACAGCGAGACCATCGGCCCCGTCGGCGCGGTGGCCGCGCACACCGGCGGCGCCGGAACCCGCACCCTCTGGCAGACCACGTACGACGACCGGCTCGCCGTCACCGTCGCCCTCTTCGCCCAGCACCCCGCCGAAGGCAAAACCCCGGCCCGCACGGCCCAGCTCCCCTCCGGCAGCTCCGAGCTGTCCCTCCGCGTCAACGCGGACGTACGGAACCGGCTGGCGCCGGAGGGCCGGGAAGCGGCCACGCCATCCCCGGCGCCCACATCCCAGCAGCGGGAGAAGGCGGAGTGACGTACAGCGCACGACGGCGCACACGAGATGCCGCCGTGACCTCAGTCTCGTCCACTGGCGCGTCGACTCTTGCATCCCCGAAGGGTCGACCCGGCGGACCGTCCCGCGGACCAGGCCGACCGCCGATGCCCACCCGAACGGTTGAGCGCGGGAACCGATCCGGACCCGAGATCGACTCCGTCCAGAGCCGGGATCGAGACCTTCAAGCTCTACCGCAGGCAAAAATAGGGCCCATACTGGTTCTACGATGACGAAGCCATCCGCGCCCCGGCGCCACCTGCCCACCAGCCCCTTCGCCGCCCCGGTCGTCCCCGTGGCCAAGGAGTTCAGCCTCGGAGACCGCGTCTCCCACGACCAGTACGGCCTGGGCACGATCGTCGGCGTCGAAGAGGGCATCGCGATGCTCGTCGACTTCGGCGCCCGCCAGGTCCGCGTCCTCAGCCCCTACACCCGTATGGACCGGCTCTGACTCACACCCCGTGACCGGTCCGTCACCTGTCCACCTCCACCCCGTCCACCTCACCCCGCGACAGCCGCCTCCGCAGCGTGCGGAACCCGCGGTGAGCGGCGGTGGAGGTGGACGACTACGTTCGTGTGCCCGCGTCGATGAGTCGGCGCCTGCCCCCGCCTCGAACGGCCCACCCCGCTAGCTCCCCACCCGTCCGCCGCACAGGCTGGCCCCATGGATGCCCTGGCGCACGAAGAGCTCCCCTTCGAGGATCTGACCGACTTCGACAACGCTGATCGGGGGTTCATCGCGGCGTTGGTGCCGGGGGTGGTCAGGGACGGGGAGGGGCGGGTCGTCTATGACGGGGACGCGTACGGGTTTTTGGAGGGTGACTGTCCTGGCAGTGCGCATCCCAGCCTGTGGCGGCAGTCGCAGCTCTGTGCGCGGCAGGGGTTGTACGAGGTCACCGAGGGTGTGTACCAGGTGCGGGGGCTCGACCTCTCGAACATGACGCTCGTCGAGGGCGAGCGGGGCGTGATCGTCATCGACCCGTTGATCTCCGCCGAGTGCGCGGTGGCCGCCCTCACGCTGTACCGCGAGCACCGCGGACAGCGGCCCGTCACCGGCCTCATCTACACCCACTCGCACGGCGACCACTTCGGCGGCGCCCGCGGGGTGCTGCCGCACGGCACCGAGGAGGGTGTGCCGATTCTCGCCCCGGCGGGCTTTCTGGAACACGCCGTCAGCGAGAACGTCTACGCGGGCAACGCCATGGTCCGCCGCGCGAGCTTCATGTACGGCGACCGGCTGCCCAAGGCCCCCGACGGACAGCTCAGCGCGGGCCTCGGCACGACGACGTCCACCGGCACCATCACCCTCATCGCGCCGACCGTGGACATCACGCACACCGGCCAGGAGGAGACGGTCGACGGCGTCCGGATCGTCTTCCAGCTCACCCCCGGCACCGAGGCGCCGGCCGAGATGAACTTCCTCTTCCCCGAGCGCCGCGCGCTCTGCCTGGCCGAGAACGCGACCCACAACATGCACAACATCCTGACCCTGCGCGGCGCCGTCGTCCGCGACGCGCGCGTCTGGGCCCGCTATCTCGACGAGGCGATCGACTTCTTCGACGGGTCCTACGACGTCGCCTTCGCCTCCCACCACTGGCCGACCTGGGGACGCGACAACGTCATCCGCTTCCTCGCCGAGCAGCGCGACCTGTACGCGTACCTGCACGACCAGACGCTGCGCATGCTCAACAGCGGCCTGACGGGACCCGAGATCGCCGAGGAGATGCGACTGCCGCCCGCCCTGGAGAAGTCCTGGCACGCGCGCGGCTACTACGGCTCCCTGAGTCACAACGTCAAGGCGATCTACCAGCGGTACATGGGCTGGTACGACGGCAACCCCGCCCACCTCTGGGAGCATCCGCCGGTCGAACTGGCGCGCCGGTACGTGGACCTGGCGGGTGGCCCGGAGTGGGCGCTCGCCAAGGCCCGTGCGTACGTCGACGAAGGCGATCTCCGTTTCGCCGCCACCCTCCTCAATCACGTGGTCTTCGCCGAACCCGCGAACACGGAGGCCAAGGAGACCCTCGCGGACGTCTACGACAGGCTCGGGCAGGGTTCGGAGAACGCGACCTGGCGCAACTACTACCTGACGGCCGCCCTGGAGCTGCGCAAGGGAGCGGGCAGGATCGGCATCGACACCGCCAACGCCGAGATGGCGTCCGCCCTCCCGGTGAGCATGCTGCTCGACTCCCTCGCGGTACGGATCGACGGCCCGCGCGCCTGGGACGACCACCTCACCCTCGACCTCGTCGTCACCGACGAGCAGCGCCGCCACCGCGTGAACCTCCACAACGGCGCCCTCACCCACCGCGCGATGCCCGTCCACCACACCCCGAAGCCGCACGCGGGCCTCACTCTCACCCTCACCAAGGCGCGGCTGCTCGGCGTCTTCGCGGGCAAGGGCCTCACCGGCATCGAGACGGACGGGGACCCGGCACTCCTGGCCCGCCTCTTCTCGTACGCCGCGCAGCCGGACAAGGCGTTCCCCGTCGTGACGCCGTAACCCGCGGGGCGCGATCAACGGCGCTCGTACGGGTTCGCCGGCTCCTTCACCTTCTTCACCGACGTCGAGTCCAGTACGGGCGGCCACGCCTCGTCCGAGCCGAGCTTGCCCTTGGGGTGCCAGGTGCCGGTGACGGTGACCCAGGTGTCGTTCACGGGGGCGTCGGCGCCCGTGATCTCGACCTTGTACGTGCTCGCGTCGGCCGCGCAGCACGTGATGAGGAGCCGGGCCAGATACCAGGTCCCGTTGTCACCCCGGGTGACGAAGCCGGTCATCCGGACCGTGCGACCCGTCAGCGACTTCCCGCTGTCGTAGATCGCCCGCGAGGTGAACTCGCCCAGGGTCAGGTCCACGAGATCCCCGGAGGGAAGGGCCGGGAACGTCCCGACACCCTGGGCGGCGCGCTGCTCGGCCTCGCGGTCGGCGCTGTACGAGCCGAGGGCGGGAGGCGGGAAGAGGAGGAGGGCAGCCGCGGGGACCGCGAGGAGCCAGGCTATTCGGGGGGTGCGGTGGTGGTCATGGTCGTGGTCGTGACCGTCGTCTTCTTCGAGTTCCTCGTGGTCGTGCGTTCTCGTCGCGCGTACGGCACTCAGCGCGCCCAGTGCCAGCAGCACCACCCCGGACGCGATGAGGTACACCTTCAGACCTGACTGCACGTACCGCAGATACAGGTCGCTGAAGACGGTGATTCTCAGTACCGCCGCCCCGCTGAGCAGCAGCAACAGTGCGGGACCGTAGCGCCTCACAGCAGCCACCACCCGACCAGGGCACTGCTCACCAGAGCCACCACCCATGTCACGGAGGAGAAGCGCACGGCGAAGGACTTTCCGAAGGTTCCCGCCTGGAGCGCGATCAGTTTCAGGTCCACCATCGGGCCGACCACCATGAAGACCAGCCGCGCGGTCGGCGAGAACCCCGTCAGGGAGGCGGCCACGAAGGCATCGGCCTCGCTGCACACGCAGAGCACGACGGCCAGTACGGCGAGCAGCAGTACCGACAGCCACGGGGAGCCGGTGAAGAGGTCGAGGATGGACCTCGGGACCACGATGTTGAAGGTCGCGGCCGCCGCCGCGCCCAGCACGAGGAACCCGCCCGCGTGCAGGAAGTCGTGCTGGAGCCCGACGCGGAAGCCGTCCCAGCGGGAGTCGGTGGATTTCGTACGGGACGGCTTCGGCAGCCGGATCCACTCCTCCCGTCCGAAGCGGACCCACAGCCAGCCCATCACGACGGCCGTCGCGAGGGAGGCGAGCAGCCGGGCGAGGACCATCATCGGGTTGGCCGGGAACGCGATCGACGTGGCGACCATGACGACCGGGTTGATCGCGGGCGCGGACAGCAGGAACGCGAGGGCGGCGGCCGGGGTGACGCCGCGGCGTATCAGGCTCCCCGCGACGGGGACCGAGGCGCACTCGCAGCCCGGGAGTATCACGCCGGCCGCGCCTGCCACGGGTACGGCCAGCGCCGGATTGCTCGGGAGCAGCTTGCTGAAGACCCGCTCGGGAACGAAGGCGCCGATCGCCGCCGACACGAGCGTGCCGAGCAGCAGGAAGGGGACGCCCTGCACGGCGACGGCGGTGAAGACCGTCCACCACGCCGACATCGCGGGGGTGGCGAGGTCCAGGGCGACCATCGGGCCGAGCACCGAGACGACGGTGCCGATGGCTATGAGCGCGAGGCCGCCGAGGACCAGGTGGACGAGGGTGCGGGCGGCGAGACGCATCCCGTCGGCCAGCCCGCGCCGGCGCGCCGGGTAGTGCTGGTTCTCCACGCGCCTGGTTCCCGCCTGCCCTTGGGTGTATCGCTCGTACGCCCCCGCAGGCTAACCGGGGGCGCTGTGCGGGGGCCCGCAATCGCCGAAGAGAAGGCTGTGCCGGGGGGCGGGCCGAGGTGGTTGTTTCGCCCCCTCCGCCCCTGCCCGTCCCTTGTTCCCGGGGCTGCCGCCCCCAGACCCCGCAGCACGCTGAACGCGCTCGTCCTCAAACGCCGGACGGGCTGAGAATCGGCCTGCGCTGGAAGCGGAACAAGCACGTCCCCCGAGGTGTTGGTCGCTTCGTTGCGCCCCATAGCAGCATCAACGCTCAGGAGCAGGAGTAGCGATCATGACCAAGGGATCCGCGCTTATCGTCGGAGTTGGCCCCGGCCTCGGCCTGGCACTTGCGGAGGCGTTCGCGAGGGACGGTCACCCGGTGGGGCTGTTCGGGCGGGATGCGGCACGGTTGGACAAGTACGCGTCCGGGCTGGGCGACGAGGGGCGCACGGCGGGGGCCTACTCGGTGGATGCGGCCGATCCCGAGGGTTTGGAGGCCGCGCTCGTGCGGGCCGCGGACGAGTTGGGTGCGCCGGAGGTGCTCGTGTACAACGCGGCTCTGTTGAAGGCTGACACGCCCACCGCGCTGGATGCGCGGGAGTTCGCGCACAGCCTCGCGGTCAACGTCACCGGAGCCGTCGTCGCGGCCCAGACGGTTCTCCCGCTCCTGCGGGACGGCCGGGGGAGCCTGCTGTTCACGGGTGGTGGCCTGGCTCTGGACCCCTCGCCGGCGTACACGTCTCTGTCGGTGGGCAAGGCCTCGCTACGGGCATACGTCGAGTCTCTCCACAAGCAGCAGCAGGGCACCGGCGTGCACGTGACCGGCGTGACGGTCAGCGGCTCCATCGGTGGCGACGACCCGCGTTTCGCTCCCGAGACGCTGGCCGCCGCCTACCTGAACCTGCATCTGCAGCCGCAGGACCAGTGGCAGGCAGAACTTCTGTACGTCTGAGGGACGGGTAGGGGCCGGGGGGCGAAAAACCCTTCAATCCCTTGCAACAGAGGGCAAACCCTTACAAGGGAGGCTGCGCCGGGGCCGGCCCCAGGGTCGTCGTGCCAGGAGCCGTGCGGTGGCCGAGCCCCGTGCGGTACGCGTCGAGGGCGGCCTCGACGCGCCCGGTGCGGCGGAGGAGGTCGCCGAGGAGGCGGCAGAGGTCGGCGAGGTCGCCCGCCGCGCCGGCCCGCTCCAGCAGGCTCAGCGCCCGCACGTAGTGCTCCTCCGCCGACTCCGTGTCCCGGGCATCCTCCGCGATGATCCCGAGGAGCCGGTGCGCACCGGCCGAGTGGACGGCGCCACGCTCGGAGTTGAGGTCGCCGAGCACCTCGTGGAGCAGGGCGGCGGCCTCCTCGGACTTGCCGCGCCGGTGCAGCACGTCCGCCAGCTCCACGGCGACCTGGCTGGTGTAGAGGGCGGCACGCTTGGCGGAGAGCATGGCCCGGGCTTCCCTCAACTCACCCTCGGCGCGCTTCAGTTCACCGTTCTGGACGTACAAGTAGCCGCGCATCCAGTGACAGTTGGCGAGCTCCGTACGGATCTGGAGGTGACGGTACAGCTCGGCGGCCTTGGCGAGGGAGGCGTCGGCCTCCGCCATCCGGCCCTCGGCGATCATCGTCCGGGCGACCGACCTGTGCATACGGGCCACCAGCGCCGGGTCACCCACCTGCGGTGCCAGCGCGAGGGCGAGCTCCGCGGCCTGGGCGGCTCGGGCGTGCGCGCCCATGTCCATGTAGGGCGCGATGATGCCGGTGTAGAGGAGCAGCAGGGCGTCCGGGTCGTGCATCCCGGTGCGGTTCAGCTCGTCGAGGGTGGACTCGAACAGGTAGCAGGCGTAACGGAGTTCACCGGCGAGGTAATGGGACACGGCACGCCCACGGATGGCGGGCACGCGGTTCGGCAGCGGGGCGTCACCCAACCGCCCCTCGGACTCCTCGAACCGCCTGCGCGCCGTTTCCAGGTCCCCTGTCTCCAGGGCGCATTCGCCGAGCCCCAGCAGCGCGGCCGCCTGCTCCGCGACCAGCCCGTGCGCGTCCGCCTCCGCGAGGAGCCCGTCGTACTGCTCCGCCGCGACCTCGGCCTCGCCGGTGGCGAGAGTGCGCTGCGCGTCGGTGAGCCGCAGCCGCAGGTCGGTGGCGAGGTGGGCGGGGCGGCCGGTGGCCAGCTCCTCGTACGCCAACCCGAGGCGCTCGGCGATATGCCTGAGCGCCGGCTCGGAGGCCCGCACCCGCCCGGCCTCCAGGGTGGAGATATAGGCGGGCGTATACACCGGCTCCGCCAGTTGCTTCTGCGTCAACCCGCGTTTCATACGCAGCTGTTGGACCCTGCGCCCGATGATCTCCGGGTCGTCGCGCTCCGCCATGACTTAAGCATGCCAGTAAGCCGACTTACATTCGGTCAACTCTTGACTATTATTCCAACTCCCCTTGCTTCCCTTGCTCTTTGACAGTCTCAACCTCTACGTTAAGCGCCAGATTAAGCCCGCTTAATACGCCGCTGTCGTTGCGAGGTCGCCATGCTCCGACGTATTACCACCCGCTACTCAAGAGGCTTCGGCGCGGCTGTCATCGCCATCGCCGCGCTACTCCTGGCCGCGAATGCGGGCCCCGCACGGGCGGCCGAGCCGACACCGGTCGTGGCCGTGACGCGTTAGACCCGGCCCTCTTCCTCCGCGGCCACCGTTGTCCACAGCTGTGGATGAGCTCGGGGAGGGCGGGCGGGGAAGACGGTGTGGTTCGAGTGTCTCGTCAAGCGGGACCCAGGGTGACGCAAAGCAGCACAAAAGGGCCAACTCCGCCCCGCCGAGGCACGCTTCCCCGGTCTACGCTGCGTTCATGACCTCTGCCGCCGCACGCGCCGCGTTGGAAATCACCGCCGACCTCCCGGTCCCCGCGCTGGAGGACTTCTACCGTGACCTGCATCGCCATCCCGAACTGGCCTTCCGGGAGCACCGCACGGCGGCGAAGCTGACCGAGCGCCTGGCCGAGGCGGGGTACGAGACGTCCGTGGGCGTCGGCGGTACCGGAGTCGCCGGGTTGCTGCGCAACGGCGAAGGACCGACCGTGCTGCTGCGCGCGGACATGGACGCGCTGCCGGTGAGCGAGGAGACCGGGCTGGCGTACGCCTCCGGGACGCCCGGTGTGATGCACGCCTGCGGGCACGACATGCACGTGACCTGGCTGGCCGGCGCGGCGGCGGCGCTGGCCGCCGGACGTGACGCCTGGTCCGGGACGCTGATCGTGGTCGGCCAGCCCGCCGAGGAGTCCGCTCAGGGCGCCGCCGCGATGCTCGCGGACGGGCTCTACGACCGCGTTCCGCGCCCCGATGTCCTGCTCGGCCAGCATGTGGCGCCCGGCCCGGCGGGCCTGTACGCCCATGTGCCGGGGCTGATCATGTCGGCGATGACCGACGTCGACATCGTGGTGCACGGGCGGGGCGGGCACGGGTCGCGTCCCGAGACGACCGTCGACCCGGTGGTGACCGCCGCGTACATCGTGACGCGGCTCCAGACCGTCGTCAGCCGCGAGATCGCGCCGCGTGAGTCGGCCGTACTGACCGTCGGCCGTATCGAGGCGGGCACGGCCTCGAACATCATCCCCGCCACCGCCCGTATCTCGCTCGACCTCCGTACGCAGTCGGACGCCGTCCGGGACCGGATGATCGCGGCCATTCACCGGATCGCCGAGGGCGAGTGCCATGCCGCGGGCTGCCCGCGCGAGCCCGAGCTGACGCTCGGCAACAGCTTCCCTGCGACGGTGAACGACCCGGAGACCGACCACCGTGTCGCCGGCGTCCACCGCGAGGTGTTCGGCGGGGCCACCGTCTTCGACCCCGGCCCGGCGATGGGCAGCGAGGACTTCTCGCAGCTCGCGGAGGGCAAACTGCCGTACGCCTACTGGTTCGTGACGAGTACCCCGGCCGCGACGTGGGACGACGCGCCGGGCGAGGACCTGATGACGAAGTTCGACGCCGTCCCCAGCAACCACAGCCCGCTCTTCGCGCCCGACCTGTCGGTGGTCGCACCGGGCGTACGGACACTGGTGTCGGGCGCCCTGGCCTGGCTGTCGGCGAGCTGACCCCAACTACCCGTCTCAGCTGGCGAGTTCCCTTGCCTGAAGCTCGTTCAGGTGTTGCTGTACGTGGCTCAGCGCGCCCTCGCGGCGGCCGGGGACTCGGCGGCGCAAGTGGGCCAGGGCGGCGCCGAGTTCACGGGCCTGTGCCGGGTCGCTGATGCTGCCCCACTGGTGGTGGGCACGGTCGGCGGCCGTCTCGACGGCGGGCGCGTCCGGGGGCTGACCCGCGCCGAGCCGGGCGTTCGCGACCGCGAGCCAGGTCCGGCAGCTACGGACCGGGTCCCCCGCGAACATCGCCAGATCCGCACGGACTTCCATCCAGTGCAGCAGTTGCTCGGAGGCGGGCCCGTACATCCGGGCGGCCACCTGTTCCTGCCGCTCGGCCAGCGCGTCGGCGTCACCGTGCCGCTCGGACTGCACGGCGGCGCTGATGAGGGCGTGCGGATCGACAGCTTCCAGCCCGTCCGCTGTCAGCCCGTCCGGCGTTTGAGGACGAGGCCGTTCAGGCCGATACGGGGGTCTGGGGGCGGCAGCCCCCAGAGGTACGGGCAGGGCAGCGGCGGAGGGGGCGAAAAACCCCACCCCCGCACCAGCTCCGGGCACCATCGGATCCCACTGCAACACCATGTCCCCGTATCCGCCCTCCCCCGCGATGCGCATCAGCGCGTGCTGATGGAGCTGCGGCACCGGCGGCCGGTGGCCACTGCGCAGGAGGGTCGCCACGGCCTTCATGTACGTCGGTGACGCCACCGTACGGCGGGGCGGAGGCGGCGCGACGCGGCCGTACAGGGCGGCGGTCGGCCCCGCGGTGAGGGGGCGGGCGGAGAGGTGCTGCCAGGTCTCCGGGTCGGCGTGGAGGTCGGCCAGGATGGTGGTGCTGCCCGGCGGGCGCAGCCGGAGTTCCTCGGCGATCCAGTGCCAGGGGAAGGCGGTGTAGCGGACCGTCGCCGCAGTGGTGCGGGCCAGGGCGAGATGGGGGAGGCGCTGGCGGCGGTCCAGTTGGAGCTGGCCCGTCACGAACACCGTCAGCGGGCCGGGGGCCGCGGCCGCGGCGCGCAGCCGGGTGAGGACGG
Organism: Streptomyces sp. NPDC093544; assembly: GCF_040683495.1. NCBI lineage: Bacteria > Bacillati > Actinomycetota > Actinomycetes > Kitasatosporales > Streptomycetaceae > Streptomyces > Streptomyces sp. NPDC093544. The sequence continues at coordinate 114,987 of NZ_JBFBEA010000023.1, read as the reverse complement.
CCTGCGGCTCCAGAGGGTCGGCGAGTTCCACCACGTTCGCGGTGTCCGCGCCGGACAGCACGGCGGGGGACACCGCCGCGAGTACGGGAAGCACGGAGGCCGCGTCCACGAGACACCCCTTGCCCACCGGCGAGGCCGCGATGAGCAGCACGGTTCCGGGCATAGGTTCCCTCTTCCCTCCCCATCGATCACGTACGCCAGCACCGTAACCGCTGCGCCTGCAAAGGAGGGAGACAGGAGTGCAAACGCCCGGCTATGACGCGGCTTGTACCTCACTCGTGGGCGGCATTTGACGTCGTACGGCGAAGATCGTCGTGTCGTCGGCCAGGCGGCCGCCGCAGTGCCGCAGGGTGGCGTCGCGGACGAACTCCGCGAGGCGCTGCGGGGCGGCGATGCCCGGATCCTCGGCCAGGGCGTGCGCCACGCTGTCGCGGAGCGGGAAGAAGACCCCGGCGGAGTCGCGGGCCTCGGTCACCCCGTCCGTGACGAGGAGCAGGGTCTCGCCGGAGGCGAGCGGGACGACGATCAGCGGCGCCGAATGACTCGTCAACTCGCTGAGCCCGAGCGGGAGTCCGTCCCCGGGCGGCAGCGAACGTATCCCGTCGGGGGAGATCACGAGCGGCGGTTCGTGACCGAAGTTGATGACCTCGACGGTGTCGAGGGAGCCCGGCGAAACCGTGCCGCCGGGAGAAACCGGACCCTCGACCGAAGCCAGGCCGTCGGCCGAAGCCGGACCCCCAGACGAAGCCGGACCCTCGGCCGAAGCCGGACCCCCAGACGAAGCCGGACCCTCGGCCGAAGCCGGACCCCCAGACGAAGCCAGGCCGTCGGCCGAAGCCGGACCCCCAGACGAAGCCGGGCCGTCCTCAGGCGAAGCCGGACCCTCAGCCGACGTACTCGCACTGTCCCGTCGCGTCGGACCGTCCCAGGCGGCCTTGGGAAAGCCGACCAGGATCGCCGTGGCGAAGCGGTCGTCCTCGTCGTAGCCGAGCGCGGCGCAGTAGTAGGCGTGCCGGAGCATGCGGATCTCCAGGCGTTCGGCGACAGTACGCAGGAGGGACTCGTGGTACGCGGACTCGCGGAACGTACCGAGGAGCGCGGCCGCCGTCTCCACCGCCTTGAGTCCCTTGCCCTGGACGTCGCCTAGGAGCACGCGGGTGCCGTACAGGCCAGGCTGGATGTCGTAGAAGTCGCCGCCGACGCGGGCCTCGCTGTCGGCGGCGAGGTACACGGCCGCGTGCTCCAGACCGCCCCAGCCCGGTGCCAGCGGGCGCAGCAGGGTGCGCCGGGTGGTCTCGGCGACGTCCTGCATGTGCAGCATGCGCCGCTCCCCGCGGACGCGGACCGCGCAGGCCAGTGTCGCGAGGATGCCGCCCACGGCGACGAGGATGAAGTCGGGCAGGCCGGTCTGGTACTGGTGCGGCCAGGACGTGTCGACGGTGAAGTAGGTGATCAGCGAGAGCACCGCGTACGCGCCCGTGCCCCACACCCCGCAGATCGCCGCCGCGATACCCGGCACGAGCACGATCCAGGAGATGATCCGGAACTCGCCGGAGGTGTTCGCATCGGCCACGGTGATGCCGATGAGCAGGAGCAGCGGCGGCACCCAGCCGACACTGCGGCCGCGCAGCCGCAGGATTTTCTGCCGCTGGACCGCGTCTGGCCGGCCGGCGGGGGGCTGTTGCTCGATTTCGGATCGTCGGCTGCCCACCTCGCCGTACCGCCTCTTCATCGTGCCCGTCAGTACGCGACCGACATCCGGGCCCGCGGATGGGCGTCCTTCTCCAGCTCGTCGACGAAGGCTACCGCGTAGTCCTCGGCGCTGATCCGGCCCGCGTCGTGGTCCTGGGCGAGCAGCTGGTCGCCGCCGATACGGAAATGGCCCGTCCGTTCGCCGGGGGCGATCTCGGGGGCGGGGGACACGTAGGTCCAGTCGAGGCCGTCGTCGAGGGTGCGGAGATAGGTGAGGACGTCGCGCTGGGCGAGGGCCTCGGGGAGGTAGGCCTCCGGGAAGCCGGGCTGGTCCGCCAGTGCCTGACCGGGCGCGACCTCCAGGCTGCCCGCGCCCCCGGCGACCACGAGCCGCCGTACACCGGCCGCCCTGACCCCCTCCACCAGCGACTGGTTCAGCGCGAGGAAGGGCGCCCGGGGATCCGTACCGTCGCGGGGCGGCGCGCATGCCGAGGCCACCGCGTCCGCGCCCGCCGCCAGCTCCGCGACCCTGGCCCGGTCCGAGACGTCCGCCGCCGTCGCGGTGACCCCGGGGACCGGGGACTGCCCGGATCTGCTCACGGCGGTGACCTGGTGTCCGCGTGCCGATGCCTCGGTGGCGATACGGCTGCCGATCATCCCGGTGGCGCCGAAGAGTATGAGCTTCATGAAGCTCAGCGAAACACGGTGCGCTGAGCCCCGCATCCCGACTTGCCAGCCACCCGGGCGAGGTGTGCCCTGGAGGCAGGGGCGAGGAGAGAGGAGTGCTCCCATGGCTCAGGCAGCACCCGCATCACCGGCGTCAGGGACACCACGTACATCCGGCCCGGGTACATCGGGAACAGAGTCCGGCATCATGTCCGACCTCCTGGGCGCGCGGGTCGCGACCGTCCTGAAGTGGGCGACGCCCATCGTCGGCGGTCTCGTCTACGGCTTCTGGGCGGCGGCCATCAACCGCCACACGGGCGCGATCACGGGCTGGAACGTGCTGTTCGGCTTCGTGTGCGCGATCGCGTTCGCCGCGGCCTGGACCGGCGTCCGCATGATGGCGCCGCTGATGCGCCGCGAACTGCACGCGCTGATGTGGATGGCGTTCGCGGGCATCGCGTTCGGCTTCATCTACAGCCAGACCGGCGCGACCATCCTGCGGTCCGTGATCATGTCGCTGGCGGTCGCGGTGAGCGTGTTCGCGGCGCTCTTCTACCACTACTACACCCACGAGGACGCCGACGGTCACCGGCTGAACTGACCCCCGGCGTACGGCATACGACACGCGAGGCCCCGGCGCAGCAGCCGGGGCCTCGTGTGTCTCCCTCACTCACCTACCCCCTGGGACCCCAGTCCCAGGAGCTCGCGGAGGAGCCGGAGACGCTCCAGCTCCATGAACCGGAGGCGCTGAAGCTCCAGGAACCGGACGAACTGGAGCTGGAGTCACCGTTGTTCCACCGGTCGCTGCTGTCGTTGTTCCGGTTGTCGTTGTTCCAGCTGTTGTCGCCGTGCTTCCAGTTGTCGTCGTCCCAGGCCCCGTCCTTCCAGCCGGGGCACGGGTCCTGGCAGCTGGGCACCCCCTGCCTGCCGATGTCCACGTAGGTGGCGCTGGCCCAGCCCTGCGCCCCGACGAGCCAGAACCAGTCCGTGTCGCCGAAGACGCTCTGCCCCTGGACCGCGCACAGGACGCGGTCCTGGCTGCCCGGCGAGAGTCTGTCGACCACCGACGAGTACGTGGTGGGGTCCGCCCGTACGTTCATGTCACGGGGGGATACGACGGTGCCCCATATGGGACTGCCCGAGCCGCCGCCACCGGAGTCGGTGTGCGCCGGCGTGGCCGCCGCCGAGGTGCCCGCCACGGCGACGGTGAGAACGCCGCCGGTGAACAGGCCCACAGCAAGGGTCCGCAGGGCCGGGTTGGTGCGCATATCGGCCTCCTTTTCCCCAGAACCAGGTAACACCCGTTCGGGTGAGGGCTCCACCGGAGAGCGCGCGGGCCGTGCGGTTACTGGGCTGCGGGCGGGTGCGCGGTGAACCCTGCACGGGGGGTTGGACCGGGTACACGGCCCCCTGGCCCCCGTACGGCTTGTCGTATGCGCCCATTTGCAGCCAAACCGCTCGCGCGGGGCCCCGCGGAGGCCTTGCCTGGTGGGGTGTCACACCGTGCCCGCAGCGCCCTGTCGGCCGCGCTGATCGTCCTCGCCTGTCTGCTCACGCCGCTGGGCGCGCTCTCGGCCTGGGCGCTGTACGGGATCGGCGACGCGGCCCGTTACGAGGCCACGATGGCGCCGCTCGCCGCCGACGCGGACGTACGGGACGCGATCGCGGCCGGGGTCACCGACGGGATCATGCGGGAGGTCCACGTACGGCCGCGGATGCAGGGTCCGGTGAACTCCTTCGTGCGGGACGCGGTGCGCTCGTTCACGCAGACGGAGGCGTACGTCACGGCGTGGGAGGCGGCGAACACGGCCACGCACGACGCGGTGATGCGGGCGCTGCGCGACGACAGCGAGGGGGCGGTGACCGTCGACCTCGCGACCGTCACCGAGCGGGTGAAGCGCCGGCTCACCGACGACCACATGCCGTTGGCGAACCGTATCCCCGTCGAGCACACCGAGGTCACGGTGCTCGGGGCCGAGGAACTGGTCGAGCTCCGGAAGGGTTTCCACGTGCTCGAAGTCGCCGCTTTCTGGCTGCCGGCCGCCTCCGTCGTCCTCACCCTCGCGGGGATCCTCGTCGCGGTGTGCCGCCGCCGCGCGGTGCTCGCGACCGGGCTCGGCACCGCGCTGGGCGCCGCGCTGCTCGGCGCCGCGATCGCCGTCGGCCGCCGGCTCACCCTCGCCGACCTGCCGCCCGGCGTCTCCCCCACGGCCGCGGGCGCGGTGTACGACGCCCTCACGTCCACGCTCCGCCTCGCCTGCTGGCTGCTCCTCGCCCTCGGCGTCACCGTGGCCGCCGGCGCCCTGCTCACCGGCGCGTACGCCCGGCACCGGCAGCGGACGGCCACGGCGACGCCCGCGCAGGCTCCGGTGGAGGGGACAACGACACAGGTCCGCGCCTGACCGCGCCGGCGGCCCAGCATTCCCCCACGTTGCACTAGGCCAAATACCTTATTGCACTGGGTAGTTGGACCTGTCTAGGGTTTTGACCATGACACTCGACCTGCCGCACGACCCCTCGTACCTCGCTTACGCGGACGAAGGGAACGCCGGCTCCACCGCGCTCCCCCTCGTCCTGATCCACGGCCACCCCTTCGACCGCACGATGTGGACCCCACAGATCACCGCGTTCGCACCCTCCCGGCGGGTGATCGCCCCGGACCTGCGCGGCTATGGCGCGTCCCCCGTGGTGCCAGGCGTCACCCCGCTCTCGATGTTCGCCGAGGACATCGCGGCGCTCCTTGACGACCTGGGGGTGGAGGAGTTCGTCCTCGCCGGGCTGTCGATGGGCGGGCAGATCGTCATGGAGTGCTACCGACAGTTCCCGGGGCGCATCCGGGGTCTGGTCCTCGCGGACACCTTCCCGGCCGCTGAGACGCCGGAGGGGAAGAAGACGCGGAACGCGATGGCGGACCGGCTGCTGCGCGAGGGGATGCGCGGCTACGCCGACGAGGTGCTGCGCAAGATGGTCGCGCCGTACGCGGACGCGGAGGTCGCGGCACATGTGCACCGCATGATGACCGCGACCTCCCCCGAGGGCGCGGCGGCGGCCCTGCGCGGCCGCGCGGAACGCCCCGACTACCGGCCGCTGCTGACCAGGGTCACAGTCCCGGCCCTCGTCGTCGTGGGCGCCGACGACGAGTACACCCCGGTCTCCGACGCGGAGGCGATGCACGCGCTGCTCCCCGACTCCACGCTCCACGTGATCGACTCGACGGCGCACATGCCGAACCTGGAGCGCCCGGAAGAGTTCAACGAGGCACTGGCGGGCTTCCTCGCACGGCTGGACGGCTGACCCGGAAACGCCTGAAGCGGCGGCTCACCCGTTCGGCCCACCCATGATGCGAGCCTTCGCCCCCCGGGCGAGCCTGCGAGTGAACTCCAGGCCCGTCCCGAGGAGACCTCATGACCCAGCACGCCGCGCCGCCCTTCGACCCCAAGCACGGCACAGCCTCGGCCGGAGGCTCGACCTGGGCCACCGGCGGCATCGTCTTCGCCGGTGTCCTGATGATGGTCAGCGGCATCCTGAGCGTGCTCAACGGCATCGCGGGCATCGCCGCCGACGACGTCTACACGCGCCTCGGCAGCTACGTGTACGAGTTCAACCTCACCACCTGGGGCTGGATCCACCTCGTCATCGGCGTCCTCGTGGCCATCACCGGCTGGGGCATCCTCCAGGGCAAGGTCTGGGCCCGCGGCGTCGGCATCGGCCTCGCCGCGCTCTCCATGGTCGAGTACTTCATGTTCCTGCCCTACGCCCCCTTCTGGTCGATCATCTCCATCGCCATCGCGGTCTTCGTGATCTGGGCACTGGCCACGGCCGGACGCCCGTCGACCGCGGCGTAGTCGGCCGCCTTCCTCGCCCTCACCGGCTCCGACCACCGCGCACTCGTCGTCGATCTCACCCTCCACCAACAGGGCTGAGACAGAGTCGGCCGCCATACTGAGGGCATGTTCCGCCAGTTCCCCATCAGCCGCCTCACCCCTCCCGACTGGCTGGTCAGGAACCTCCAACCGAAGCCGGCCCCCATCCCCTGGGCCGCCGTCGCCCGCGCCTCGATCGCGATGTCCCTGCCGCTCGCCATCGGCCTCGCCGTCGGACAGCCGGCGTACGGCGCCCTCGCCGCGATCGGCTCCCTGACGGCGGTCATCAGCGACACCGCCGACGCCTACCGCATGCGGATCCTCCGCATCGCCATCCCCCAGTCCTTCGGCGCGGTCGGCGTCACCATCGGCTCGCTGGTGTACGGACACGGCTGGATCGCCGTCGCCGCCGTCACCACCGTCGCTCTCGTCTCCGGGATGATCTCGTCGATCGGCGCCGTGGCCTCAGTGTCCGGCCTGCTGCTGCTCCTCGACTGCGTGGTGGGCGCAGGGCTTCCGCTGCCGGGCCAGTGGTGGCTGGCGCCGCTGCTGATGTTCGGCGGCGGGCTCCTCGTACTCGCCCTGGCGCTGCTCGCCTGGCCGCTGCGGTCGGGGGTGCCCGAGCGGGACGCCGTCGCCGCGAGTTACCGGACGGTGGCCGATCTGCTCGCCGCTAGCGGGACCGCGAAGTACGACGACCTCCGCCTCGCCGTCACCGAGTCCTTCAACAAGTCGTACGACCTCATCCTCGCCCGGCGCGCCTTCCACCACGGCCGCAGCCCCGAACTGGTGCGCCTGCTGGCCCAGTTGAACGCCGTGACGCCCGTCGTGGAAGCGGCTCCGGCGGCTCACCAGTACGGCAAGCGGCTGCCGGCCGAAATCCCCGCCGCCGTACGCCATCTCGCCGAGGCCGTGGAGACCGGCTACAGCGGCCCGACAGGGCTCCACCTCCCCGTGCCCGAGAGCGAGACCGCGCGCGCCGTCGACCACGCGCTCCGGCACGCCGCCGACGTGGTGACGGGCCGGGCCCCGGACGCACGCACCATCGACGACCGGCTCGGCGGGCCCGCCGCCCTCCAGGTGCGCGCCGCCCGCGCCGCCCGCAACGTCGTCCTGTCCGGCGCCTCCTGGCGCTACGGACTGCGCCTGGCCCTGTGCATCGGCATCGCGCAGGCACTGGTCTCGACCGTCCCGGTGGCACGCTCGTACTGGGTCACCCTCACCGTCACCTTCGTGATGAAGCCGGACTTCGGGTCCGTGTTCTCCCGGGCGCTGCTGCGCGCGCTGGGCACGGTCGCCGGGCTCGTCGTCGCGGCCGGGGTCCTCGCCGCCGTGCCGGTCGGCTGGTGGGACGTGGCCGTGATGTTCGTCCTCGCGCCACTCATCCCGGTGTTCACCCCGCGTGGGTACGGCTACCAGACCGCCGCCGTCACCCCGGTGATCCTCGTCGTCTCCGACGTCCTCAACCACGAGGGCATCGCCCTCCTCGCGCCCCGCCTTGTCGACTCCCTCATCGGGTGCGCGATCGCCATCGTCGCCGGGTATCTGCTGTGGCCGGAGAGCTGGCACACCCGGGTCGGCGACCGGCTCGCGGACGCGGTCGCGGACACCGCCGGGTATGTGGAGTACGCGTTCGGCGACGACGCCGACTCCGCCACCCGCGCCCGGATGCGCCGTGGCCTCTACCGCGATCTCTCCGTCATCCGTACGGAGTTCCAGCGCGCCCTCACGGAACCCCCGCCCAGCGGCAGGCGCGCCGCCGCCTGGATGCCGCTGGTCGTCGCCGTGGAGCGGATCGTCGACTCGACGACGGCGGCAGGGGTACGGATCCGGCACGGGGCCGCCCGGCCTTCGTCCGGGGAGGTCAGCCAAGTCACCCTGCAATTGCGGGAGTTGTCCAAGGGGCTGCGCGATACGGACGTACTCTTCGAGGTCCGCACCGACCTCACCGGACCGTCGGGGAGCGTCCTGGAACCCCTGCGGCAGGAGGTCGCGGCGGCACGGGCGATCACGTCGCCGCACTGACGGTCGGCGGTACGAGGATGGGGGCGCCCCTTGGGCGAGGGGCGACGCCCCCATCCTCGTAACTGCACTGCCATCAGACGCCGATGTCGCGGCCGTCCTTGCGCCATACCGAGACGACGGCCGGGCGGACGATCCTGCCGGGGCCGTCGGGCCAGATGCTCGCCGGCTTCTCGACGGTCGCGCCGGTGATCTCGCCCGGGTGCTGGACGGAGACGAGCACGCGCCGGTCCTGGACGAGCGGGCCGCAGGTCTCCGCGCCGGTCGGGACCGTCAGGAACTGCTTCAGCTCACCGCGCCGGTCGCCCTTGGTCGCGACACCGAACAGACCGTCGTGCGAGCCGAGTTGGTTGCCGTCGGTGGAGATCCACAGGTTGCCGTGCGGGTCGAAGGCCACGTTGTCCGGGCAGGAGATCGGGCTGACCTTCTCCTTCGGGAAGCCCGCGAAGTAGGTGGCCGGGTCGGTCGGGTCGCCCGCGACGAGGAACAGCGACCAGGCGAAGGTCGTGCTCTCGGGGCGGTTGCGGCGCTCGGTGAGTTCGAGGACGTGCCCGTGCTTGTTGGCGTTGCGCGGGTTCGCCTCGTCGGCCTTGGTGTTGCTGCCGACACCGCGGTTGGTGTTGTTCGTCAGCGCGACGTACACCTTGCCGCTGGTCGGCGAGGGCTCGATGTCCTCGGGTCGGTCCATCCTGGTCGCGCCGACCTTGTCACCGGCGAGGCGCGTGAAGACGTACACCTCCTCGGCGGTCATGCCCTCGACGTGCGAGACGGCGCCCTTCGCAGTGGCCGTCGCGATCGGGATCCACACGCCACTGCCGTCGAACTCGCCGTCGGCCGGCAGCTTTCCGGTGCCGTCGATCTCGGCCGCCGGGGAGTCGCCGGTGAGCTTGGCGACGTACAGCGTGCCCTCGTCGAGCAGGGTGAGGTTGTGCTCGCGGGCAGCGCGTGAGCTGCCCTTCTTCATCTTCTTGCTGCCGACGAACTTGTAGAAGTAGTCGAAGCGTTCGTCGTCGCCGGAGTACAGGACCGGGCGGCCGTCGTCCGTGAGGCGGGCGGTCGCGCCCTCGTGCTTGAAGCGGCCCAGCGCGGTGCGCTTGCGGGGCGTGGAGGTGGGGTCGTACGGGTCCAACTCGACGACCCAGCCGTGGCGGTGGACCTCGTTCGGCTCCTGGGCGACGTCGAAACGCCTGTCGAAACGCTCCCACTTGCGCTCGGTGGCGCCGGTGCCGATGCCGTAGCGGGCGTCGGTGGGGCGGCTGCTGTTGGCGAAGTACTGGTTGAAGTTCTCCTCGCCGTGCAGCGTCGTGCCCCAAGGGGTCTCGCCGCCCGCGCAGTTGTTGAGCGTGCCGAGGACCTTCCTGCCCGTCGGGTCGGCGGAGGTCTTGAGGAGTGCCGAGCCGGCGGCCGGCCCGGTCACCTTGAACTCGGTGGTCGCGGTGACACGGCGGTTGAGGTGGTGACGGGGGACCGCGGTCAGCTTGCCGCTCCGCTTGTCCTCCTCCACCACGACGACGGACAGGCCATGTGCCGCCCAGGCGATCTCGGCCTGCTCACGGGTCGGGTTCGCGGCGTCGTACGCCTTGAACATCAGGACCTCGTCCGTGTACTCGTGGTTCGCCACGAGGATCTGGCGGCCTCGCTCACCGGGGAGCGGCAGCAGCGCCAGGAAGTCGTTGTTGTAGCCGAACTGGCCCGCCTGTGCCGCGGCGGTCTGCCTGTCCGGGTCGAAGGCGGGGGCGCCACGGAGGATGGGCTCGCCCCAGCGGATCACGACGTTCTGGGCGTACCCGTCGGGGATCACCACGGCGTCGGTGAGGTTGGGGGCGACGGGGGTGAAACGGAGGCCGCGGGCGGCCTTGGCGCTCTGGTCGCTCTTGTCGTTCTTGGAGGCCGTCTCGACGGTTGCCGCCTGCGCCTGCGGGGCGCCGGTGCCGATGACGGCGGTGCCCGCCGCGGTGGCGACGGTCACGACGGCCGCGGCCCGCATCATCGAACGGCGGCTCAGCGCGGTGGCGATCACGTCCCCGACGTACTCGTTCTCGGTGGGGTTCGGTATCTCGTGGAAACAGGCGTTGCCACAGCGGTAGAGGCAGGTCATCGCCGATCTGCCGCCGGGATGCGAGTCGGGCGTTCCGATCAACGGCAGAAGTCTGCGCACTTTGCTCTCCCCATACGGTCCCTTGGCTTGAGCATGACGCTAGGTGGTGCGTATGTGCGGAAACAGGCCAGCGGAATGAACGGAGGGTGAACCCGTGCGATCCGGAGGGGTGTTGGGGTAACGCGGGTAGCGTCGGGGACTGGTCGGCCGAGAGAGCTTACTCAAGGCGCTTACTGAGGGCGCTTGTGCGGCCGGTCACGGGTCGCGTCGGGGACGCGGTCTTGACGAGTGCGGCCCCCGTACTCCGCCCCTGCCGAAGATCACCAGCTGTGACCGCTAACCTTACGTGTCCGTCCTGGCCAGGGATTGACGGGCACCAACTCACGCGAAGGGTTGCGCACATGGGCATTCTCACCGTCTTGCGGAATGCGTTCGGCCGCTCACGCAAGGGCCGTGACACCGACGGGGAGACCTCGCGGGAGGCTTCGACTCCGACGGTTCCGGCACAGGTTTCCGCACAGGCTCCCGCACCGGAGGCCGAGCCGAAGATTCCGGCACCGTCGACCGAACTCCAGCCGGAATCAGCCACGGAGCTTCCGACTCCGGCCCCCGAGCCCAAGCAGTCCGTGGTGGACGAGCTGGTGTCGGCGGCGTTCGACAATGTGACGGTTCCGACGGCTAGGACGCCGGAGCCGGCGGCTGCGGCGGAGGTCGCGGCTGAGGTAGAGGTCGCGGCTGAGGCCAAGCCGGAGACACCCGAGCCGGTGATCGAGCCCGAGGCAGTGGTCCCCACGCCGGTCGTCGAGCCGGAAGCGGTCATCGAGCCCACGCCGGTCATCGAGCCGACGCCGGTGGTCGAGCCCGAAGCCGAGGCCGAACGGGAGGTCGCGGCTGAGGCTGAGCCCGAAGCCGAGGCCGAGCCCGAGCCGGTTGTCGAACCGGAAGCCGAGGTTGCGGCTGAGGTGGAGACGCCCGAACCGGTCGTTGAGCCTGCGCCCGTCGCCGAGGTCCCGGAGGTCTCCGAGCCGGAGGCCGAGGTCACCGAGGCGGAGCCGAAGGCCGAGGCGACTCCGGAGCCCACCGAGATCGAGGAGACCCCGGAGATCTCGGAGCCGAAGGCCGAGGAGCAGCCTGCGGCAGCGGCGGCGGCCGAGCCGACCGTCGTCGCCGCCGCCGAGGACCCCGCTCCGGTCGCCGCGAAGGCGGACGAGCAGGCGGACGTGCAAGCGCACGAGCCCGCGGCCGCCGACGGCGATGAGCCCCAACAGGGGCAACCCGCACCCGCCGACGAAACGGTCACGGGTGGTGCGGGCGGGAAGAACGACCCGGCCGAAGGCCAGGTGCCCACCCACCGACCGGAGGCCGAAAAGACCCCGGAGCCCGAGGCTGAGGCCCTCACCCCGGCCGCCGCCGAGGCCGACGTACCCGCAGGCCTCCTCACCGCTTACGCCGAAGCAGCCACCACCCTCAAGACCCAGAACCTCACCGGCACCCGAGCCAAGGTCTACCTCGTCCTCGACCGCTCCGCGAGCATGCGCGCGTACTACAAGGACGGCTCCGCCCAGGCCCTGGGCGAGCAGACCCTCGCCCTCGCCGCCCACCTCGACCCCGAGGCCACCGTCCACGTCGTCTTCTTCTCCACGGAGCTGGACGGCACCGGCGAGCTGACCCTCACCGACCACGAGAACAAGGTCGACGAACTTCACGCCGGCCTCGGCCGCATGGGACGTACGAGCTACCACGCGGCCGTGGAGGAAGTCCTCACGCACTACCAGAAGTCGGACAGCACGGCCCCCGCCCTCGTCGTCTTCCAGACGGACGGCGCCCCGGACGCCAAGACCCCCGCCACCCAGTCCCTCACGGACGCGGCGAAGAACCACCCCGCCGTCTTCTTCTCCTTCGTCGCCTTCGGAGAGCAGGACAACAAGGCCTTCGACTACCTCCGCAAACTGAAGACCGACAACACGGCCTTCTTCCACGCGGGCCCGACCCCGCGCGAACTGACGGACGCCGAGGTCTACGAGGGCGTACTGGCGAACTGGCGCCCGTAACCCCACCAGCGACTCACCACGGCCGCCCGCTTCCCACCCCGTAAAACGGGAAGCGGGCGGCCTACCCATGTCGGCTAGAATTTCAAGGTTCGTAAGACGATCGACGACACGACCTGAAACGACGATCGTCACCCCACGTACCGACTTGGGAGCAGCCCGCGATGGCTCGACACCTCATCACCAGCGCCCTTCCGTATATCAACGGGATCAAGCACCTGGGCAACATGGTGGGGTCCATGCTCCCGGCGGACGTGTACTCCCGGTACCTCCGCCAGCGCGGTCACGACGTCCTGTACATCTGCGGGACGGACGAGCACGGCACCCCGGCCGAGCTGGCCGCGAAGGAACAGGGCCTCCCGGTCGACGAGTTCTGCGCGCAGGCGCACGACGCGCAGAAGGCGGTGTACGACGGCTTCGCGCTGGCCTTCGACTACTTCGGTCGCAGCTCCAGCCCGCAGAACCGCGAGATCACCCAGCACTTCGCCCGCCGCCTGAACGAGAACGGCTTCATCGAGGAGCGCGAGATCCGTCAGGTGTACTCGCCGACGGACGGCCGTTTCCTCCCGGACCGTTACGTCGAGGGCACCTGCCCGCACTGCGGCTACGACAAGGCGCGCGGCGACCAGTGCGAGAACTGCACCCGCGTCCTGGACCCGACCGACCTGATCAACCCGCGCAGCGCCATCTCCGGCTCCACCGATCTGGAGGTCCGGGAGACCACGCACCTCTTCCTCCTCCAGTCGAAGCTGCAGCACGAGGTCGAGGCGTGGATCGACGAGGTCAGCGACGAGTGGCCGCAGCTCGCCTCCTCCATCGCCCGCAAGTGGCTGACCGAGGGCCTGCACGACCGCGCGATCACCCGTGACCTGGACTGGGGCGTCCCGGTCCCGGCCGACACCTGGCCGGAGCTGGCCGCCGCGGGCAAGGTGTTCTACGTCTGGTTCGACGCGCCGATCGAGTACATCGGCGCGACCAAGGAGTGGTCCGACCTGGAACCGGAGAACCGGGACTGGAAGTCCTGGTGGTACGACGCCGACTCCGGCGAGAACCCGGTCCGCTACACGGAGTTCATGGCCAAGGACAACGTGCCCTTCCACTCGGTGATGTTCCCGGCGACCGAGCTGGGCGTCCGCGAGCCGTGGAAGAAGGTCGACTATCTGAAGTCCTTCAACTGGCTGACGTACTACGGCGGAAAGTTCTCCACGTCCCAGAAGCGCGGTGTCTTCACCGACGCCGCCCTGGACATCCTGCCCGCCGACTACTGGCGCTACTTCCTGATCGCCAACGCCCCCGAGTCGGACGACTCGTCCTTCACCTGGGAGCACTTCACGGCGACGGTGAACAAGGACCTGGCGGACACGCTGGGCAACTTCGTCAACCGGGTCCTGTCCTTCTCCCGCAAGCGCTTCGGCGACGAGGTCCCGGCGGGCTCGGAGGCCGGTGCGGCGGAGGCGCGGCTCGGCGAGGAGATCGCGGGCCTGCTCGCGGAGTACGAGACCCAGATGGAGGCGCTCCAGTTCCGCAAGGCGGCGGCCGCGCTGCGCGCCCTGTGGTCGGCGGGCAACTCCTACCTGGAGGAGAAGGCCCCCTGGCTGGAGATCAAGACCGACCCGGACGGCGCGGCCCTGACCCTGCGTACGGCGATGAACCTGATCCACCTCTACTCGGTGGTGTCGGAGCCCTTCATCCCGGCCTCGGCCGCGGCCATGCGCTCGGCCTTCTCCCTTGCCGACGACACCGCGACCTGGGTGACGGCACAGGGGGCGAAGGCGCTGACCGCGGTCCCCGCCGGTACGGCCTTCACCGTTCCCCCGGTCCTCTTCGCCAAGATCACGGACGAGGATCTGGAGTCGTACAAGGAGCGCTTCGGCGGCGCACCGGAGTAGTCACGGTGTTGTGAGGTGGGCCCGGCATCCTTGTGGAGCCGGGCCTCTTCACAAAATCCGTCGGGCTGGAAAGCGCCCCCGGCGCTGGCATGTTCGCGACCACCCGTATGGTTTCGCCATGGCAGTCCCCGAGGTCATCCCGATCGCCTACGAACCACACCACCGCACCGAGGCCATCGGCCGCTACGCGGATGGTCAGTTCCTGGCGTCGGTCACGTACGCCTTCCCCGAAGGGTTCCGTCCCGACGACGGCTGGGAAGAGCACAAGCGCCTCTACACGGTGCTTCACACTTTCGACGCCGAGGGCCGGTACCGCGACTCGGAGATCTGGTGCGCGGGCACCTGGGCCGAGCAGCACCACGCCCCGCACGCCGAAGGCTCGGTCCTCGCCCGAGCCGAGGCCCACCTGGGGAAACTCCTGCGAAGCCTCCCCCGGCGCTCCTACATGGACATCGCGATCCGCCCCTTCCAAGTCACCGTCGACGGCGTCCTGTTCGGCCTGGTCCTCAAGGAGGACGAGGGCGAGACCTGGGCGGAGCTCTACCCGGACCGCCTCGGCTTCGGCGAGCCCTGGGACGGCTCGTACGACACCTGAGCGCGCGGCGTCCCGGCGGCCCGACCTCGTAACTCCCTGGTAGCATCCGCTCTCTTGTGCGAGGGAGGGGACCCTCGCGGGGAGGGACTTTCAAGTGGGCAGACACGCCCTGAGACGGGGCGGTCTGACCGCCGCCGTCTCCGCATTCGCGGTCACCGTCGCGGCCGTCACCATCTACTCCGAGGGCGGCGGTTCCGCCGAGGCGGTCACCACGGAAGCCGCCGGCACCACGGAGATCACGCTCGTCGACCCGAGCTCGACCACGCCACGCGCCGACCGGCCGCTCAGCGCGGGCGAGACCGGTTTCCTGCACCGGCAGAGCGGGGTCGCCGGACTGCTGTGGACGGACTACGCCACCGGTGCCACCGTCACCGTGGAGAACTCGAGCGGCGTCTACACGCCCTCGGCGCCCTGCGCGTCCCTCGGCTCGACGTGCCGGACCGCCTGGTACGGATCGGACGGCGACCTGGTCGCCCTGCCGACGGCCGCAACCACCAAGTCCGTCACCCTCTGGGACCCGGCGACGCGCGAGACGTCGACCTTCACGTCCTCCTACGAATACCGGGCACTGGCCGGGGACACGGTCGTCACCGAGAGCACCCTGATCGACACCGTGGACGGCGTACGGCGCTCTCGCACCATCACCGGCCTTGGCAACGGGTTCAGCATCAGTGCCTCCGAGATCGTGGCCGCGGACTCCGGCGGTGTGCTGGGGGCGTCCGGCAGTTCCCTGTTCTACATCGACGTCGACACGGCCGTCGTCACCCAGGCCTTCACCGACCTCGACGCCAACGCGTTCCACGTACAGAGCGAGGACCGGTTCGGCTGGTACGACTCCTACACCGGCGACCTCCACCTCAAGTCCCGTACCGACCCGGCCGGGGCGGAACAGGTCGTCGACCTCCCGCCGGTCACGATCATCGGCCAACCGGCCCTCGGCACTCTCGACGGCGAGCCGGTCCTGATCGGCGACTGGCTGCTGCTGCCCACGAACACGCGCACCGGCAGCGGCACGGCGATCACTGCTCACTCACTCGCCGACGGCTCCACGCGGACCCTGCCGGCCGACGCCGGCGAGTACGCGATTCCCGCCCCCGGCGACGACGCCCTCGTCACGGGCGGCACCGGCGCCACCGACTGGTGGGTGCAGCGAGCGAGCCAGGCGGCGGACGGCTCCCTGGAGCTGACGAAGGTGCGCGAGATCCCGGCGACGGAGAACGACAAGACGGGCCTCGCGCTCAGCCGTGGCAGCCTGCGCGTGGCCGAGAACAACCCCTCCTCCACCACCAGTGACACCACATCGGTCCGGACCCTGACCACGGACGCCGGCAGCACTCTGACCCCCTCCGCCGCCACGGCGGGCTCCTCGGTCGCCGCCGCGTGCCCGTACCCCGGCACCAGCTGCTCGGTGGTGTGGGGCAACCGGGGCTACTACCCCGAGGACGTCTATCTCAGGGCGGCCGACGTCAGCGGCACCTCGGCCGGGGACACCCTGGTCAAGATCGGTGACGGCAACGGGGTCGTCGAGCTGGAGTTCGCGCCCCAGGGCGGCGCGACCGTCGACGTCTCCGACGACTACGCGGTCTACAACTCCGGCGGCACCGCGCCCACGCAGTACGTCGGCAACTTCAACCAGGGTCAACTGCTGAAGCGTTCGACCCGCGCCGCCGCCCTCAACGGCACCACCCTCTGGAGCGCCACCACCACCGCCGGCAGGATCACCTCGTACAGCCTGACCTCGGAGAAGACCCTCTCCACGGTCACCATCCCGGGCGCGGGCTGCATCCCGACCGAACTCCAGGCGGCGGGCCGCTGGGTGTACTGGGCCTGCGGGACGACCTCGGCGGGCGTGTACGACACCAAGGCCGGTACGTCGGTCGCCACCGAGCCCGGTGACGTGCTGCTCGGCGACGGTTTCGCCGTGCGCCACGACCACGCCACGGACGAACTCGTACTGACCGACGCGACCACCGGCTCCACCCGCGTGCTCGCCGCCGGGCTCCCGGACTCAGGCCTGGCCGTCGACCGCCGCTTCCGCTGGGCGGTGGACGAGTACACGGGCCTCGTCGCCTGGTTCGACACCTATGAGCGGGCGCACGTCGCGACGACCGGGGTGACCCCGTCCGCCCCGACCTTGTTCGACGGCTTGGGCGACTACTACCTCTCGCCGAAGTCGTCGGACACCGATTCCAAGACCTGGAACGGGAGTTGGCTGCTTTCCCGCCCGGTCACCTCGTGGTCCCTGACCTTCACCTCGGTCCAGAGCGGCGAGACCGGCAAAGCCACCCGCACGGTCACCGGCGGCGCCGTCACAGCCTGGCTGGAGACCGCCTGGAACGGGAAGACAACGGACGGGACCTACTTCCCCAACGGGGAGTTCAAATGGACCCTCAGGGCGACCGGCCTCGGCAGCACCACGGCGGCCACGGTGGCCACCGGCATGACCTACGTTGAGGGCGGCGCGGCGGTACGCCACGACTTCGACAGCATCGAGGGCTACCCGGACGGTGACGGCGACCTCCTCACCCTCAGCTCCTCGGGTGCCCTGACCTACCAACTCGGCACCGGGGGCGGCAAGTTCTCCGAGAAGACGACCGGCACGGGCTGGGCCACCACGATCAAGGCCATCCCGTTCGGGGACCTCAGCGGCGATCGCTGCAACGACGTCCTGGTGCGGCTGAGCAGCGGGGCCCTGCGCCTCTACAAGCCGGGTTGCGGTGCGGCGCTGAAGCCGTCGACGTCGTACACGACGCTCAGTACCAGCGGCTGGAACCAGTACGACATCCTCACCTCGCCCGGAGACATCAGCGGTGACGGTCACCCGGACCTGATCACCCGCAACACCTCCACCGGCGCCGTCTACCTCTACAAGGGCACCAGTACCGGCAAGCTCTCCGCCCGCGTGAAGCTCTACGACAACTGGAAGACGTACAAGAAGGTCGTCGGCGTCGGTGACCTCAACGGCGACGGCATCGGCGACCTGATCGCGCAGGACAAGGCCAACGCCCTCTACCGGTACTACGGCAAGGGCAACGGCACCTTCGCGGCCCGCGTGAAGCTGTTCGCCGACTGGGGCGGCTCCTACAACGTCATCGTCGGAGTCGGCGACCTCAACCGCGACGGCAAGGCCGACCTCGTCTCCCGTGACACCAGCGGCAACCTCTGGCGCAACTACGGCAACGGTGCCGGGTCGTTCGGGGCCCGTACGAAGATCGGCACCGGCTGGGGCGGCTACAAGTCACTGTCCTGACCGCATGACCGTGCGGCGCCCCGGGGGCTTTGCGACCCCGGGGCGCCGAGGGTATGCGGGGGTCAGGAGGGTGTCAGGAACCCTTCCTGTTCGCCGGGAGTCCGTTCAGGGAACCGATCATGTTCAGGTCGCCCTTGGATTTGATGATGGCGCGGTTCACGACCGTCGGTGCGTCCACCGGGTGCCATTCTTCGGTCCAGTCGAAGTTGTTGCCGTTCGTGTCGCCCAGCGTCTCCCAGATGTCGCCCTCCGTGGTCACGACCTTGATCGAGGAGTCGTTGCCCTGGGCCGAGATGGAGATGCCACAGGCGTTGTCGGGGTAGCTCCCGTTGTCGCTGAGGTTCGTCCACGCGTAGTCGCCCAGATCCGGCTGGTTGTCCCTGCGCCCGGCGTACGCCACGCCGTCGAGGAGAAGAGCGCTGAACTCCTCGGAGTCCGAGGGCTCGTAGGTGTCGATGTCGGTGCAGGGGCCCGTGGCGCCGGTGGCACCCGTTGCGCCGGTCGCACCCTTCGGTCCGGTCGGGCCCGTGGCGCCGGTCGCACCCGCGGGACCCGTCGGGCCGGTCGCGCCGACGGCACCCGTCGGGCCTGTGGCACCGGCTCCGGGCCCGGTCGGACCTGTCGGACCCGTCGCACCCGCACCGGTCGCGCCCGTGGCACCCGTCGCGCCGGTCGGACCCGTGGGCCCCGTAGGCCCGGTCGGTCCGACCTTGCACTTGTCGTGGGCCGAGTCGGCCACGGGCCCGACGGTCATCCCCTTCGGCCTTGGCTTCGGCCTCGGCTTCTTGCAGGGGTCCCCTGTCGACGGGCTCGACACGGTGGTCTCGGTGGCCGGATCGGCGGTGCGCGCCATGGCGCCCGCGGGGGTCGCGATGCTCGAGAACACGAGTGCGAGCGAGGCGATGGTGCCGCCGGCCAGCCATGCGTTCCGTAGGGGAAGCGGACCGAATGGGGATCGTTTCCGGTGTTCAGGTCTCATGCACTGCTCCTCACGATGTGGATCGAGTGATGTTCCGAAAGCACGTTCGAGATTCCATACCGGAAGCACGTTCGAGCCTCCTCCGGCAACATCGGATCGCAGGAGCAACGCCTTAAGAATTTCGCGGAGGTATCAACATATCGGCGTACCGGGCATCCACAGATGGATGCGTGCGCGACAGCGAATTCGGAGCCGCCTACCGGCGAGCCTTCACAAGGCCCGGGGCTCCTGCGTCTACGGTCTCCCCGCCCGAACCGCCGGGAGTGGTGTTGCCGTTCGGCCGCCCGTCTGCCTCTGCGTGACCCCGGCGAGGTCAGGCGTTCACCAGTTCGCATTCGGTCGGTTTGCTTCGGGCGAACTCGAGGTTGCGGGTCACACGCTCGCGCTGTCCGTCGGGCAGCTTCCCGCCGTCGAGGAGCCGCTCGCAGCAGGCCATGGACTCCTCGTAATTCCCGGTCCAGTACGCCGCCACCGCGAGCTCGTCGAGTGCGCGCCAGTCGTACCAGTCGAACTCGACGAACAGGATGTCGCTCGGATACGGGATCTGCGCCGCGGCCTTCGCGAAGAGGTGGGCCAGCGGCCAGCGCGGGCCGTTCTCGCGGCAGAAGCGCGCCAGATCGCCGAGGGCTTCGGCGCGCGAGGGCCGGCTCTCGTGGGCGCGGAGATAGCGGTCCATCACCTCGGCGGCCGGCCTTTCGAGCCCTGCCGCGAGCCGCGCGGCATAGAGATGGGCGCAGAAGACCTCCTCGTCCCACCCGCCCATGGCCGCCCGGCGGTCGTAGGCGGCGAGTGCCTTCTCCGGCTCGCCGGCGTCGCGCCGGCTCTGCGCGAGATAGAAGACGTAGCGGGCGTTGTCGGGCTCCTTGACCAGGCCCTCCTCAAGGATCTCCGCATCGCGCAGGTACTTCTTCCGCTGACCTTCCCTCAGGCGCGCCCCGCCTCCCACGGAGAGAATGTTGGCGCCCTTGAACGTCCCGCGGCTGTACTCCTTCCCGCAGTCGAGGTACTCGTGCAGGACACCGACATAGCGCCAGGGCAGCCGGGTCGAGACCAGGGCCGGGCGCCAGTGGATGATCGGCCCGTCGTGGAGGGCGACGCGATAGGCGTCGTGGGTCAGCTCCGGCATACGGAACCCCTCCGCCACCTCCATCAGGTCGTCGGCGTCGATGAACAGCAGGTAGTCCGCACGGTCGCGGGCGAGATCGATCGCTTCACTGCGGCTCCCGTCGAAACCCTTCCAGGGCCGCTCGTGCAGAGCGCCGGGCAGATCCCCGAGAACCTCACGGATGACGTCCTGAGTGCCGTCGGTGGAGCCGGTGTCCAGGATGACCCACGTATCGATGAGAGGACGTACGGATTCCAGACAGCGGCGAATCACCGGCGCTTCGTCTTTGACGATCATGTTGAGGCATACCGTTTGATTCACGATCCACATCAAATTCCAGCTCCCCGGCATGAAGGCCTGAGGCGCGCCGAGCCGAAACGGGAATGACGCGTGTCGCCGACGCCGGAACGGTAATGGCGTGTGTCGCCGACGCCGGAACGGTGATGGCGTGTGTCGCCGACGCCGGAACGGGAATGGTGTGTGTCGCCCACCCTGATCCAAATACGCCTGGATACGCTCTCGGCGTCGTGTCGGCCAGTGCAACCCACCACGATCGGGGAATGAATGCCCATCGGTAAATGGCCAGGAAAACTGAGGGATTACGCACGGCCCGGGAACCGTATGGCCGCTGCCGCGACGACGGCCCTCGCCGTCACGGCAGCCGGCTCGGCACTGACCTGGATGTCGGTCTCCCTGACCACCTGGGACTCCGATTCCAAGCCGCAGGCATCGTGTTCTTACACGCCCACCGGGCGCGGAAACCCCGCCGGCATCCCCGTCTTCGACGCCGAAAAGGCTGCCCGCCCGCTGACCGCCACCTTGGTCACCGACCGAGGAGAGGTCACGCTCAAGGCCTTGACCGGCGACGCGCCCTGCACAACCACCTCGTTCTCCTTCCTGGCCGGCGAGGGCTATTTCGACGGCAGCGAATGCCACCGCGTCACGACCCGGGGGATCTACGTCCTGGAATGCGGCGACGTCAAAGGGGACGGCAAAGCCGACCCCGGGTACTTCTTCCCCGACGAGAATCTCGACGGCGCCGACTATCCGGCGGGCACCGTGGCGATGGCCAAGGCGGAACCGGGGAGGAACGGAAGCCAGTTCTTCATCAGTTACGCCGATCCCGACGTCGGCATGGCACCCCAGTGGACTCCGTTCGCGAAGGTCGTCGGGGGAATGGACGTACTGCGGGAGATCGGCCTGGCCGGGACGGCGGACGGATCCACCGACGGCAGACCGCGCAAGCCGGTCATCATCAAGTCGGTGGTCCTGCGGTAGGACCTCCGGACAGGCCCGGGGAGCCGTCAGCCCGCGCGGGTGAGCAGTACGAAGCCGTCCTGTTCCGCCGCTGTGCGGTAGCCCTCGGCGAGCGCACGGTCGAGGGAGATCTTCTCCTCCGCGAAACTCTGCGGCCAGCGCCGATGCTGCGGTACCAGGGTGTCCACCATGATCCACTCGGGGTCGGGGCGGCTGTCGGCCCAGCCGTAGAGGCCGGTGCTCGTGCGGCCGGTGAGCTGGGGCACGAGCTGGTTGGACGCCTGGACCGTCGCGCCGTCGGGGATGCGGTCCATGAGGCCGTGGGCGACGGCGATCCGCGGATCGGTCCGCCAGGTCTCCGGCTTGACCAACTGCCACAGCGGGTACTGCGGAAGGATCAGGGCTGTGATCGCGGCCGAGCCCACGAGGTAGCGCCGCAGACTCACCCCGCTCGGCTGCCTGCGGACCAGGGCGTCGATGAAGGCGGCGAAGACGATCGGCATCAGCACGAGCGAGTAGTGATAGCTGGTGCCCCAGTGGGTGGAGAGCCCGGAGGCGAAGCGCCAGACCAGCGTCGGCAGCGCGACCCACACCAGCGGGGAGCGCAGGGCCAGGAACAGCGTGGGGGCCAGCAGGAAGAGCAGCGTCGTGACCTTGGCCTCGGGGGTGATGAGACCGATCGTCACCTTGTGGAGCAGATCCGGCAGCCCACCCTCTCCGCCCTCGGAACCTGCCGTCAGCCAGTGCGTATACGCGTAGGACCCCTGCGGGTTGAAGGCCGGCAGGATCACCAGCATCGCCAGGGCCGTCCCGCCGAGACCGGCCGCGGCGGTGGCGATACCCAGCCTTCGATCCCCTCGCCGCGCGATGAGGAGGCCGATCACGGCCACGGTGAGGCCGAGGTCCTCCTTCACCAGCAGCAAAGGCAGCGCCCAGAACGCCGCGGCACGCAGCCGGTCAGTCCCCAGAGCGGCCAGTGAGCAGGCGAGCAGCGGTACGGCGAACGCCACCTCGTGGAAGTCGACGCCGACCGCACTCGCGATACCCCAGGACAGGCCGTAGCAGGTGCCGATGATTCCCGCGGCGGTGGAGCCCAATGTCCGACGGGCCCAGAGCGCCAGCGGCAGAACGCTCGCGGCGATCAGCGCGGCCTGCACCACGAGCAGGACCATCGGCGACGGCCAGAGCCGGTAGAGCGGAGCGACAAGCGCCAGAACGGGGTGGAAGTGGTCCCCAAGCACAGGGAAGTCCGGACCCTTCACCTCGGACACGGGAAGGTGGCCTTCCGCGTAGGACCGGATGACCTGTTCGAAGATTCCCAGGTCGAAGGCGTTGGAGAGCATCCGTTGATGGAGGCGGAGGGACAGCGTCATGTACGCGAAGAACAGTGCTCCCGCGAGAGCCCAGGCCCACCACGGAATCCCGGCGTGGCTCCTGGGGGAATCCCCTGCGCGCGTCTGCTCGCCGAGCTGCAACTGCGGAGGCGGGAGCGTGGCGCTGTCGGCGGGGGATGCCTGCATGACGGTGCCTTTCCAGAGCGGCTACAGCGTCCGAAGGCCCTCAAGATGCCAGCATTTTCCTGCACCCGACTCTGAATCATCTCCCGTGTGCGCAGAATCCTCCGAATAGCCGACCGGCTCCCGAGCAGCGCCTCGCCGCCGCAGTCATCCCAGCTGCGCCTTGATGTGGTCGATCACCTCGTTGAACTCCTTCGTCGGTGAGAAGTCCACGTACTCGCAGTCCTCAAGCGCTTCCGGGACGTGACCGGGCGCCCAGTAGAAGGCCTGCCCCGCCTCGTAGATCTCGTCCCCCTGCTCGGTGCGCATCTTCAGCCGTCCCCTGAGCAGGTAGCCCCAGTGCGGGCACTGGCACGAGTCACCGGGCAGGCCCTTGACCGCCGGCGTCATGTCCGTACCCCCAGGAAGCCGCGCGAAGGCGACGCTCATGTCTCCCCCGATCTCCTGCGCGCGCAGCTCCACACCGCCGCCTTCGATCGCGACGGGGGTCTCAGTCCACGTGGTTGACGTCATGACTCCTCCAGCCCCGGTTCGCATGGATGATTGGCAGATCTGTCCCAGGCATGACCTCGATAAGGCCTGGTCGCGGCTGCCAGGTCGGGGACGGATCTGCCAATCACCGCTTACTGTCCAGTCTGGCCCCGGGGACGGCGGGTGTCCTGCGCAGGGGGAGTACGACGCAGGGTTTGCGTGAAGTCGTCTTCGGTCAGGCGCGGTTCGCCCGGACCTGCCTCAGGAGGGCGAGCAGGCTGTCGCGGGACACGGGGAGTGTCCGAGTGGGCTCATCGCTTTCGCGGAGGAGCAAGGCGCCTTCGCGCTGGGCGAGTTCTATGCATTCGTTGCCGTCCGCGCCACCGGAGAACGAGGACTTCTGCCACTGAGTCACGTCTTACAGCTCCTTCGCCAGGCGGTGGATGAAGTCCCGCGATCGGGCGGGCTCCAGGGAAGCCGATTCCACCTTACGGAAGAGTGTTCGCATGGACTGGAGCTGGGCGGCGGCATCAAGGAAAGCCGAGCCGTACGGGGTGTCCCGCTGAACGGTGTCCAGCGCGGGTACACGCCCACCCGTGTAGACCAGAGCTGAACTCGCCCCGGCGAAGCCGTCCACATCGAACGGGACTACGCGCACCGTGACGTGCGGGAGCTCCGACTCCTTGAGGATTTCGTCGAGTTGGGCTCGGGCAACGCGCCGGTCCGCGACACGCGTGCGCAGCACGGACTCGTGCAACACCGCCGAGTACGGGGGCGCCCCGTCCCTGCCAAGGACCGCCTTTCGGCGCATCCGGTATTCCACCCTCGGCTCCAGCTCACTCGCCGGAAGCTCCGGGCGCCAGTACGCGAACACCGCACGCGCATAGTCCTCACTCTGAAGGAGTCCAGGTACGTGCGCGGTACCGATCACCTGAATGCTGGTCGCGTGGTGCTCCAACTCCGCCAGGTCCAGGAACGAGGGAGGCAGCACACCTCGATACTCCTCCCACCACCCACGCGTACGATCCGTCGCCATCTCCACCAGCACGTCGATCAAGTCTGTGTCCGCACAGGCGTAGTGGGAAGCGAGCCTACGGACACGCTCACCACTGATCCCGACGTTACCGGCCTCCATCTGACTCATCTGGGCCCGAGCTACCCCCAACAGCCCGGCCGCGTCACCGGAGGACAGCCCTGCTGCCTCGCGCAGCTTCCGCAGCTCGACACCGAGGCGCACCTGGCGGGCAGTTGGCTGCGCTCTCGCCGGCATACGGCTCCTGTCCTCAAACATCGCGACTGTGGAGCGGAGTTGGACCACCCCGTTCGGGTGTCAGATTACGCGAACGACTTGCGTGGAGTAAATTTTTACACGTACCGTCGGTGACGCGACGCACACGCTGCGGAACCCGGGACCCCGGAAGCGCACCGCACCGCCATGCCATGGCGGTCGCGACAGAGCCACCCCCGACAACCGCCGCGCACTCCACCTCCCTGACCACGAACCGGAGTTGACGCATGCCCGAAACCCCAGCCCCAGCGCCCACCTCCTCCCCCTGGGAGTACACCCTCTACATCCCCAACGACCCCCGAGCCGTCACCATCTGCCGCCGTACCCTCCGCCTGATCCTCGCCGCCCATGGCCTCCCCCACCTCACGGAAGCCGCCGAGCTGGTGGCGACCGAGCTGGTCACCAACGCCGTACAGCACACGAAGGGCCCTGCCGCCATACGGCTCCGAGCGGAGGGCACCGCCCTGCGCATCGGCGTCTGGGACGCGGACCCCGCACCGCCGCGCCACTCCCGGCAGATTGCCCCGGATGCCGAGACGGGCCGCGGCCTCGCCCTCGTCCACAGCTGCGCGGACGCCTGGGGATGGGTACAGCAGCGGGACACCTGGAACGTCGCCGGCACCGGCAAGTACATCTGGTGCGAACTGACTTGGGCGGCGTGAACGATCCCCAGTGGAGTTCCGCGCCCTTTGCCTCGGTGGCGTTCCGGCGGATCCTGTCCGCGTCGATGCGGTACGGGCCCTCGGTGGTCTCCGTGGTCGGGACGTAGCAGGCCTCCGGGGTGCCGGACGGGCTCGCGGAGTCCGTCGCCAGAGGCAGCCCGTCGCCCGCGAAGGCGTTCGCGCCCGGGCCGGCGGCTGGGCGGGGGTCCCGGAGGACCACATGAGAATGGCTCGGAACCGGTGTCGATTCCGAGCCATTCGAACCCCCGTGGGGGCCAGGACGAAGGTCTACTTCGGCTGCGGCTTCCGTACGGAAATGTGCAGCTCGCGGAGGCGGGACTCCTCCAGCTCCGTCGGCGCGCCCATCATCAGGTCCTGCGCGTTGCCGTTGAGCGGGAACGCGATGGTCTCCCGGATGTTCGGCTCGTCGGCGAGGAGCATGACGATGCGGTCGACGCCGGGCGCGATACCGCCGTGCGGCGGGGCGCCGAAGCGGAACGCGCGGAGCATGCCGGCGAACTGCTCCTCGACGGTGTCACGGTCGTAGCCCGCGAGCTCGAAGGCCTTGAGCATGATGTCGGGCTCGTGGTTCCGGATCGCGCCGGAGGACAGCTCGACGCCGTTGCAGACGATGTCGTACTGCCAGCCCAGGACGTCCAGCGGGTCCTGGGTCTCCAGGGCCTCCAGGCCGCCCTGCGGCATCGAGAACGGGTTGTGCGAGAAGTCGAGCTTCCCGGTCTCCTCGTCCTTCTCGTACATCGGGAAGTCGACGATCCAGCAGAAGCGGAAGACGCCCTCCTCGAAGTGACCGGCGCGCTTGGCGGCTTCCACCCGCACCGCGCCCATGATCTTCGAGACCTCGTCGAACTCACCCGCGCCGAAGAACACCGCGTGGCCCGCGGAGAGCGAAAGGCGCTTCGTCAGCTCCGCGACGTTCGCCTCCGTCAGGAACTTGGCGATCGGGCCGGTCAGCGAGCCGTCCTCGGTCACCCGCACCCACGCCAGGCCCTTCGCCCCCTGCTCGACCGCGTAGTCACCGAGGCCGTCGAAGAACTTGCGCGACTGCCCGGCGACGTCCGGCACCGGCAGGGCGCGCACGTGCTTGCCCGCGAACGCCTTGAACTCCGAGCCCTCGAAGATGTCGGTGATGTCGACAAGCTCCAGCTGGGCCCGCAGGTCCGGCTTGTCGGAGCCGTACTTCAGCATCGACTCGCGGAACGGGATGCGCGGGAAGGGCGAGGTGACGTGGCGGCCGCCGCCGAACTCCTCGAAGAGCTCCGTCATGAGCTTCTCGATCGGCTGGAAGACGTCCTCCTGCTCGACGAAGGACATCTCCACGTCGAGCTGGTAGAACTCGCCCGGCGAACGGTCCGCTCGCGCGTCCTCGTCGCGGAAACAGGGCGCGATCTGGAAGTAGCGGTCGAAGCCGGAGATCATCAACAGCTGCTTGAACTGCTGCGGGGCCTGCGGGAGCGCGTAGAACCTGCCCGGGTTCAGACGGGAGGGGACCACGAAGTCACGCGCGCCCTCGGGGGAGGTGGCGGACAGGATCGGCGTCGCCATCTCGTTGAAGCCCAGCGCCGTCATCTTGTGACGGATCGCCGAGATCACGGCCGTACGCAGCAGGATGTTGCGGTGCATGCGCTCGCGGCGCAGGTCCAGGAAGCGGTACTCCAGGCGCCGCTCCTCGTTGACCCCGTCCTCGGCATTGATCGTGAACGGCAGCGGGGCCGCCGCACCGAGCAGCTCGACCTCGCTCACCTCGACCTCGACCTCGCCGGTCGGCAGATCCGGGTTCACGTTCTCCGCGCCGCGCGAGACGACCCTGCCGTCGACGCGGACCGTCGACTCCTTGGAGATCTTGTCGAGGGCCTCGTAGGCGGGCGTGCCGGGGCGGGCGACGAGCTGCGTGATGCCGTAGTGATCGCGCAGATCGATGAAGAGGATGCCGCCCAGGTCGCGCCGATTGTGCAGCCAGCCACTCAGCCGGACGTCACTGTCGACGTCAGAGGCGCGGAGCTCGCCGCAGGTGTGGGACCTGTACCGATGCATCGTCGTTTCATCCAGTCTTCGCGGATCAGGGGCTGTCTTCACGTGAACGGATCGGAACGGATCAAGCCCTGTCCATCGGAATGAATCAGGCCCTGTTTCACGTGAAACTTCCCCAAGACTACCGGCCACGCCAAGATCACTCCCCCCTATAACCCTGCCGCAGCCCACCGCGACCCACCGCGACCCCGGCACGGTCTAGGTGGCAGGTACGGATCACCTCTCCCTACAGTGGGTCAATGCGAACTGGTGAGCCCCTGCCCGCCGTGGGGGACGTCCTGGCCGCCCTCGCGACCGGCCTGTGGCGCTGGGACAACGGCTCTGGGCAGGTCACATTCGACGCGGAGGCCGCCCGGCTCATGGGCCTGCCCGCGGAGCCGGTGACGCTCTCGGAGGCGGGAGCGCGCTCCCGCTTCCACCCGGTCGACTGGAACGAGGTCTACGGAGTCGTCCAGCTCGCCATCACCGAGGACACCATCGCCGAGGTCCGGATGCGGGTCATGGACGTGCAGGGCCGGGTGATCCGTACCGTACGCAGCCGCTGCAAGCCGATCACCGACCCCACGACCGGCGAGTTCGAGCTGGTCGGCACCCTCCAGGAGGTCAACGAACCCTCGCCGGCCACCGCCGCACGCACGCCCATCACCGGTGACTGGCGGCGCTCACGCGAGGCGTTCCTACTGGACGCCGGGCGCGCACTGGCCGAGGCCCGGTCCACGGCGGAGGTGCTGCGGGTCGCGGCGGGCCTGTCGATGCCGGGGTTCTCGCCGGACGGGCTCGCAGTCTTCGGCGCGGAGGGCGACCGGCTGACGGTCATCGGCCACCACGGGCAGCAGCCGGGCGACGAGGGACCGTTCGCCCACATGTCCCTCAGCACGGCCTATCCGGCCGCTGATGTCGTCCGAACCGGCCGCGCCGTCTACCTCTCCTCCCCGGAGGACTACAAGGAGCGCTATCCCGTCTCCTGGCCGCTGGCCCAGCGCTTCGGCCGGCAGTCCTGGGCGTTCCTGCCGCTGACCGTCGCGGGCCGCACGATGGGCGCGTGGATGGCGGCCTTCACCTACCCCGTCGCCTTCACGCCCGACGAACGCGCGGTCCTGACCACCGTGGCCCGCATGCTCGCCCAGGCCCTCTCCCGCGCCGGCGCCGCCGAGACCGAGCGGGAGCTGACCGACGGCCTCCAGCGCTCGATGATGCCGACGCTGGGCCCCCAGATGCCGGGCATGACCGTCGCCGCGCGCTACGTCCCCACCGGCGGCGGGCTCCAGGTCGGCGGCGACTGGTACGACATGATCCCGCTCCCGACCGGCCGGTTCGCCATCGTCATCGGCGACGTGCAGGGCCATGACGTCCGTGCGGCAGGCCTGATGGGCCAGCTCCGGATCGCCCTGCGCGCGTACGCCTCCGAGGGCCACCGCCCGGACGCGGTGCTCTCCCGGGCCTCCCGCTTCCTGTACGGGGTCACGGACTCGGTGACGTACGGGTCCAGCGGCGGCAGCGACAGCGAGGGCGACGCCGGTGACATGCGCTTCGCGACCTGCCTGTACGTCGAGGTCGACCCGGAGACCGGGACGCTGGACATCGCCCGTGCCGGGCACCCGGACCCGGCGATACGCATGGCGGACGGGACCGTGCTGACGCGCCCCACAGCGGGTGGGCTGCCGCTCGGCATCGACCCGGACGCCGACTATCCGACGACCCGGCTCGTCCTGGAGCCCGGCGAGACGATGCTGATCTGCACCGACGGGCTGATCGAGACCGGCGGCCACGACCTCGACACCGGCTGGCGGCGCATCCGCCGGATCCTCGAAGCCCACGACGGCGACATGGAGGCCCTCGCCGACGCCCTCGTCCAGGCCGTCCACGGGCCCTCCTCGCACCACACCCCCGGTCCGCTGGTTGACCGGCGCGAGGACGACATAGCGGTGCTGCTGCTGTGCCGGATGGGGCCGGGGTGCGGCTGCGGCGACACGGTCACGGCCGTACAGCCCTTCATACGCCGTACGCTGCTGACCGTGGCGCAGGCCGAGCCCGAGGGTGTCGCGGTCGCCCGCCAGCAGCTGCGGGAACTCCTCCACGACTGGGCATCCGAGGACCAGCTCGACTCCGCCGTCCTCCTCGTCTCCGAGATGATGACGAACGTCCTCGTGCACACCGACGCCGACGCCCTCCTCGTCGCCGAAGTGACCGGCGAAACCGGCAAGCGCCGGATGCGGGTGGAGGTCACCGACGCCAGCGACGACCTGCCACACAGACGCCACCCCGGCGAACTGGCGTCCTCCGGGCGGGGATTGGTCCTCGTGGAGCTCCTCGCGGACCTGTGGGGGGTGGATCCGCGGGGGGAGGGGAAGAGCATCTGGTTCGAGTTCTACGAGCCTGCCGAGCCCTCGGACGAACCTTCCGGCGACCTTCCTGACGGTCCCTCCGGCGAACCTTCCGGCGGCGCGTAACGCGTCCGTAGCTCCGACAGCACCCCGAACGCGGCCGCCGTCAGCGGTACGGCGAGCAGCATGCCCAGGATCCCCGCGACGGACGCCCCCGCGGTGATCGCCAGCATCACCACCGCCGGATGCATCTGCACGGTCCGGCTCTGGATCATCGGCTGCAGCACGTGCCCCTCAAGGACCTGCACGGCGAGCACCACCCCGAGCGCCCACAGCGCGATGACGACCCCCCGGTCCGCGAGCGCGACCAGTACGGCCACCGCGCCGGAGAGAAACGCGCCGAGATACGGGATGTACGCGCCCACGAAGACCAGCGCGCCCAGTCCCACCGCCCCCGGAACGCCGAGGATCAGCAGCCCGACCGTGATGCACACGGCGTCGATGAACGCGATGATCGTCGTCCCGCGCATAAAGCCCTCGACAGCCTCGAAGGCACGGCGGGACATGGCTTCGACGGTGTCGGCGGTGCCGCGCGGCGCGAGCGAACGCAGGGCTCCCACGGCCCGGTGGGAGTCACGGAGGAAGAAGAAGACGAGCAGCAGGGCGAGCACCGCCATGGCGATCACCTCGCCTACGACACTGATCCCGCTGATGACCCCGGAAGCCGCCGTACCGCCGAACTTGGAGAGCAGCTCCTTGGCGTTGGTCGCGAGGTCGTCGAGCGACGTGCCCGCCGCTCCGAAATGCTCGGAGACCGACTTGGCGGCCTCCTTGAGCGAGGACACGATCTCGTCACCGGTGTCGATGAGCGCGGCGACGACGATGTAGACGGCCCCGCCGACCACCGCCACGACCGCGACACAGGTGAGCCCGGCCGCCACCGACCGGTTCACCCTGGCCTTCACCAGCCGCTGGTACAGCGGCCCCAGCAGCGCCGTCCCCAACAGCGCGAGGAGCACCGGCACGACCGCCGTCCGCACCTGGGAGCACAACTCGATCCCGACCCACCCGACACCGGCGGCCAGCAGGATGACGGCACACCAGGCGGCCACCCGCCGGGCACCTTCGGGAAGCAGCTGCACCCCTTCACCTGACCATGTCAGGAGCGGTACGTCCCGCCGGAACGGTCCAGCCGGGTGACGCGGCGACGACGAGCTCGCCGCCCGGAGGACCTGGGGCGGATTCCTACCCCAACCACCCCTTTCAAGATGGTTTCTGACTGTCGGTCATCCGCGAAATCACGTGACCCGATCGCGGTAGATTTTTTGCTCACCGGTGTGCAACTCTGTGCCGCGGACGGCCGGAGTGATCTGGCTCAGGTGTGGCTCAATGCAGCCCCTGCGACGCCTTCCTCCGTTCGTCCGCTCCCCCCACGCACACAACGAACTTGGAAACGGACTCCATGTCGCAGCACAGAATTTCACGTCGCCGACTGATGAGCGCAGGGATGGTGTTGGGTGCCCTGGGAACGGTCGGAGTGGTGACCCGAGCCATGGCGATCGCCCCGAACGGCGAGCCGACAGCTCCGGATGACCAACTCACCTTCCCCTCACCGGACCTGACGCCCTACGTGGACGACCTGTGGATCCCCCCGTCGCTGAGCGGTGACCGCACCCTGTCGATGGCCCGGTCCAGCCACCGCTTCCACCGGGACCTGGACACCGCACCCACCTGGTCCTTCGGAGGACAGCCGTATCTGGGCCCGACGATCGAGGCCCGGTCGGGAGAGACGCTCAAGCTCAAGTTCACCAACAACCTGAACGGCCATCTGTTCGCCAACGAGATCGACACCACCTTGGACGGAGCGTCCGAGGAAGACCGCACCCGGCCCCGCACCTCGGTCCATCTGCACGGCGCGGTCGTACGGCCCGAGTTCGACGGGCACACCGAGAACACCTTCCGCACCGGCGCGTCGATGACCTACGAGTTCACCAACGGGCAAGAGGCCACCGCCCTTTGGTACCACGACCACGCGATGGGGATCACCCGGCTGAACGTCCCCGCGGGGCTCGCCGGGATGTACCTGATCCGGGACGAGTTCGACACCGGCACCTCAAGCAACCCGCTGGGCCTGCCGAGTGGCGACTACGAGATTCCCCTGATCGTCGCCGACCACCGTTTCAACGCGGACGGATCACTGAATCCCCGTACCGCCCGCAGCACCCCCGAGGGCACACTCCAGGGGCCCATGATCGGCGACACGATGTCGGTGAACGGTGTCGTGATGCCGACGCTGGAAGTGGCGCGGGGGCTGTACCGGTTCCGGTTGCTGAACGCGTCCAACTGGCGGGCGTACCACCTCTATCTGTCCAACAACATGCCCTTCCGGGTCATCGGGAACGACGGTGGTCTGCTCAACAGCAGTGTCAGCACCACATCGATCCGGGTCAGTCCTGGTGAGCGCGCGGATCTGCTGATCGACTTCTCCGCCCTGTCCGGCGGCGACACGGTCGAGCTGCGCAACGACGAGCAGGTGAACCCCGCCATCGCCGCCACCAGCGGTGCCTACACTCTGCCCCAGGTCATGCGCTTCACCGTCTCCAGCAGCCGGGGCTTCACCAAGGCCGCGCCGACCGTGCTGCGGGGTGGTGCGTCGCAGCCCGCTCCCCTGCCGCCGGCCGCGCCCGTATCGACCCGGCGGGTGGTGGGCCTGACGTTGACTGCCGAGGGCATGGCACTCAGCAACCTCTGCTACGACCAAGATCCGATAGAGAAGCCCAAGCAGGGCAGCACCGAGGTCTGGGAGATCGTCAACTCCACCGTGGAGGACCATCCCGTTCACCTGCACCTGGTGAACATGCGGGTCCTCAGTCGCCAGTCCTTCGACATCAACGGCTACCTCAAGGCCAACCCGGCCCCGCCCATGGGGAACCGCTGGGCCCCGCCGGCCGACGCCCACCTGACCGGGCAGAGTCAGGCCCCGGCACCCTGGGAGGCCGGACTGAAGGACACCGTGCTGTGCCCGCAGAACACGGTCACCCGCGTCCTGATCCGCTTCCCGACCGCCGACGAGCTGGGCTTCGACCCCGACGCGGTGTTCACGTCCCAGAGCGGTGAACAGTTGCAGGGCTACGTCTGGCACTGCCACCTCATCGACCACGAGGACGACTGCATGATGGCCAAGTACCGCATCGTGTCCTGACCCTGGCCCTGGCCCTGGCCCTGGCCCTGCCGGCCGCCGGGTCGTTTCGCGGCGGCCCGGCGGCGGTGGGCACCGAGGGCCCCCGTTCGCCCGGGCGGAGGCACCGACGCCGCACACAGACGTCCGTCCTGCGGCGGGGCCGTCAACCGGGAAGCGGGTGAGCGAGTTCGAACCAGACCGTCTTGCCGATGCCGCCCTCGCGGGCACTCGCACCCCAGTCGTCCGCCAGCGCGTCCACCAGCGCCAAGCCTCGGCCGGACTCGTCGTCCGGGCCCGCCTGCCGCGCCTCGGGGAGCGAATCGTTCGCGTCCGTCACCGAGACACGGAGGCGGTCGACGTCCAGGGCGCAGCGGGCCCGGATCTCGCGGCCCGGGGAGACCTTCGCGTGGCGGTACGCGTTCGTCATCAGCTCGCTGAGCAGGAGCGCCGCCGTCTCCGCCACCTCGTCCGGGATCTTCCAGGCCGCCGCCTGTTCCCGGAGGAGGTTTCGGGCTCTGCTCACGCTGCGGGCGTGACGGGAGAACTGCCACTCAATGTCACGCGGGGGAGGGGGAGTTACGTCGTTCATGACTCAGACGGTGCTGGTCAGCGGCATAGTTGGTCGAGTAGCGACGCGGGTACGGAGCGTGCTTGTACACGGAGTGTGCGCGAGAGGCGGGTGTCGTGCCGACGACCGAATCCCAACAACCGCAGCAGACGTGGCGGTACTGCGGCGATCAGATCAAGTTGTGGAGGGAGGGCGCCGGGGTCAGCCGACAGGAGCTGGCCAAGGAGGCCAACTACAACTATGAGTACGTGAAGTCGATGGAGTGCGGGAGGCGGCGGCCCACGTTGCGGTTGTTGCAGGTCGCGGATCAGATGTGCGGGGCGCGGGGGAAGTTGACTGCGGCGTACGAGCACCTGAAGCCGGAGCCGTTCCCGGAGCGCACGCAGCAGTACGTGCAAGTGGAGGCCGAAGCGATCACAGTGCAGTGGTATGAGCCCCTGCTGATTCCCGGCCTGTTGCAGACAGAGGAGTACGCGCGTGAGCTGATCGGCACCAATTGCCCGCCTCTGGACGAGGAGACGGTGGAGGAGCGCGTTGCGGCTCGGCTGAAGCGCCAGGAAAAGCTGACCAGCAAGCCCCCGACGCTCTTCAGTTACGTGATCTACGAGGCAGCACTACGTGCAGTCGTTGGCGGCAGTGATGGGATGCACAGGCAACTGGACCACTTGCTGGAGGTGGGGAAGCAGCGCAATGTGTCGATCCAGGTCCTGCCCTTCGCGCTTGCCCCGTCGGCGGCACTCAGCGGCCCGATCGTGCTGGTGGAGACTGCCGACCACGAGTCGTACGCCTTCGCGGACGGGCAGGCGACCGGGGCCCTCTACAGCAGCGGGGACAAGCTCAGCATGCTCACGCAACGCCATGGCATGATCCGCACGCAGGCGCTTAGCGTTGAGGAGTCTGCCCGGTTCATCAGAAAGGTGGCGGAAGAGCTATGAGCACCGAACTGTCGTGGTTCAAGTCCAGCTACAGCGACTCCGAGGGCAGCGCCTGCCTCGAAGTCGCCTACACCTGGCACAAGTCCAGCAACAGCGACGGCCCCCACGCCATCCACGTCCGAGACTCGAAGCTCGGCGCTCGGAGCCCCCAGGTCGAGGTCCCCTCGGGCGCCTGGGACGCCTTCGTCACATACGCCGCCGGAACTTGAGCTTCGGGGCCCGGGACCCGAGTTCCTTTTGCAAGGAATGGGTGGTGGGTTCAACCCACCCTCCCACCCTCCCCACGCCTCAACTGCCCCGCACACCAGCGAACATGACTTTTCGTGATCGGCTTGCGACGCACCGTCGCGACCGTCTACCGTTCGCAGCAACAAACGACCCCGGCAGGTGTTAGCAGCACCGAACCGGGGTCTGACCTCAAGATCGAAAACGGACCGATCTCATGGCTTATGAAGACCTTAACGCTGCCCTGCCCGCGCCCGCGCACCCCATGGCGAACCCCGGCTACGGCAAGCGCTCCGCACCGGACCAACTACCCGTCCGCGCAGTCACCTTCGGGCATCTTCCCGCCCGCGAGGCGTACGTCGCCGGATTCCTGGACCGGCTTCCCGACGGTGCCGCGATGGACGCCAAAACCCTCGCGAAGGCCCTCCCCCTCTACGGCCAGCAGGCCGTACGGACCGCGCTCAACAACCTCTCCGCGGCAGGGCATCTGCGCCGGGTACGCCGCCGGGCCGAGGTCAGCGACACCGGAACCCGGTGGGTGTTCCACACCTACTGGTCCCGTACCGCACGTGACAACGAATGGTGGGCCCGACTCCTCGACGGTGACGTACCAGGTGCCGAACCGGATCCCGAACCGGATCCCGTAGCGCCTGGCACACCCAGCGAGCCCGCACCGAAGGGCGCCGCCCCCAGCGACGTACAACCGAAGAAGGCGGGTCCGTCCCCCGCGTATACGGCGCTCGCCCAACTCGGCCGTACCGAGCCGCGTTTGACGCTCTCCGCCGCCGACTGCGCCGCCCTCGAAGGCCTCGCCGCCGACTGGCTGGCCCGCGGGTCCGACACCACCCAACTGCTGCGGAGCCTCGCCGCCGGGCTCCCCGAACAGGTGCACTCACCCCGGGCCCTCGTCCAGCGACGACTGCGCGACAAGATGCCGCCCGAACTGCCCACACCTGAGGTCCGCGCGCCTCGCAACCTCATGGAGTGCACCGACTGCGGCGTACCCGGCCGGCCGGAGGCCCTACCCGGAGGCCTGTGCCGCGCATGCCGGGACGCAGGCGCAGGTGCCGATGCCGGTGCCGGTGCCGCAACGGCCTCACATGTCGCACTTCCCGCAGACGCCGTACGCCATCGCGTCGATCAGTTGCGCATCGCACTCCGCGAACCGTGTCGCAGGTGACCTGTGGAGCCCTCCGGCGGCAGCGCCCGGCGCCTCGCGGACCCGTTGCCCGCCCAACAGCAGGAGTTGATCGCATGACCATGCGATACCCTCGCATCATGGTCGCCAAGAAGCCCATCTCCGTAACCCTGGACCCTGACGTACTCGAAGAGCTGCAGCGTCTCGTCGAAGCGGGAGAGGCTTCTTCGCTCTCGGCGGCGATCAACGAGACCATGCGCAGCCGCGTGGAGCGACGGCGCAACGCCGAGCGGGCTCGCGCGTACATCGAGGAGACCCTGCTCGGCGGGCAGCCGCTGAGCGAGGAGGAAGTCGTCGAAGCCCGCGGGATGCTCGCCGCGAGCAAGGCCCGTACGGCCGCACGCCGTACAGGCGGTAACGCGGCAGCATGAGCGACGGGATCGTCCTGGACCACCATGGTCTGCTCGCGCTGGGCAGCGGGAATCGAAGGCTCTCGGGGTTCGTCGTAGCAGCTCATGAGGACCCGCTCTACACGCTGTCCGTCCCCGCGCTCTGCCTCGCCGAAGCCACCCGGAACCGGCCCGGCGTCTCCGCGCACCTGGCACAGCTCCCGGCGGTCGAAGTCACCGTGATCGACCGGATCGTCGCCGACACGATGGGTCGCATCGGGGCCACGCTCTTTCCCGAGCAGGGCTGGCACGTCCTGCACGCGGTCGCGGCAAGTCTCGTCTCCGGGTGGGAGATCGCGACCACTGAACCGCAGGAGTACCGCGGCTTCGGAGTGCCTGTACTGCCCGTCAACGGGAGACCGGACTGACGCGGCGAGTGCCCCCCTGAAGAACATGTAGCGGAATGTGCCATCGTCGGCTTCCGGAGCGGTGCTGACCGAAAAAGCGCCCGTCCCCGCTGACACTTCAGCAGGAGACGGACGCCGGTTCCGCCGTACGACGACCAGTCGCGGTCAACCGGTCGCTTACAACCCGCTCTCGCTCATCCCGTGCACCGCGGGGACGGTGCCCAGTCGGCCCTTCTGGAAGTCCTCGAAGGCCTGCTGGAGCTCCTCGCGGGTGTTCATCACGAAGGGGCCGTAGTGGGCCATGGGCTCGCGGATCGGCTGTCCGCCGAGGAGTACGACCTCCATGTCCGGGGTGTTGGAATCCTGCTGCTCGTCCGCGCGCACGGTCAGCGAGGTGCCGGTGCCGAAGACGGCGGTCTGACCGGTGTGCACCGGGCGACGTTCCGTACCGACGCTGCCGCGGCCGGCGAGGACGTACGCGAGGCCGTTGAAGTCCTCGCGCCACGGAAGTGTCAGCTCCGCGCCGGGCGCCAGGGTCGCGTGAACCATGGTGATCGGCGTGTGCGTGATGCCCGGGCCCTGGTGGCCGTCGAGCTCACCGGCGATGACGCGCAGGAGCGCGCCGCCGTCGGGGGTCGACAGCAGCTGGACCTGGCCGCCGCGGATGTCCTGGTACCTCGGGGCCATCATCTTGTCCTTGGCCGGGAGGTTCACCCACAGCTGGAGGCCGTGGAAGAGGCCGCCGGACATGACGAGGGACTCCGGCGGAGCCTCGATGTGCAGCAGGCCCGAGCCCGCGGTCATCCACTGGGTGTCACCGTTGGTGATGGTGCCGCCGCCACCGTTGGAGTCCTGGTGGTCGAAGGTGCCGTCGATGATGTAGGTCACGGTCTCGAAGCCGCGGTGCGGGTGCCAGGGCGTCCCTTTCGGCTCGCCGGCCCCGTACTCCACCTCACCCATCTGGTCCATCATGATGAACGGGTCGAGGTGGCGGTAGTTGATCCCGGCGAACGCACGGCGGACCGGGAAGCCCTCGCCCTCGAAGCCGCCGGGCGCGGTCGTCACGGTGAGCACCGGGCGGGCCACGGCATCGGCGGGCGCCACCACACGGGGCAGGGCCAACGGGTTCTCGACGGTCACTGCAGGCATGTCGGTACCTCCTTGCGCGTTCACTTTAGTTGATTGTTGAACTTTCTGCTACCCGTAACGACGGACGCCCGGAGGGCATTCCCTCCGGGCGTCCACGCACTGATCCAGGTAATCAGCTGTACATCGGGCAGTCAGCCGTACATCGGATGGTCAGCCGTACATACGGCGCATCGCGAAGTCCACCATCTGCTCCACCGCCTTGGCGTCGAAGACCATGCGGTGCTCGCCCTCCATGTCGAGCACGAAGCCGTAGCCGGTGGGGAGCAGGTCGATCACCTCGGCGCCGGTGATCACGAAGTACTTGGACTCCTTGCCGGCGTACCGGCGGAGCTCCTTGAGCGAGGTGAACATGGGGATGACCGGCTGCTGGGTGTTGTGCAGCGCCAGGAATCCGGGGTTGTCGCCACGCGGGCAGTACACCTTCGACGTGGCGAAGACCTGCTGGAAGTCCTCGGCGGCCATCGACCCCGTGGTGAACGCACGGACCGCGTCCGCGAGGGACGGCGGCGACGGCTCGGGGTAGAGCGGCTGCTGCTGCCCGTACCCGCCGGGCATCTGGCCGCCCGGCATCTGCCCGGGCATCTGCTGCTGGGGCGCGGCGTACCCCTGCTGTGCGCCCGCGTTCTGGTCGTAGCCGTACATGGGCGCAAGCGTACCGAGACGACCGGCCGGGCGGGCGGGTACGGGGGTGACGGACGGGGCGGGACGCCATCCGCCTCCGGCGGTCTACCTCGTCACAGATGCCCGTCCGGGGTTGCGTCTTATTACCGACGGGTAGCATCATCGTAGCTACTTGCTGGTACGCGTAACGAGGCCCCGAGTTCTACGAAGAGCTTCGGCCTCCCCGATCCCTTACGGAGCCGTCGCCATGGGGCACTACAAGTCGAATCTCCGCGACATCGAGTTCAACCTCTTCGAGGTGCTCGGGCGCGACAAGGTGTACGGCACAGGACCGTTCGCGGAGATGGACGTCGAGACCGCCAAGAGCATCCTCGGGGAGCTGACCAGGCTCTCGGAGAACGAGCTCGCCGAGTCCTTCGCGGACGCCGACCGCAACCCGCCGGTCTTCGATCCGGAGACCAACACCGCTCCCGTACCGGCGTCGTTCAAAAAATCGTACAAAGCCTTCATGGACTCCGAGTACTGGCGTCTGGGCCTGCCTGAGGAGATCGGCGGTACGACTGCCCCCGCGTCCCTGATCTGGGGGTTCGCTGAGCTGATCCTGGGCGCGAACCCGGCTGTCTGGATGTACTCGTCAGGACCGGCCTTCGCGGGGATCCTCTTCGACGAGGGCAATGACGTACAGAAGAAGATCGCCGAGATCGCGGTGGAGCGGACCTGGGGTTCGACCATGGTCCTCACCGAGCCCGACGCGGGTTCCGACGTGGGCGCCGGCCGTACCAAGGCGATCGAGCAGGAGGACGGTTCCTGGCACATCGAGGGTGTGAAGCGGTTCATCACCTCCGGTGAGCACGACATGGAGGAGAACATCCTTCACTACGTGCTGGCCCGCCCCGAAGGCTCCGGCCCCGGCACCAAGGGGCTCTCCCTCTTCCTCGTACCTAAGTACCTCTTCGACTTCGAGACCGGCGAGCTGGGCGAGCGCAACGGCGCCTACGCCACGAACGTCGAGCACAAGATGGGCCTCAAGGCCTCCAACACCTGCGAGATGACCTTCGGCGACCGGCACCCCGCCAAGGGCTGGCTGATCGGCGACAAGCACGACGGCATCCGCCAGATGTTCCGGATCATCGAGTTCGCTCGCATGATGGTCGGTACGAAGGCGATCTCGACGCTGTCGACGGGCTACCTGAACGCCCTTGAGTACGCCAAGGAGCGCGTCCAGGGTCCCGACCTCGCGAACTTCATGGACAAGTCCGCGCCCAAGGTCACCATCACGCACCACCCGGACGTGCGCCGCGCGCTCATCACGCAGAAGGCGTACGCCGAGGGCATGCGCGCCCTGGTGCTGCACACCGCGGCCGTCCAGGACGAGATCGCGATCCAGACGGCGGCCGGCGAGGACACCTCGCGGCTGCACGCGCTCAACGACCTGCTCCTGCCGATCGTGAAGGGCTACGGCTCCGAGAAGGGCTACGAGCAGCTCGCGCAGTCCCTCCAGACCTTCGGCGGCTCCGGGTTCCTCCAGGAGTACCCGATCGAGCAGTACATCCGCGACGCCAAGATCGACACGCTGTACGAGGGCACGACCGCGATCCAGGGCCAGGACTTCTTCTTCCGGAAGATCGTCCGCAACCAGGGCGCGGCGCTGAACTCCCTCGCCGAGGACATCAAGAAGTTCCTGGCGCTGGGCACGGGCGGCGAGGCGCTGGCGGGCGCCCGCGAGCAGCTCGCCAAGGCGGCCGTCGAGCTGGAGGCCATCGTCGGCCTGATGCTGACCGACCTCGCGGCGACCGAGCAGGACGTCAAGAACATCTACAAGGTGGGCCTGAACACGACCCGGCTGCTGATGGCCTCCGGTGACGTGGTCGTCGGTTACCTGCTGCTGCGCGGTGCCGCGGTCGCCGCCGAGAAGCTGGAGAAGGCGTCCGCCAAGGCTGTGCCTGCTAAGGATGTGCCCTTCTACAACGGCAAGATCGCGGCCGCGAAGTTCTTCGCCGCGACCGTCCTGCCGGGTGTCACCGGTGCGCGCAAGCTCGCCGAGGCCGTGGACCTGGACCTGATGGAGCTGGACGAGGCGGCTTTCTAGCCTGAGCCCCCAAGGGCCCATCGCTCCGCACCAAAGCCGCGTCACCACGCACTCCAGGACAGGGCGGGCACCTGACCAGAACCTGGCCTTCCGGTCAGGTGTCCGGCCATGTCCGCCCTTCACAACCCCGTTACCAGGGCCCTCTCCCATCCCCGGGAGCGGGCCCTTCGGCGTCGTTAAGGTGAACCCCATGAGCACTCCCCCCCGCTTCGACCGCGGCCATACCGACGACCTCATGCCCTTCCTGGCGGCGAGCCCGTCGCCGTACCACGCCGTGGCGAACGCCGCCGAGCGGCTGGAGAAGGCCGGATTCCGTCAGGTCGCCGAGACCGACGCGTGGGAGGGGACGAGCGGCGGGAAGTACGTGCTGCGCGGGGGTGCGCTCATCGCCTGGTACGTACCTGAGGGGGCCGAGCCGCACACACCGTTCCGGATCGTGGGCGCGCACACCGACTCCCCCAACCTGCGGGTGAAACCGCGCCCGGACAGCGGGGCGCACGGCTGGCGGCAGGTGGCCGTGGAGATCTACGGCGGGCCGCTGCTGAACTCCTGGCTGGACCGGGATCTGGGCCTGGCCGGACGGCTGTCGCTGCGGGACGGCTCGACGCGCCTGGTGAACATCGACCGGGCGCTGCTGCGCGTGCCCCAACTCGCCGTCCACCTGGACCGTTCCGTGTCGACAGAGGGCCTGAAGCTGGACAAGCAGCGTCATCTGCAACCCATTTGGGGGCTGGGCGAGCAGGTCCACGACGGCGACCTGATCGCGTTCCTCGAGGAGGAGACGGGGCTTGCGGCCGGCGAGGTGACCGGCTGGGACCTGATGACCCACTCGGTCGAGCCGCCCTCCTACCTGGGCCGCGACAAGGAGCTCCTCGCGGGCCCGCGCATGGACAACCTGCTGTCCGTGCACGCGGGCACGGCGGCGCTGGCGGCGGTCGCGGCGGCCGACTCCGGTGAGCCGTACCTCCCGTACATCCCCGTCCTCGCCGCCTTCGACCACGAGGAGAACGGCTCGCAGTCCGACACCGGCGCGGACGGGCCGCTGCTGGGCGGCGTCCTCGAGCGTTCGGTGTTCGCGCGCGGGGGCTCGTACGAGGACCGGGCACGCTCCTTCGCCGGCACCGTCTGTCTGTCCTCCGACACAGGCCACGCCGTCCACCCCAACTACGCGGAACGGCACGACCCGACGCACCACCCGCGCGCGGGCGGCGGGCCCATCCTCAAGGTGAACGTCAACAACCGCTACGCCACGGACGGTTCGGGCCGTGCGGTCTTCGCCGCCGCCTGTGAGAAGGCCGGCGTGCCCTTCCAGTCCTTCGTCTCCAACAACTCCATGCCCTGCGGCACCACCATCGGACCGATCACCGCGGCCCGCCACGGCATCAAAACCGTCGACATCGGGGTCGCCATCCTGTCCATGCACAGCGCGCGTGAACTGTGCGGCGCGGACGACCCGTTCCTGCTGGCCAACGCGATGGTGGCGTTCCTGGAGGGCTAAGCCTGTTTCAGAAGTCCGTGGGCAGGACCGGAAGCCTCCGCATACGGCCGCATGTCCAGCTCCGCTGCGGGTACACGGAGTTGGCCAGAACGACGCCGAGTCGAATGCAAGGAGGCGACACCCATGGGCCTGGGCGGATGCATCATTCTGATCGCCGCAGGAGCGATCCTCACGTTCGCGACCGACTGGGACATGCAGGGGGTCAACCTCGACCTGGTCGGTCTCATCTTCATGATCGTCGGGCTGATCGGGGTGGCCACGTTCAGCAGTATGGCCAGGCGCAGGCGCGTGGTCATGCCGCCCAGCACCCCGGTGATCGACGAGGAGCGCCCCCACCGGGGCGGCTACCGCGACGGGTACGGCGGGTAAGCAGGGCCGCACAAGTCAGGCGTCCATCCCGCGAGGACCAACGGCAACCGGTCCGTCCCCGTCCCACCCTCGGTGAGACGGACCGGGACGCCCCCCAATCGCCGGCCTACGGGCGCGACCGGGACAAGGTACGGCGTGCGGCATGTGTCCGGGCGAGCTCCTAGGGCCGCAGCATGTGTCCGGGCGTGACGTCCACATGGTCGGGTACGTCGTCGTGGCGGTCGCCCACGCTGAGCGTGCCGGTGGGCTCGAAGACCAGGATGGCGGCTGTGGACGGGGCGTACGGCTTGTGTTCCGTGCCGCGCGGGACCGTGAAGACGGAGCCCTTGGGGAGTACGACGGTCCGCTCGCCGTCCGTCTCCCCCTTTTTCTCACGCAGGGCGATGTGCAACTCGCCCTCCAGGACTAGGAAGAACTCGTCCGTGTGGTCGTGCACGTGCCAGACGTGCTCGCCCTCGACCTTCGCGACGCGTACGTCGTAGTCGTTGACGGCGGTGACGATGCGGGGGCTCCACAGGTCGGTGAAGGAGGACAGGGCCTTGTCCAAGGAGATGGGGTCAGAGATGGGGTCCATGGCCTCATCGTGCGGGGTGTCTTGTCCTCCGTACGAGTGCTAGAAATCGCACATGCCGCAAGGATCCTCGCAGCACGCACCCTCGGCTCGGCCGCACCGGGTCGCCGTGATCATCGACGAGAGCACGAACCC
Organism: Streptomyces sp. NPDC093544; assembly: GCF_040683495.1. Classification (NCBI taxonomy): domain Bacteria; kingdom Bacillati; phylum Actinomycetota; class Actinomycetes; order Kitasatosporales; family Streptomycetaceae; genus Streptomyces; species Streptomyces sp. NPDC093544. Next base: position 71,937 of record NZ_JBFBEA010000023.1, on the reverse strand, counting down.
CTTCGAGGTCGGTGTCGCGACCGAGTTGTTCGGGCTGCCGCGGCCCGAACTCGGCCGGCCGGAGCCGCTGTACGAGCTGACCCTGTGCGGCCCCACGCCCGGCGTGCGGATGAACCACGGGTTCCTCACCCTCACCGGCCTGCCCGGACTGGACGCCGTGGACTCCGCGGACACGCTGATCGTGCCGGGCCGTCCCGACAACGTCGTACCGCGCCCCGCCGCCGTGCGCGAAGCCATCCGGCGCGCCCACGCACGCGGCACCCGGATCGTGAGCTTCTGCACCGGCACCTTCGCGCTCGCCGAGGCCGGACTGCTCGACGGGCGGCGGGCCACCACGCACTGGCGCTGGGCGGACTCCTTCCGCGAGCTCCATCCGAAGGTCCTGCTGGAGCCCGACGTGCTCTTCGTGGACGAGGGCGATGTGCTGACCGCGGCCGGCAGCGCGGCCGCGCTGGATCTCGGACTGCACCTCGTCCGGCGCGACCACGGCGCCGAGATCGCCAACTCGGTCTCCCGACGGCTCGTGTTCGCCGCTCACCGCGACGGCGGGCAGCGCCAGTTCGTCGAACGGCCCGTGCCCGACGTACCGGACGAGTCGCTCGCCCCGTTGCTGGCGTGGGCGCAGCAGCGGATCGGCGAACCGCTCACGGTCGCGGACCTGGCGGCGCGTGCGGCGGTCAGTCCGGCCACCCTGCACCGGCGCTTCCGGGCCCAGCTCGGCACGACCCCGCTGGCGTGGCTGACCGGGGAGCGCGTGGCGCTGGCCTGCCGGCTCATCGAGCGCGGGGAGGAGCGGCTGGACGTCGTCGCGGACCGCAGCGGTCTGGGAACCGCCGCGAACCTGCGGGAGCGGCTGCGGCGCGCGACCGGACTCAGCCCGTCGGCCTACCGGCGGCGTTTCGGACCGCCTGCCGGGGAAGCGGTGATGGCATGAGATACCTCGTACGCGACCGGCTCCTCGGCTTCGGTGACGACTACTGGATCGAGGACGACCACGGCAGCAAGGTCTTCCTCGTCGACGGCAAGGCGATGCGGCTGCGGGACACCTTCGAGCTGAAGGACACGCGGGGGCGCGTCCTCATCGACATCCATCAGAAGATGCTCGCCCTGCGCGACACGATGATCATCGAGCGCGACGGCGACCCGCTGGCGACGATCAAGCGCAAGCGGCTCTCCCTGCTGCGCAACCACTACCGGGTGTCCCTGGTGGACGGCACCGAACTCGACGTCAGCGGCAAGATCCTCGACCGCGAGTTCGCCATCGACTACGACAACGAACTCCTCGCCCAGATCTCCCGCCGCTGGCTGCACGTCCGCGAGACGTACGGTGTGGATGTCGTACGGGAGGACGCGGACCAGGCGCTGCTGATCGCGGTGGCGGTGTGCGTGATCCACCTGGCGGAGAAGGAGCGGGAGGAGGACTGATACCTGCCGCTACCGCCCCGGGCTAACGCCTGGGCCCCCGGGCTGACGCCGGGGAGTGTCCAGCCCCAGCAGCCGGTCCTTCAGCGCCGGGAACTGCTCGCGCGTCGACGCGACCCTCGCCGGGTCGAACTCCACCGTGAGGACCTCCTCGCCGGAGCCCGCCTCCGCGAGGACCTCGCCCCACGGGTCGACCACGATGGAGTGCCCGGCCTGGGGAACCCCGGCGTGCGTGCCGGCCGTTCCACAGGCGAGGACGTATGCCTGGTTCTCGACGGCTCGGGCCTGAGCGAGCAGCGTCCAGTGGGAGCGGCGGCGCTCGGGCCAGCCGGCCGCAAGGACGAAGGTCTCGGCGCCCGCGTCGACGAGCCCACGGAAGAGTTCGGGGAAGCGGAGGTCGTAGCAGGTGGCGATGCCGAGGGTGGTCTCCGGCAGGCGGACGGTCACCAGTTCGGACCCGGCCCCCATCAGCACGGCCTCGCCCTTGTCGAAACCGAACCGGTGGATCTTGCGGTAGGCGGCGGCCAGTTCGCCGGAGGGCGAGAAGACGAGGGAGGTGTTGTAGAGGGGTCCCTCACCCGCGGCGGAGCCGCTGTCGGATGCGGCCCGCTCGGGGATCGAGCCCGCGTGCAGCCACACGCCCGCGTCACTCGCCGCCTTCGCCATCACCTCGTAGGTGGGCCCCACCAGCGGCTCGGCCTCCGTGCCGAACTCCTTGTAGGCGAACGCCCCGGTGGTCCACAGCTCGGGCAGCACGACGAGGTCCGCGCCGGCCTGCTCCCTTACCAGAGCCGCCACGCGTGTGCGCCGTGAATCGACGGATTCGGTGTCGTTTACGTCGACTTGGAGGAGAGAGGCGCGCACACTACCACCGTCCTGGCATTCGAGCCGTTGATACGGGCCTACGATCGTCACACCAAAGCACTGCCGGGGTGCCTCACAGCAGCGTAACTTAGCGTCCCAAGACACCCGCTGCCTGTGCACTGACCGCGTCCAATCGCCCGAGGGGTCCCGTTCCGTGAGTCTGCCTCCCAGCCTTCAGTCCTACGCCGACGCCTGGACCCACTCGATCGAAGCGATATCCGAGCTGGTGTCGCCGCTTGTGGAAGGCGAGTGGAACAAGCGGACGCCATGCCCGGGCTGGTCGGTGCGCGACCTCGTTTCGCACGTCATCGGCCTCGACTCCGAGATGCTCGGCGATCCTCGGCCGATCCACACGCTCCCGCGCGACCTGTACCACGTGACGAACGAACACCAGCGGTACATGGAGATGCAGGTCGACGTACGCCGTCACCACACCGCGCCGGAGATGACCTCCGAGCTGGAGTACTCGATCATCCGCCGCAACCGCCAGCTGCGGAACGAGAACCGGAAGCCCGACACCAAGATGCGTGGCCCCCTCGGCACCGAGGTCACCCTCGAACACGCCATGCGGAACCACGCGTTCGACGTGTGGGTGCACGAGCAGGACCTCCGCGCCGCCCTCGGCCGGCCCGGCGACCTCGACTCCCCGGGCGCGTACCTCGCCCGCGACGAGCTTCTCGCCGCCCTCCCGAAGGTGGTCGCCAAGGACGCGGGCGCGCCCACGAGTTCGGCGGTCGTCGTCGACGTCCACGGGCCGGTGGAGTTCCTCCGGACGGTCCGCGTGGACGCCGACGGCAACGGCTCGATAGACGGCGCGCCCTCGCTCGGCCCGGCCGCCACCCTCACCCTCGACTGGGAGACGTACTTCCGGCTGGCCTGCGGGCGCGTGACGGCCGACGCGGTCGCCGACCGCATCAAGACGGAGGGCGACCCGGAACTGACGACGGCGATCCTCAGGAACTTCACGGTTACGCGGTAGTTGGTCTTCAGCTCCTCCGGCGTTTGAGGAGCGGGGTGTGGGGCGGAGCCCCAGGTACGGGAAGGGCAGGGGCGGAGGGGGCGAAAGAATGCCCCAACTCCCACCCCCTACGCCGGAACGTGCACCGTCTCCACCCGACTGGCAACCAACCGCTCCCGCTCCCGCCGAGCCGCCTGCTTCCGCAACCGGAAGATCTGGCTCAGCCCCACCGCCTGAAGAACGAACACGGACGAGAAGGCGAGCCGGTAACTGCCACCGGTCGCGTCCAGCAGCACGCCGATCGCCAGCAGCGTGGTCATGGAGGCGACGAATCCCCCCATGTTGGTGATCCCGGACGCGGTCCCCTGCCGCTCGGGCGGATTGGCCGGCCGGGCGAAGTCGAACCCCAGCATGGAAGCCGGCCCACAGGCCCCGAGCACCGTGCACAGCACAACCAGCACCCACATCGGCGCGTACTCCCCGGGGTACACCAGCACCCCCGCCCATACGACGGCCGTCGCGGCGACCGTGCCGAGCGCCAGTGGAAGCCGCGCCGCGTGATGCCGGGCGACGATCTGCCCGTACACCAGCCCCACCACCATGTTGGACAGCACGACGAGCGTCAGCAGCTCACCGGCGGTGGCCCGCGAAAGACCCTCCGCCTCGACGAGGAACGGCAAGCCCCACAGCAGCAGGAACACCATCGCCGGGAACTGCGTGGTGAAGTGCACCCACATCCCGAGCCGCGTCCCGGGCTCCCGCCAGGACGCCGAGATCTGACGCCGGACGTACGCGGCCCCCTGGTGCGGGAACGGCTCCGGCTCGTGCCCCTCGGGGTGGTCCTTCAGGAACAGCAGCATGAGGACCAGTACGACGACACCGGCGCCGGCGCTGCCCGCGAACGCCGCCGTCCACCCGACCCCGTGCAGCAGCCGGGCGATCACCAGCGTCGAGACGAGGTTGCCCGCCATGCCCACCAGGCCCGCGAGCTGTGCGACGAGCGGCCCGCGCCGGGCGGGGAACCACCGTGTACCGAGCCGCAGCACGCTGATGAAGGTCATCGCGTCGCCGCAGCCGAGGAGCGCGCGCGAAGCGAGCGCCATCTCGTACGAGGGGGAGAACGCGAAGCCCAACTGCCCTGCCGTGAACAGCACTACGCCGATGGTCAGCACCTTCTTGGTGCCGAGACTGTCGACCAGCAGGCCCACGGGTATCTGCATGCCCGCGTAGACGAGAAGCTGGAGGATCGAGAAGGTGGAGAGGGCGGAGGCGTTGATGTGGAAGCGGTCCGCCGCGTCGAGGCCGGCCACCCCCAGCGACGTACGGAAGATGACGGCGACGAAGTAGACGGAGACGCCCACGCCCCAGACCGCGATGGCCCGCCTACCGCCGGGCGGATCCCCGGGCAGCGTGGCTGAGGAACTCATCGGACCTCGCCCCGGGCAAGGTTGGAGAACCAGCTGACGTGCCCGTGGATGAGGCCGACGACGGCCTCCGCGTCACCGGAGCGCAGCGCCTGGAGAATCTGCTCGTGCTCGACGAGCGTCTTGGTGATCCGGTCGGGGTGGGCGTGCATCACGGCTACGCCCATCCTCAACTGCCGGTCGCGGAGCTGGTCGTAGAGCCGGGAGAGGATCTCGTTGCCGCCGCTGCGGACGATCTCTGCGTGGAAACAGCGGTCGGTGACGGCCGCGGCGGCCAGGTCCCCGGCGGCGGCCTGCTCCTTCTGCTCGGCGAGCAGTTCCTCCAGGCGGGCGATGAGCTGCGGCGATGCCGGTACGGCCTTGCGCGCCGCGTGGCCCTCGACGAGCTGCCGCGTCTCCACGACGTCCGCGATCTCCTGCGCGGAGACGGGCAGGACGAGCGCGCCCTTCTTCGGGTAGAGCTTGATCAGCCCCTCCACCTCGAGCCGGAGCAGCGCCTCACGCACCGGCGTGCGCGAGACCCCCACGGCCTCGGCGAGCTCACCCTCGGTGAGCAGCGTGCCGCCTCCGTAACGGCGTTCCAGGACACCCTGCTTGACGTGCGCGTAGACGCGTTCGGCGGCGGGGGGTTGTTTCACGGGAGCGGTCATCGGCGCGGGAGCGGTAGTAGTGGGCGGGGTCACTGCGGGGGACGGCGCGGAGGGCATGCGCACAGCATAGATACAACACGTACGCATCGTCGCGCCCCTTCCAGAATGCGGACGCGGGACGCACGAACACTTCTTCAATTAACCGCACAACCTTTCGTGCGACTTACGTGTCACACGAGAGGCGGCACTCCCATGTAGCCGCGCTCCTTGGGCATTTAACGTAATCGGGGTAGGAAACTTGATAACCGGCATTAAGGGCACGCGCGTCCGCAGAGCTGCCGCCGTAGTCGTCACGACCGGCGCCATGATCGCGACCGGAGCCCTCAGCGCGGCTCCCGCACAGGCCCTCACCACGCCCACGATCGCCGCCAAGGGCGGCTACGTGATGAACAACGGGACGGGCACGTCCCTGTACACGAAGAAGGCGGACACCCGCCTCTCCACCGGCTCCACCACCAAGATCATGACCGCCAAGGTCGTGCTCTCCCAGGCGAACCTCAACCTGGACGCCAAGGTCACGATCCAGAAGGCCTACAGCGACTACATCGTGTCGAAGGGCGCCTCCTCCGCCCACCTGATCGTCGGCGACAAGGTCACCGTCCGTCAGCTCCTCTACGGGCTGATGCTGCCGTCCGGCTGCGACGCCGCGTACGCCCTCGCCGACAAGTTCGGCACGGGCACGACGCGTGACAAGCGCGTGAAGTCGTTCATCGCCAAGATGAACACCTCCGCGAAGAACCTCGGCCTGACGAACACGCACTTCGACTCGTTCGACGGCATCGGCAGCGGCTCCAACTACTCGACGCCCCGCGACCTGACGAAGATCGCCAGCAGCGCGCTGAAGAACTCCACGTTCAAGACGGTCGTGAAGGCGAAGTCGTACACGGCGAAGACCATCACGAAGACCGGCTCCACCCGCACCATGGGCAAGTGGACCAACACGAACGGTCTGCTCAGCAGTTACACCGGCACGATCGGCGTGAAGACCGGCTCCGGCGCCGAGGCCAAGTACTGCCTCGTCTTCGCGGCCACCCGCAACGGCAAGACCGTCATCGGCACGGTCCTCGCCTCCACGTCCATCACCGCCCGTGAATCGGACGCGAAGAAGCTGATGAATTACGCCTTCGCGAAGTAACCGGTAGTTTCCGGGATTTCAGGCATACGGGAAGGGGGCCTGCCGCGTAAATGCGGCGGGCCCCCTTCATGTGCTCACCACGTTCTGGGGCACCTGCGCAGGGATTTGCGTGATCTGCGCTCGGAGTGATGAACATCCCGGATCCTGTTGGCATATGCGTTGTATGTCGATCTACGTTCCGCCGAGGAGGTGGTTCGTATGAGCGAACACGACACGACGTCGACCACAGCGTCCCGGACCGACGCGATCGACATCAACGACTTCGTGTACGGGGCTACAGGGGCCCGGGTGCGGAGGCTGACGATGCCGGACGGGAGCCATTGGTTTCCGGCGGCGGATGTTCTCGGCGAGCTTGGGTACACCAACCCGAGAAAGACCCTGAAAGATCACGTGCCGGACGAATTCCGAACCCAACTCGAAAGCGTAACCACACGTTACGCTTTGGACGTTCCGGCTGGTCACGGCTTCAAGAAGTCGATGAACATGGTGAACCTGAACGGGCTCATCATGCTCATCGCGGCTACGACGAAGCCGGAGACGCGGCCCTTCAAACAATGGGTCGCGGAAGTCATCATCACGGTCCAGCGAGACGGTTCGTACGCCCTCCCCAAGGCGGAGGTACAGCCCCGCGACCCGGGCGGTCCCGTGGCGTACGCGATGCCCGCGCAGGTCGCCGACGCGATCATGCGGCTCGAGGAGCGCAACGTACGGCTGGACGAGGAGTTCGCCGAGGCGCAACGGGCCTCGGCGCGAGTGCAGTCCCGGATGGCGGATGCCATGGATCGGATCGCGGACGCGCTGGAGGCGTTCCGTCCTGTCACGGCGGAGCGCCCGGCAGCTCCGGCGGACCCGTACCGGCCGAGTGCCGAAGCCCTCCTCGCGGACTGGAAGTCACGGATGTCCGTGACCGAGGACGTGTGGGCCGTGGCTGTCACGATCGCACCCGTGCTTGCCGAGCACGGTGAGATCCGGATGTCGCTGGAGGCTCTCGCGGCGCGGACGGGCCTGAACGCCCATCGGGTCAACGAGTGCCTGCGGTTCATGCGAAGGCATGCGTGCATCCGATCCAGGGGCGGCGCGGAGGACGGCGCACTCGTCTACGTACTGGATCGGCCTTGACCGCAGCCGAGTGAGGGTGGTTGAGCGGCCGGTCGCAAGTCGAGTTTGCGGCCGACCGCTCGGCGCCTGAGCGTACGTGACGGGGGCCGGCGTGTGCCGGTTTCCGTACGTTTCGCCGTCAGGCGTCGGCATCTTGTGCGGCGGCGAACCCGGCGAACGCCGCCCAGGCGGAGGGGGCGACGCGGAGTATGGGCCCATCCACGTCCTTGGAGTCACGGACGGCGACGGTGCCGGGGATGTTGGGGGCGACTTCGACGCACTGTTGTCCGGCATCGCCGCCGCTATAGGTGGACTTCACGAACACAAACTCGGTCACCGGGTCTACATCTCCTTGCGAATGGCTTCGATCAGTTCGAGAGCGTTGCGTTCCGCCAGCCCCATCCGCGCGATGCGATCGAAGATCCGGCTGTGCCGGGTGGCGTCCTCCTCGCTCTCCAGCCAAAGCGTAGAAGAGGGTACGTCCATATGTACGACGTCCAGAGCCCCGGGTTCAGCGAACGAGACAATGCTGAACGCCCCGATCATGCCCGGGTTGGCACCGGCCAGAAAGGGCACAACCTGTACCTTCACCGTGCCCATGTGCGCCAGGTCCAGCAGATGCCCCAACTGTTCCTTCATCACGTCGCGGCCACCGACGAGTTGGCGTAGCGCCCCCTCGTGTATCACCGCCCACAGCTCCAATGGTCGGTCCGATCGCAGTCGCGCCTGGCGGGCCAGCCGCGCCTCCACGAAAGGTTCGATCTCGCCCGGGTCCTCCCAGGACCCCGCACCGACGGCCACGGCCCGCGCGTAGTCAGGCGTCTGCAACAGGCCTGGGACGAAGGCAAGTTCCCAGGTGCGCATACTCGTGGCGATGTCTTCCAGGGCCACGTACTCGATCATGGCAGGAAGCTGCGGGTACTGATTCCACCAGCCGCGGGCCTTGCGTCTCTCACGGTCCGTCCGCGCAAGCGTCAGCAGCCTCCCGAGCACCGCCTCGTCGTTCTCGCCGTACAGGTGACACAGCGCACGGATGTCCGGATCACGCATCGGCACCCACCCGCGTTCCATCTTCGCGACCTTGGCCACCGACGCCGACAAAGTCTCGGCTGCATGCGGCTGACGCAGCCCGCACGCCTCGCGCATACGCAGTAGCTCGCCACCCAGTCGGCGCGCCAGCACCGTCGACACTGACGTACCGCGATCAAGGTTCCTACCTGTCATCCCAGGCTCCCTCCCACTGAGTCGGTCACAGTCTGTGCCGTCTCCGCACTGCGAGCAAGCAAGTTCGAGTAGATATTTCTCGCACAGAACTTGAACACAGTTGCTCACGGACGTTACCGTCAGTACTCAATCGCCCACCCAGCGACACCAGTTGGCGGAAGTGCACCGCGCTGCCCACCCCAGGGCCGTACGGCTGAGCCACCTCCCCCCACCCACCTGGCAGCCGCCCGGGCACCCGGCCCGCACAAGGAGGTGCGCCCATGACCGGCTCCTGCGACCCCGACCGCCCCAAGAACAATCCGCACAGGCCCGACCGCTACGACGCCGTCAGCTACACCCCGTATCCGCAGAGCATCCCCCGCGCGCGCAGACGGGTGGCCCGCCTCGCCGCCGAGTGGGGCCATCCCGGCGCAGCCGGTGACGCGGCGCTGCTGGCAAGCGAGTTGTGCACGAACGCGCTGCTGCATGGATGTCTGCGGGACCGGCTGTTCCGCGTGGAGACGTCGCTCATCGGCCAGGTGTTACGGATCGCCGTCACCGATCCGAAGGGCGAGCGCCTGCCGGAGCCCCGTACGGCGCAGGACAGCGACCAGTTCGGGCGAGGCCTGCTCATCGTTCGCGTGCTCGCCAGCCGCTGGGCCGTCGAGAACCTCACCGTGGGCAAGACGGTCTGGGCGGAACTGAATGGTGCCGACGAAGGCGGCGATTGTGCCGAGAGTCCCAGCGGCACGCCGTAGGCGCGGCGTGTCGCTGGGACTCAACTACCAATTGGCTAAAGACGTCTCACCGAACTGAACGGATTCGCCGACGGGACTCTTCACGGACGACAGCCCGGGGTTCTCGGGTCACGCCCAAGTAATCAGCCGCTTCGGCTGCTCCAGGATCGCCGCCACATCGGCCAGCACCTTGGAGCCCAACTCCCCGTCCACCAGGCGGTGGTCGAAGGACAGCGCCAGCGTGGTGACCTGGCGGGGCTTGACCTTGCCCTTGTGGACCCAGGGCTGGAGCTTGATCGTGCCGACGGCGAGGATGGCCGCCTCGCCGGGGTTGAGGATCGGCGTGCCGGTGTCGATGCCGAAGACGCCGACGTTGGTGATGGTGACCGTGCCGCCCTGCATCGCGGCCGGGGAGGTCTTGCCCTCACGAGCCGTGGAGACCAACTCGCCGAGAGACTGAGCCAGTTGAGGCAGGGTTTTGGCGTGCGCGTCCTTGATGTTCGGGACGAGCAGGCCGCGCGGGGTGGCGGCCGCGATGCCCAGGTTCACGTAGTGCTTGAGGACGATCTCCTGAGCGGTCTCGTCCCAGGACGCGTTGATGTCCGGGTTGCGCTTGATGGCGACCAGCAGGGCCTTGGCGATCAGGAGCAGCGGGTTCACCCGCAGACCCTGCATCCCGGACTCGGCGGGGGCCCGCTTGAGCTCCTCGACGAGCTTCATCGTGCGCGTCACATCAACCGTCACGAACTCGGTGACATGCGGCGCGGTGAACGCCGAACCGACCATCGCCGCGGCCGTCGCCTTGCGGACACCCTTGACCGGGATACGGGTCTCACGCGCGGTGTCGTACGAGGCGACGGGCGCCGTGAACTGGGCAGAAGCGGCCACGGGCTGCTGGACGACCGGCTCCGGAGCGGTCGGCGCCAAAGCGGTCGGCGCCGGTGCCACCGCCGCGTGCACATCTTCGCGCGTGATGATCCCGTCCGAGCCGGCCGGGATGATCGTCGCCAGGTCGACGCCGAGGTCCTTGGCGAGCTTGCGGACCGGGGGCTTGGCCAGCGGACGGGCCACCACGGACGCGGAGTGCCCGTGCCCGTGTCCGTTCAGCTCGGCCTGGACGGCCTGGATCGCCGAAGCCGCGTAGACCGGCTCGGCCGCCTGGGCGGGAACCTCGGCGCCCTTGCGGGGGCGCCGCTTGGTGGAGGACACGGCGACGCCGTAGCCGACGAGAACCGGCGTGCGGCCCTCGCCCTTGGGCTGCTCGGACTTGGGCTGCTGGGCCTTGGCCTGCTCGGCGGCGGGCGCTTCAACAGACTCTTCAACAGGCGCCGCGGTGGCCTCGACGGCAGGCGACCCCGCCCCTCCGGCGACCTCCACCGCGATGATCACCTGGCCGACGTCCACCGTCGTCCCCTCGGGGAAACGGAGTTCGCGCACCACACCGTCGTACGGAATCGGCAGCTCCACAGCCGCCTTCGCCGTCTCGACCTCGCAGACCACCTGACCGTCACTGACCTGGTCACCGATCTGTACGTACCACTTGAGGATCTCCGCCTCGGTGAGCCCCTCGCCCACATCGGGCATCTTGAACTCGCGGAGTCCCGACGCGTTCTCAGTCATCGTCGTCACGACCCTCTCCTCAGTACGCAAGCGAGCGGTCGACGGCGTCGAGCACCCGGTCCAGGCCCGGAAGATACTCGTCCTCCAGGCGTGCCGGCGGATACGGCGCGTGATAGCCGCCGACCCGCAGGACAGGTGCTTCCAGGTGGTAGAAGCACCGCTCCGTGATCCGGGCGGCGATCTCCGCGCCCGTCCCCAGGAACACCGGCGCCTCGTGCACCACGACCAGGTGACGGGTCTTCTCCACCGAGACCTGGACGGAGTCGAAGTCGAGCGGGGACATCGACCGCAGGTCCAGGACCTCGACCGACTTCCCCTCCTCCTCGGCAGCCGCCGCGGCCTCCAGACACACCTTCACCATCGGGCCGTACGCCGCCAGCGTCAGGTCGGTGCCCTCGCGCACCACCCGCGCCTTGTGCAGCGGCCCGGGAATCGCCTCCGTGTTGACCTCGGACTTGTCCCAGTACCGCCGCTTCGGCTCGAAGAAGATCACCGGGTCGTCGCTCTGGATGGCCTGCTGCATCATCCAGTAGGCGTCGGACGCGTTCGACGGGGAGACCACCTTCAGGCCCGACACGTGCGCGAACAGCGCCTCGGGGGACTCCGAGTGGTGCTCGACGGCGCCGATCCCACCGCCGTACGGAATGCGAATGACGACGGGGAGCTTGATCTTGCCGAGCGCTCGCGCGTGCATCTTCGCCAGCTGCGTGACGATCTGGTCGTAGGCCGGGAAGACGAAACCGTCGAACTGGATCTCCACGACCGGGCGGTAGCCGCGCAGCGCGAGGCCGATCGCCGTGCCGACGATGCCCGACTCGGCGAGCGGGGTGTCGATGACCCGGTCCTCGCCGAAGTCCTTCTGGAGTCCGTCGGTGACCCGGAAGACCCCGCCGAGCTTGCCGACGTCCTCGCCCATGATCAGGACCTTGGGGTCGGTTTCCAGGGCTTTGCGCAGCGATTCGTTGATCGCCTTGGCCAGCGCCATCTTTTCCGCGGTCATCGCTACTTGTCCTCCCCTTCATCCGCGAACGACGCCTGGTAGGCGGCGAACTGGGCCCGCTCCTCGTCGACGAGCGCGTGCCCGTCCGCGTACACGTTCTCGAAGATGGCGAAGTGGTCCGGGTCCGGCATGGCCCGTACGACTTCGCGTACTCGTTTGCCCAACGCCTCGCTCTCGGCTTCGAGTTCCGCGAAGAATCCCTCGTCCGCGTGGTTTGCGGCCTCGAGATAGGTGCGCAGGCGAAGGATCGGGTCCTTGGCCTGCCAGGACTCGGTCTCCTCATCGGCCCGGTACTTGGTCGGGTCGTCGGAGGTGGTGTGCGCGCCCATGCGGTAGGTGAACGCCTCGACCAGGGTGGGGCCCTCGCCGCGGCGGGCCCGCTCAAGGGCCCACTTGGTGACGGCCAGGCAGGCGAGGACGTCGTTGCCGTCGACGCGAACGCCGGGGAAGCCGAAGCCTTGCGCGCGCTGGTAGAGCGGGACGCGGGTCTGCTTCTCGGTCGGCTCGGAGATGGCCCACTGGTTGTTCTGGCAGAAGAACACGACGGGGGCGTTGTAGACCGCGGAGAAGGTGAAGGACTCGGCGACGTCGCCCTGGCTGGAGGCGCCGTCCCCGAAGTACGCGATCACGGCCGAGTCGGCGCCGTCCTTGGTGATGCCCATGGCGTAGCCGGTGGCGTGCAGCGTCTGTGCGCCGATGACGATCGTGTACAGGTGGAAGTTGTTGGTGTTCGGGTCCCAGCCGCCGTTGTTCACACCGCGGAACATGCCGAGCAGGTTGGCCGGGTCGACCCCGCGGCACCAGGCGACGCCGTGCTCGCGGTAGGTCGGGAAGACGTAGTCGTCCTCGCGGGTGGCGCGCCCGGAGCCGATCTGGGCGGCCTCCTGGCCGAGCAGGGAGGCCCACAGACCCAGCTCGCCCTGGCGCTGCAGTGAGGTGGCCTCGGCGTCGAAACGGCGGGTCAGCACCATGTCCCGGTACAGGCCGCGCAGCTCTTCGGGGGTGATGTCGGCGACGTACGGGTCGTACGTGGCGTCCTTGACCCGCTTGCCCTCGGGGGTCAGCAGCTGAATGAGTTGAGGGCCGGCGCCCGGTGCCTTCTTGGCGCCGGCGCGCTTGGCACCGGTGCTCGCGGCACGCTTCGTCCCGGTCGTGCCGGTGCTCGCGGCGCTCTTCGAACCGGTCGTGCCGGCGCTTGCGGCGCTCTTCGTACCGGCGCTGCGTCGCGGCTTCTGCGCGGCAGTGCTCTCCACGGTCACGTGTACTCCTCCGTCGGTCCGGCCCCCGGGGTTGCCGGTCGGCCAGTGCGGCTCGCCTGCTCCAGTACCCGTGCACGGGGTGGGTGCACTCGGCCGGGAACAGACGTGACAGGTGCCCCGGCGAGTGCCCTGCAACAGCCACGTTACCCAGTGCCTCACAAATCTGTGAGACCCCTCCTGACCTGCGTTTTTGCTCGGATTTCCAACTACTTTTCAGTCGGACGTCCAAGTACATCGCCTCGGTCGGGAACAGCCGCTGGTCACAGCACTGGTAACAGCCTTGCAGGGGGCCGGAACACCGGCACGTTATCCCGGCCACCCCGGGCACGGGAAGAGTTCACCCCGGGGCAGGGCCAATGGCCGTGTGTGACACTGACAGCGTGCATGAAAACGGGAAAATCACCGTATTTCTCCTCGACGATCACGAAGTGGTCCGGCGCGGCGTCCATGAGCTGCTCGCGGGCGAGGACGACATCGAGGTGATCGGCGAGGCCGGCACCGCGGCCGACGCGCTGGCACGGATTCCGGCCACCCGCCCGGACGTCGCCGTCCTGGACGTACGGCTACCGGACGGCAGCGGTGTGGAGGTCTGCCGCGAGATCCGCTCCCAGAACGCGGACATCAAGTGCCTGATGCTGACTTCGTACGCCGACGACGAGGCTCTCTTCGACGCGATCATGGCGGGCGCCTCGGGCTATGTCCTCAAGGCCATCCGCGGCAACGAACTACTCACGGCCGTACGCGAGGTCGCCGCCGGGAAGTCCCTGCTCGACCCGGAGGCCACCGCCCGCGTCCTGGAGCGGCTGCGCGACGGCGGCGGCGCCAAGAGCGACGACAAGCTCGGCCACCTCACCGAGCAGGAGCGCAAGATCCTCGACCTGATCGGCGAGGGACTCACCAATCGCGCGATCGGCGAGCGGCTGCATCTCGCCGAGAAGACGATCAAGAACTATGTGTCGAGTCTGCTGTCCAAGCTGGGGATGGAGCGGCGGTCCCAGGCGGCGGCGTACGTGGCCCGCCTACAGGTGGAACAGCAGCAGCGTCAGTAGGTAGTAGGTGGCCATTGGGGCTTAATTCGGGACTTATGGCCCCCCGTCAGAGGGCTGGTGGCCCTTTTCCCGGTCTTCCGGGTGCCGGAAATTAGTCGTATGCCCGACGCACAGCCGGCCAACGACCAGCCGATCGACGAGCGGTTCGCCGTGGAACTGATCGCCCGCACCGACTACGGCCGGATGGCCACCAGCATGCGCGCGCTGCCCTTCCTCGCGTTCGCCCGGCACATAGTGGCCGACGGCCGCGTCCTGCTGCGCATGCCCCAGAACCTCGGCTACCACCAGGCGTGCGCCGACAGCATCGTCGCGTACGGCACCGACAACCTGGGTTCCGCGCGGCCGGGCGAGGGCCTGTGGACCGCGCAGATCGTGGGCCAGTGCGAGACCGCCGAGCCGACCGAGGTTCAGCTGGAGCGCTTCGGCCCCGCGCCGCGTCTCGTGGACGGCGAGCCCTACGAGCCGGTCTATCTGGGTATCGAGCCGCAGTTCTGCACCGTGCACGCGACGGACGGTGGCCTGGAACGGCGGTTCCAGCACGTTCTGTGACCGATCTTGCGAGCAGTGCGACTGTGTGTGACAAACCCAAGGTCAGAGGCCTTTTCTTGGCCTAGCATCTGCCGCGTGCCGCGCTCTTCCGTACCACCCCCTGTGTCTCACGCGCCCCCTCTGGGCGCCCTCCTCCGCCAGTACGCCGCCGGGTCCGCGCTGACCTGCGAACCCGTCGACCAGGGGCTGCTCAACCGCGGCTACCGGCTGTGCACCACCCGCGGCCGGTACTTCCTCAAGCACCATTTCGACCCGGAGACCGCCGACCCCGCCGCGATCGCCCGCCAGCACCGGGCGACCCAGCGCCTCGCGGACCTCGGCGTCCCGGTCGCCCCGCCGCTGACCGGCACCGACGGCCGCACGGTCGCCGTCGTCGGGGGTCACGCGTACGCACTGCACCCATGGGTCGACGGACGGCACCGGCACGGCGCCCAGCTCACCACGGAGCAGTGCGCGCGGCTGGGGGCGCTCCTGGGTGTCGTCCACGCGAGCCTGGAGCAGGTGATGCCGGCGGAGGGACGCGGGCCGGTGAAACCGGCCGAAGGTGCCGCCCTGTCGGCGGGTACGGCCCTGTCGCCCGCGGCCGCTCCGTCGCCCGGTGCCGCCCCGGCCGACGGTGCCGACCCCGCCGACACCTTCGCGCTCATCGACCACCTGCTCGCCCGCGTGCGCCGCCACCGCCCGTCCGACGCCTTCGACGAACTGGCCCGGCACCGGCTCCTGGAACGGCGCGCTCTCCTGGAACGGCATGCCGACCGACGGCCGCCGCAGGGCGCTTCGGTGGGCTGGGTGCACGGCGACTTCCACCCGTTCAACCTGCTCTACCGCGACGGCGAACCGGCCGCGATCGTCGACTGGGACCGGCTGGGCGTCCAGCCCCGCGCCGAGGAGGCGGTACGCGCCGCGGTGATCTTCTTCGTACGTCCCGTCGGCGCCCTCGACCTGACGAAAGTACGGGCCTACGCGCGCGCGTACCGGCGTACCGCGGGCGCCGCCCCCTCCGAACTCGCCGCCGCCGTGCACCGCGTGTGGTGGGAGCGCCTCAACGACTTCTGGATACTGCGCTGGCACTACGAGCGCGGAGACACCCGCGCCGATCCGCAGTTCCCTGCGGCGTCGGCGCTGGCGGTGTGGTGGACGCGGGAGTACGAGGCGGTGTGCGAAGCGTTCGCGGGGTGATCCCCACGTCTGTGCCCGTGTGCCCGTCCGGTCATAACCCGTCCGGTCACAAACTGCACGCGCGCGTGGAGCCCGTTTTGGGCCGCACGCGCGCGTGGAGGGTGTTTCGCCCGCCGGGTCAGTTGCCGGTCAGGCCGCCCGGGGGGCCACCGGTGACGCCCCCGGGGTCCGTCGGCTCCTCCGTCACCGGGTCCGTCGGCTCCGTGGTGGTCGGCTCGTCCGTCGGCTCCGTGGTGGTCGGCGTCGTCTCGCTCGGCTCGTCCGAGGGCTCGTCCGACGGCTCACTGCTGTAACTCGGAGACGGCGTGTACGACGGTGTGTAGCCCGAGCCGGAGCCCGTGCTGTTGTCGTTGTCCGTCGATTCGTCGGTGGGGTCGTTCGTGGCCTCGTCGCTGGGGGTCGCGCTGGAGTCGCTGCCCTCGGTGGCCGACGACGACGTCGTGGGCGACTGCGTCGTGCCGGCCCCGCCGTCACCGCCACCGGCGCTGTTGAGCGCGAACGCGACACCCGCCGCGATGGCGATCACCGCGAGGACCGCGAGGATCCACAGCTTGCCGCGGCCGCCGCCCTTGTTGCCGTGCCCCTCGAAGCCGCCGTCGTCCCCGCCGCCGTACCCGCTCGGCAGGATCGGCTGCGGGATCTGCGACGTGCCGGAGTCGCCGGGATGCGGCAGCGCGGCCGTACCGGCGAAGCCCGCCGCCGGGGTGCGCTGTCCGCCGTGCATGTCGACAGGGCCCGTGTTCCAGGTGCCGGTGTGGCTGCCCTGGTCGTACAGCATCTGAAGCCCGTACTGGACGAGCCCGCGCATCTCCTCCGCGGTCTGGAACCGGTCGTCCGGCTCCTTCGCGAGGGAGCGCATGACCAGCCCGTCGAGCTCCGGCGGCGCCGCGTCGGAGACCTCGGAGGGGGGCACCGGGATGTCCTGGACGTGCTGGTACACCACGGACAGCGGCGTCTCACCGGTGAACGGGGGCCGCAGCGCGAGGAGTTCGTAGAGCAGGCAGCCCGTCGCGTACAGGTCGGAGCGGTGGTCGACGGCCTTGCCGAGCGCCTGCTCGGGGGAGAGGTACTGCGGCGTGCCCATGACCATGCCGGTCTGGGTCATCGTCGACTGCGCGCCGTGCAGGGCGCGCGCGATGCCGAAGTCCATCACCTTGACCGCGCCGGTCTCCGTGATGATCACGTTCGCCGGCTTGATGTCGCGGTGCACGATGCCGTGCTGGTGCGAGTAGGCGAGCGCCTCCAGGACACCGGAGACGATGATCAGCGCCTGCTCCGGCCCGGGGGCCTCGGCGTTGATCAGCAGGTCGCGGATCGTGTGGCCCTCGACGATCTCCATCACGATGTACGGGACGACCCGGGAGCCGACCGCGTCCTCGCCGGAGTCGTACACGGCGACGACCGCGTGGTGGTTGAGGCCGGCGACCGACTGGGCCTCGCGTGTGAAACGGGCCTTGGAGACCGGGTCCTCGGCCAGGTCGGAGCGGAGCAGCTTTACCGCGACGGTGCGTCCCAGGCGTACGTCCTCGGCCGCGAACACCTCGGCCATGCCGCCCCGGCCCAGCCTGTGGGTGAGCCGATACCGGCCATCGCCGACCAGCCCGCCGTTACCCCACAGCTCCGGCGCATCCGACATACCGCCGCCAGTCGCCTCGGGGTCGGACGGGCCCTGAGCGCGCTGCTGCTGTGCCATCAGTCCTCGCCGTCGTTTCTACCCGCGGTCTGCGCGGTGGTTGTCACGGTCTCCGTCGGGCCACGCTACAGGCTCCGCGCAAGGCTCCGGTCCGAGACGGAAGTGGGATGGATCGGCCATCCAACCCGTCGCGGGTACCCGCGTGCAAATCCTGTGTACCGGCCGTACGGCACCTGTAACGCTTCCGCGACGCTTCTTTCTCAGACGGTCACGGAACGGGCACCGAACTTGACGTGTCAGTGCCCTCGGGCAGACTTGGCCGGGAATGAGCCAATCGATCACTGAACTCCGGCCGATCACCGGGCAGATCACATCATCGATCACGACAATCGAGTCACGGACCGCGGGAGCCATCAGCAGCTGCCGCCGCGCCGATGGGGGACGCAGAAGATGAGCCAGGACGGCGCACAGGGCCGGTACGCGGGGCGTGCGGTCGCCGGCGGCCGCTACCAGCTGCGTGATCTGCTCGGCGAGGGCGGCATGGCCTCGGTCCATCTCGCGTACGACTCGGTGCTCGACCGCCAGGTCGCCATCAAGACGCTGCACACCGAGCTCGGCCGCGAGCAGGCCTTCCGCGAGCGGTTCCGCCGCGAGGCCCAGTCGGTGGCGAAGCTCACGCACACGAACATCGTCTCGGTCTTCGACACCGGCGAGGACCTCCTGGACGGCATGACGACGCCGTACATCGTCATGGAGTACGTCGAGGGCCGCCCGCTCGGGTCGGTGCTCGACCAGGACATCGCGCAGTACGGCGCCATGCCCGCGGACAAGGCCCTCAAGATCACCGCGGATGTGCTGGCCGCCCTGGAGATCAGCCACGAGATGAGCCTGGTCCACCGGGACATCAAGCCGGGCAACGTGATGATGACCAAGCGCGGCGTCGTCAAGGTGATGGACTTCGGCATCGCCCGCGCCATGCAGTCCGGTGTCACCTCGATGACCCAGACCGGAATGGTCGTCGGCACACCGCAGTACCTCTCGCCGGAGCAGGCCCTCGGCAGAGCCGTGGACGCCAGGTCCGACCTGTACTCCGTCGGCATCATGCTCTTCCAACTCACCACCGGCCGACTGCCGTTCGAGGCGGACTCGCCGCTGGCCATCGCGTACGCGCATGTCCAGGAGGAGCCGGTCGCGCCCTCCTCGGTCAACCGCTCGCTGCCCCCGGCCGTGGACGCGCTGATCGCCCGCGCGCTGAAGAAGAACCCGAACGAGCGGTTTCCCAGCGCCGAGGCGATGCGCGACGAGTGCCTGCGCGTCGCCCACTCACTGCACGCCGCCGCGCCGAGCATCGTGCCGGGCGCCCGCACGTCGAGCGGCGCGGGCGTCGCCTCCGCGGTCTTCCCGCCCGTCGACCAGGCCGCTCCGGCGCCAGGTCCGGTCCAGACGCCTTACCAGCCGGGTGCCTACGGTCCGCCGACGCCCGCACCCACCCCGCACCCGACTCCGGCTCCGTCGTACGGCTATCCGCAGCAGGGCGGCTATCTGACACCGCCGGTGGCCTCGGCATACTCCCCGCAGCAGGGCGTCTCCACCCCTCCGCCGTACAACCTGACGCCCCAGTACCCGACTTCCCAGCCGGGCGGCCCCGGGGGCGACCGCAAGAGCGCCAAGGGGGTTGTCGTCGGCTCGATCGTGGTCGCGGTCGTCGCGGTCGGCGGCCTGATCGCGGCGCTGGCGCTGTACAGCGGAATCGGCGACGACGACACGGGCGGCGGCAGCGAGGCCAGCCAGTCGCCTTCCGTGGTGGCGGGCCACAAGGGGCCGGACACGACGAAGACCATCGAGACGGAGAAGTGCACGGAGCCGGAGGAGTCGTACAACGACGAGAAGAAGATCCAGGTCCCGGACTTCTCCTACAAGTACCTCAAGTCGGTCAAGTCCTGCTTCCAGGCCGCGGGTTGGCAGATGAAGATCGAATATGTCGACGAGAACACCTACGGCGAGGGCACGGTCATGGACCAGTTCCCCTCCGAAGGCACGGATGTCGACCCGGCGGACATGCCCGAGATCGAGCTGAAGGTGTCGACGGGTAATCCGTCCTGATCCGCGGCCTGATCGAGGTACGAAAAAGCCCGGCACCTTCGTGCCGGGCTCGTTTCGTTGTCCGGGTGCGGCTGCCGGGGGTTACAGGTACGGTCCGCCCGAGCGGCCGCCCGTGCGGGGGTCCTCGTCCTCCTCCGCGCCGCCGGCGCCCGGCGGAAGGGCTCGGCGCATCGACTCCAACTGTGCCCTCGCCGCCATCTGCTGGGCGAAGAGCGTGGTCTGGATCCCGTGGAAGAGGCCCTCCAGCCAGCCCACCAACTGTGCCTGTGCGATGCGCAGTTCGGCGTCCGAGGGAATCGCCTCGTCCGTGAACGGAAGGGAGAGCCGCTCCAACTCGTCGACCAGGTCGGGGGCCAGGCCGTCCTCCAGTTCCTTCACGGAACTCGCGTGGATCTCCTTCAGCCGGACGCGGCTCGCCTCGTCCAGAGGTGCTGCACGCACCTCCTCAAGCAGCTGCTTGATCATGCTTCCGATGCGCATCACCTTGGCGGGCTGTTCCACCATCTCCGTCACCGGGATCTCGCGGGAGTCCTCGTCTCCGGCGCCACCGAGAGCCATTCCGTCCTGGCCCAGGACCAGGATCTGAGGGTTCTCCGGCGACCGTTCGTTCCTCGGCATCTCCATGCCGCCCATTGTCTCGCACTCGTCCACCGCGGCACCCCCCGGCCCAAGTCCTCCGAGGCACCGTGAGCAAAGGGAGCAGCCGAGATGCCGGGGCAAAGGGGGCATGTGAGGCTTGACCCACTGATCATGGACTCCTCACCGGGAGGGGGTCACGGGCGTGACTCCATGGCTCCGCGCGCTGCACGTGGCGGGACTGCTGCTGACCCTGACGACCGGGGCGGCGGCGCCTTCGTACGCCGCCTCGTACGCCGCCGCACACGCCCTTTCGTACGGCCCTTTGTACGCCCCTTTGTACGCCCCCGACCCCAGCGCCGATGCCTCCCGTGCGGGGAGCGTGCCGGGTGAGGGCCGTGCGCGGCCCGGGCGCGAGGAGCCCGGGCGGCAGTCGGAGACCGGGCCCGCGGACCCGACGTACACGGATCGCGACCCCGCCGTCCCGGAGGCGAGCGCCGCCTCCGAGCCGTCGCAGGCTGCCGTGATCCCCGTACGGCAGAGCGTCGGCCGCACCGGAGGCACCCCGGCACCGGTACTCCAGATCGTGCCGCTGGGCAGCGGGCTGATCCTCATCGGGCTGGGTCTGGGGCTGGCGTTCCTCGCCCTGCGCATCCGGCGCGGCTGAACCGCTCGGGAGGCGCGCCCCCCCTGGGAAGCGCGCGGCAGAAACGCCCGAGCGACGCGCCTCCTAGGGAGCTAGGGAGCGACCAGCAGCACCTTCCCGATGTGTCCGCTGCCCTCCAGCACCCGATGCCCCTCCGCCGCGTCGTTCATCGGCAGCTCACGGTCGACGACCGGGCGTACGTGTCCGGAGGCGAGCAGCGGCCACACATGCTCGCGTACGGCCGCCACGATCGCCGCCTTCTCACCCAGCGGGCGGACGCGCAGCGAGGTCGCGGTGACGGCGGCACGCTTGTGGAGGAGGGTGGCGATGTTCAGCTCGCCCTTGATGCCGCCCTGCATGCCGATGATCGCGAGCCGTCCGTTGACAGCCAGTGCCTGGACGTTCCGGTCCAGGTACTTGGCACCCATGTTGTCGAGGATGACGTCGGCGCCCGCGCCGTCGGTGGCCCGCTTGATCTCCTCGACGAAGTCCTGCTCGCGGTAGTTGACCAGGATGTCCGCGCCCAGTTCGGCGCAGAAGTCGAGCTTCTCCTTGGTGCCCGCCGTGACCGCGGCCCGCGCGCCGACGGCCTTCGCCAGCTGGATCGCCATGGTGCCGATACCGCTGGAGCCGCCGTGCACGAGCAGGGTCTCGGCAGGCCGGAGATGGGACACCATGAAGACGTTCGACCAGACGGTGCAGGTCACCTCGGGCAGCGCGGCGGCCTGCTTGAGGTCGATGCCCTCGGGCACGGGCAGCAGCTGACCGGCCGGAACGGCGACTTTCTCGGCGTATCCGCCGCCCGCGAGCAGCGCGCACACCTCGTCGCCGACCGCCCACCCGGAGACACCGGGGCCGAGCTCGACAATGCGCCCCGAGCACTCGAGACCGGGGTACGGGGACGCGCCGGGCGGCGGGTTGTAGAGGCCTTGCCGTTGCAGCAGGTCAGCACGGTTGACAGCGCTGGCCACCACCTCGACCAGCACTTCGCCCTCACCGGCCACCGGATCCGGGACCTCGTCCCACACCAGCGCCTCGGGCCCACCAGGTTCAGGAATCGTGATCGCGTACATGAGGGGGACGCTACTCCTCGCGGTAAATGAGATGCGCGGATCCTCCGGTAGAGGCACGGTGTAGGCAAAGGGAACGTAAAGTCAGGGCCCTGGCGGCGGATGGCCGCGCGACCAGCGGAGACGGACAACTGCGCGAATTGCTCATGCGGCGGGCGATGAGTTCGCGCCACGGCAGCGGTCTCCCTTGCGTAGCCACGCACCCGGAAGGACACCGAGACATGAGCGCACTCAGCGCACCGAGCACACCGACATCCGGTCTGGCCATCGAGACCGCGGGTCTGGTGAAGACGTTCGGCGAAACCCGGGCCGTCGACGGCGTAGACCTCGCCGTGCCCGCCGGCACGGTCTACGGCGTCCTCGGCCCGAACGGCGCCGGCAAGACGACCACCGTGAAGATGCTGGCCACCCTGCTGCGCCCCGACGGCGGCCAGGCACACGTCTTCGGCCACGATGTCGTACGGGAGGCCGACCGGGTCCGCGAAAGAGTCAGCCTGACCGGCCAGTACGCGTCCGTGGACGAGGACCTGACCGGCAACGAGAACCTGGTGCTGCTCGGCCGCCTCCTCGGGCATCACAAGCGGGCGGCGGCGATCCGCTCGGCCCAGCTCCTGGAAGCCTTCGGGCTGAGCGAGGCGGCGGGCAAGCAGGTCAAGCACTACTCGGGCGGTATGCGGCGCCGTATCGACATCGCCGCCTCCATCCTCAACACCCCCGACCTGCTCTTCCTCGACGAGCCGACCACCGGCCTCGATCCGCGCAGCCGCAACCAGGTGTGGGACATCGTGCGCGCGGTCGTCGCCCAGGGCACCACCGTGCTGCTCACCACGCAGTACCTGGACGAGGCCGACCAGTTGGCGTCCCGGATCGCGGTGATCGACAAGGGCAAGGTGATCGCCGAGGGGACGAAGGGCGAGCTGAAGGCGTCCGTCGGCGCCGGTTCCGTACATCTGCGGCTGCGCGATCCGGCGCAGCGCCCGCAGGCGCAGGAGGTGCTGCGCATCGCCCTCGACGTCGAGGTTCAGCTGGAGCCGGATCCGGTGGCGCTGACGGCCCGTGTCGGTGCGGGCGCCGCCAATGGCCGGGGCGCGGCGGAACAGGCCGCTCGGGCGCTCGCCGAGCTGGCCCGCACCGGCGTGATCGTCGACAACTTCTCGCTGGGACAGCCCAGCCTGGACGAGGTCTTCCTCGCCCTCACCGGACACGTGACCGACCCCGAGGCTCCCGCGGCCGACGACACCATGGACAAGGAGGCGGCGGTATGAGCACCGTGACGACCACCGAGAGCCAGGATCTCGCCCCCGTCAGCGCCGAGTCGCTGGCCGAGCTCCTCATCAGCAAGGACCGTCCGCCGCGGCCCAGTGCCCTGTCGGCGTCACTGACCTTCGGCTGGCGGGCGATCCTCAAGATCAAGCACGTGCCCGAGCAGCTCTTCGACGTCACCGCGTTCCCGATCATGATGGTGCTGATGTACACGTACCTCTTCGGCGGTGCACTGGCCGGATCGCCCAAGGAGTACATCCAGTTCCTGCTGCCGGGCATCCTGGTGATGTCGGTCGTGATGATCACGATGTACACGGGTGTCTCGGTCAACACGGACATCGAGAAGGGCGTCTTCGACCGCTTCCGTACGCTGCCGATCTGGCGGCCGTCGGTGATGGTCGGCTATCTCCTCGGCGACGCCCTGCGCTACACGATGGCCTCAGCGGTGATGCTCGTCGTCGGCGTGATCCTCGGCTACCGTCCGGACGGCGGAGTCCTCGGCGTGGTCGCCGGGATCGCGCTGCTGCTGGTCTTCTCGTTCGCGTTCTCGTGGATCTGGACCATGTTCGGACTGCTGCTGCGCACCGAGAAGTCGGTGATGGGCGTCAGCATGATGGTGATCTTCCCGCTGACCTTCCTCTCGAACGTCTTCGTCGACCCGAAGACCATGCCCGGCTGGCTCCAGGCCTTCGTCAACAACAGCCCGATCACCCATGTGTCCTCGGCGGTACGCGGCCTGATGGCGGGCGACTGGCCGGCGGCGGAGGTCGCCTGGTCGCTGGGCTGGGCAGGACTGCTCGTGCTGGTCTTCGGACCGATCACGATGCGGCTGTACAACCGCAAGTGACCCGCTGATGCACCGCTGATAGACGCTGTCAGACCGCTGATAGACCGTTTGCAGACCGCCGGCAGTCCTCTATTCCGTACGGAGTCGATGGGCGTCGGGTGCCACATGGGTACCCGGCGTCACCCGCACGATCGTGATGAGCCGGTCCGTCAACTGCAGTGTCCCGATGGCCGGATCGTCGTATCCGAGCACCCGGTGCCCCCGTACGACACTCACCACCAGGTCGTCCGTCTCCCGTGCGCCCTTGCCGACCTCGGCCTTTATGACCGGCCGCTCCACGATGTCGAGCCCACTGCCCTGCTGGATGAGGTCCTCCATGACCATGCCCGCGGCGGGACTGAGCACGGAGAGCCCGAGCAGCCGCCCGGCCGCGCTGGCGCTGGTGATCACGGCATCCGCGCCGGACTGGCGCAGCAGCGGCGCGTTCTCCTCCTCCCGCACCGCGGCGACGATCTTCGCCCTGCTGTTGAGCTGCCGCGCGGTCAGTGTGACCAGCACGGCCGTGTCGTCCCGCTGGGTGGCGATGATGATCTGGCGCGCCTTGCTCACCTCGGCCCGCACCAGCACTTCGCTGCGCGTGGCGTCCCCGATGACCCCCGCATACCCGTCGGCCGTCGCCGCGTCGACCACCTTGGAGTTGGGGTCGACGACCACGACCTGCTCCTTCTTCAGCCCGGTCGCACAGACGGTCTCAATGGCCGACCGCCCTTTGGTACCGAAGCCGACAACGACGGTGTGATCTCGCAAGGCCGCCCTCCAGCGGTTCTGCCGCCATTCCTCGCGGGTGCGTTCCGTGAGGACTTCGAGCGTGGTGCCGACCAGGATGATCAAGAACAGCACCCGCAGCGGCGTGATGAGGAAGATGTTGGTGAGCCGGGCGCCGTCGCTGACCGGGGTGATGTCGCCGTATCCGGTGGTGGAGAGGGTGACCGTCGCGTAGTAGAACGCGTCGAGGAGGTCGACGGCGCCGTCCGAGTTGTCGTTGTAGCCGTCGCGGTCGACCCACACGATGAACGCCGTGGCGGCGAGCACCAGCAGGGCCATCGCCACTCGCTTGCCGACCTGAAGGATCGGCCGTTCCACGACGTTCTTCGGGAGTTTCACCCGATGGGTCACGAGGTGTTCGTCCGCCTGGCGGGCAATCGCGTCATGGCCCGGTTGTTTCACGTGAAACACACCCCGATTCCTGCCGCGGCCCAGGGCAGATCAAGGAGCTCCAGCTCCTGACCCGCGCGGGCACCGCCCGGCGGTACGACCGCGAGGGCGTCGGCCGCCGCGATGCCACGCAGCATCGCGGGGCCGTTGTAGTGCAGCGGCACGGCCCGGTCGGCGCGCAGGACGACGGGAACGAGCCGGGTGTCGTACGGGTGCCCGTGCACGGCTTCCTTGAGAGGCAGCGTGTACGACTCCGCCGCCGCACGTCCGGCGAGGATGCGCAGCAGGGGTTCGGCGAGCGTGAGCAGCCCGGAGACGGCCGCGAGGGGGTTGCCCGGCAGGCCGACGAGGTACTGGTTCTGCTTGATGCGGGCCAGGAGCATGGGGTGGCCCGGGCGCACCTTGACGCCGTCGATGAGGAGTTCGGCGCCGATACGCCCCAGGGTGGGGTGGACATGGTCGACGGGACCGGCCGCGGTACCGCCGGTGGTGATGATCAGGTCGGCTGCGGAGCTGGTGATGGCCCGTTGCAGGGCCTTGGCGTCGTCACCGAGCCTGCGCACCGCGACGACCTCGGCGCCGATCGCGCGCAGCCAGGGCGGCAGCATCGGGCCGAGAGCGTCCCGGATCAGCCCCTCCTGGGGCAGCCCCTCGGTGAGCAACTCGTCGCCGAGCACGAGGACTTCGACGCGCGGCCGGGGGATGACGGCAAGCGTGTCGTACCCGGCGGCCGCGGCGAGACCCAGCACGGCGGGCGTGACCAGCGCGCCGACCGGCAGGAGTTGGTCGCCACTGCGGCACTCCTGGCCGCGCGGCCGGATGTCCTGCCCGTGCACGACATGGGCGATCGCCCCTGCCCGGCCGGAGCCGGGAGCCTGGGGGAGGGCCGCGTGCAGCCGCCCCTTGTCGTCGATGCGTCCGTGCTCACTGCGCAGTACGGCGGTGGCGTCCTGCGGGACACGCGCGCCGGTGGCGATCCGCACCGCCTCGCCATCGGTGAGCGCCGCGGGCTGCGCATGCCCGGCGAGCACCCCTCCTTCGCGTACGTCCCAGGGCCCGGGCCCGGCGACCGCCCAGCCGTCCATCGCCGAGGTGTCGAAGGAGGGAAGGTCCGAGAGCGCGGTGAGGGGGGCGGCGATGACCAGGCCGAGGGAGGCGTCCAGGGGTACCGAGACGGCGGCGGGGCGGGGGAGGGAACGGGCGGCTCGCTCGGCGGTGGTGCGGGCCTGCGGCCAGGGGGTGGCTTCATGGCGGACGCCGTGGTCGCTGCGGTGATCTCCGTGGCCGCCGCCGCTGTGGTCGCCGTGGCCGCTGTTGGCGGTGTGCGCGTGGGGCTCGCCCTGTGGAGTGGCCACGGGGGTGGCGGGCGTGCCCGAGCGGTCCCGGGCAGCACTGTTCCCAGGGCCCGGCTCGCCCGAGGCGCGGGCGCTGCCTTCCTTGACCAGCGCCAGCACCTCCTCCACGTCGAGGTCGTCGAGACCGCCGGCGTCCTGGCTGGCCCGGGTGCCGCGCGCGGCGGTCATCCGGCGTCCGGCCGGGCGTCGGAACCCGTGCCGGATCCGGCTGCGGGACCTTCTGCGGGACCCGTCTCCGGCTTGACGTCTGCGGCCTCCTCGTCGGCCCAGCGGAGCGCCAGTGCGGCGGCCTTGCGGGAGGCCTCGGCGACCGCCTCGGGGCCTCCCCCGGCCCGCGCGGCCGCGTACCCCACGAGGAACGTGGTCAGCGGCGCGGCAGGCCGGGCCACACCGTGCGCGGCGTCGCGAGCCAAATCGAGCAGGACGCCGATGTCGACGTCCAGATCGATGCCCAGTTCGTCCTTGACTGCGGAAATCCATTCATCCAACACGTGCCCATGCTCCCTGATACGTGCCCGGGCGGCGGCGATGTCGTCCCAGGTGTCGCAGTCGAAGGACGCGACGGGGTCGGAGATTCGGATGAGATCGAGCGCGGCGATGAGCCGCCGGAGCGGCAGCCCGGCCAGACCGCCGCCCGCGGCGGAGCCGCGGATGGACGCGGCGGCGCTGGAACCCTTGGTGGACGCGGCGGTGGCGGGCCCTTCGTTGGACGCGCCGGTGACGGGTCCGTTGATGGACGCGGCTGTGGCGGATCCGTTGATGGACGCGGCGGCGAGCGAGTCCAACTCCCGCCGCAGCGCCCGCACTCGGTACGCGGCAACGAGCGGCTGGTCCTTGCCCTCGGGGTCGACGAGCAGGACGCCTTCAGGGCCGCTCGGCTTCCCTTCTGCGTCCTCCGGGTCGGCGGTGCTCGCCTGAAGGGCCTCCGTCAGTCGCCGTACCGTCCCCGCCTCCAGGAACGGCAGGTCGGCGGAGAGCACGACGACGTACTCCGCGGTGGTGTGCCGCAGCCCGGCGTCGAGCGCGGCGAGCGGTCCCCCGCCGGGCGGATCCTCCCGGGCCCACACCACGGGGCGGGCGGTGGACCGGGGTTCGGCCACCACCACCGTGGTGACGGCATCGGCGCAGGCGGCGAGCACCCGGTCGAGCAGCGCCCGGCCGCCCACCCGCACCGCGGGTTTGTCCACCCCGCCGAGCCGCCGCGCGGCGCCTCCGGCGAGCACGACGGCGTCGTACGGGATACCGGCGCCGGGCGCGCCCGGGGCCTCGTACGCGTTCATCCCCCGAGTATGAGCGCCCGAAGGATCATTGCCACCCCCTGAGCAGCATGTGGACAGGGGCAGTCACAAGGTCCGCAGCAGCACCGCCGGCTGTTCCACGCAGTCCGCCACATAGCGCAGGAAGCCGCCCGCCGTGCCGCCGTCGCACACCCGGTGGTCGAAGGTGAGCGAGAGCTGCACGACCTGCCGTACCGCCAGCTCGCCCTGGTGCACCCAGGGCTTGGGGGCGATCCGGCCGACGCCGAGCATGGCCGCCTCGGGGTGGTTGATGATCGGCGTGGAGCCGTCGACCCCGAACACCCCGTAGTTGTTCAGCGTGAAGGTGCCGCCCGTGAGGTCCCTGGGTGTCAGCGTCCCGGTCCGGGCGGCCTCGGTCAGCCGCGCGAACTCCGCGCTCAGCGACTCGGCGTCGCGGGCGTGCGCGTCCCGTACGACGGGTACGACGAGCCCCCGCTCGGTCTGCGCCGCGAAACCCAGGTGCACCTGGTCGAGTTGGACGACCTCGCGGGCCTCCATGTCGACCGTCGAGTTGAGCTCCGGGTGGCGGGCCAGCGCCGCGGTGCAGATCCGGGCGAGCAGCGCCAGGAGGGAGATCTTCGGGCCGCCGGCGGAATTCATCGCCGCGCGCGCGTGCATGAGTTCCGTGGCGTCGGCGTCCACCCAGCAGGTCGCGTCGGGTATCTCGCGACGGCTGCGGGAGAGTTTGTCGGCGACGATTCCGCGGATGCCTCGCAGGGGGATGCGGGTGCCGTGCGGGGCGGCGGGCCGGGGGGCGGCGGCCGGGTCGAGCGCGGTCGCCGGCTGGGACTGGGGTGCTCCCATGGGCGCGACAGGCCCGTGGCCGACGGCCGGTGCCCGGAGGGATTCCGCGGCGGGGGGCATCCGCAGTTGGCCGGTTGCCGCCGCGCGCAGCGCGTACTCGACATCCGCCCGCAGGATCAGCCCGTCGGGCCCGGAGCCCTCCAACTCGCGCAGATCCACGCCGTTCTCCCGCGCGAGCCGCCGTACGAGCGGAGAGATGACCGGCACGGGACCGTCCCCGTACACCGCGACGCCGCCGTGATCACCGTGATTGCCGTGATCACCGTCGGCCGGGCGGTCCCGGACATCCGTACCCGCGCCGTACCGGCCGTCGGGAACCGCGTGGTCCCCGTCGCCGGAACTCGCGGCGGGACCGTCCCCGGCGAGTCCGAGCCCACGCGCCCCGTTCGCGGCGGCCACCACGCCACCGGCATCCGCGGGAGCGCCCGGCCGCGCACCTGTGGGGGTCCCGGGCGCCCGGGATCCCGGCGCACCCGTCGTGTCCGACGGCCGCACCCGCCTCCGCCGTGCCGGAGGCGCCCCGGTGCCGTAACCGACGAGCACGTTCCCGGATCCCTCGTCGACCTCGTCACCCTCGCCGGGGGCGGACGCGCCCACGGCGACGGTCAACAGGGGGGCGCCCACGGGCAGTTCCGCGCCCTCCTCGCCGAAGCGGGCGGTGACCACACCCCCGTACGGGCATGGGACGTCGACCATCGCCTTGGCGGTCTCGACCTCGACGACGAGCTGGTCGACGGCGACTACCTCGCCGACCTCGACCAGCCAGCGGACGATCAACGCCTCGGTGAGTCCCTCCCCGAGGTCGGGAAGCCTGAACTCCAACACTTGGGCCATCAGCTCTCCGCCTCCCATTGCAGACGCCCCACGGCGTCCAGGATCCGGTCGACGCCAGGCAGGTGGTGCCGTTCCAGCATCGGCGGCGGATACGGGATGTCGAACCCGGCCACGCGCAGCACCGGCGCCTCCAGGTGATGGAAGCAGCGTTCGGTGATCCGCGCGGCGATTTCCCCGCCAGGGCCGCCATACCCACCCGACTCGTGTACGACGACCGCGCGCCCGGTCCGCCGTACCGAAGCCGACACCGTCTCGTCGTCGAACGGCACCAGGGAGCGCAGATCGACGACTTCGAGGTCCCAGCCCTCGGCCCGCGCCGCCTCGGCGGCTTCGAGGCAGACGGGCACGGACGGCCCGTACGTGACGAGCGTGGCGCTCCGGCCGGAGCGCCGCACCATCGCGCGGCCTATCGGCTGAACGGCCGGCGGCTCGTCCGGGTTCCAGGAATCCTTCGACCAGTACAGCCGCTTGGGTTCCAGGAAGACGACCGGGTCGTCGGAGGCGATGGCGGCGCGCAGCAGACCGTAGGCGTCGGCGACCGTCGCGGGCGTGACGACATGGAGCCCCGGAGTCGCCATGTAGTACGCCTCGGAGGAGTCGCTGTGATGCTCGACGCCGCCGATGCCGCCGCCGTAGGGGACACGGATCGTGATCGGCAGCGGCATCGCGCCGCGGGTGCGGTTGCGCATCTTCGCGACGTGGCTGATCAGCTGCTCGAACGCCGGGTAGGCGAACGCGTCGAACTGCATCTCCACGACCGGCCGCAGCCCGTACATGGCCATGCCGACGGCTGTCCCGAGGATGCCCGCCTCGGCCAGCGGTGTGTCCGTGACGCGGTCCTCGCCGAACTCCTTGGCGAGCCCGTCGGTGACCCGGAAGACGCCGCCGAGGGTGCCGACGTCCTCACCCATCACGTGCACGGCCGGGTCGGCCGCCATCGCGTCGCGCAGCGCACGCCCGAGGGCCTGCGCCATGGTGGCCGGTTTCAGGGCAACGGTCGTCATCGCCCGGCTCCTTCTGAGCCGCGTGCCTCGCCTGCCCCGTGCGCGTCGGCTGACCCATGCACGTCGGCCGACCCGTGCTCCTCGACCGGCCCGTGTTCCTCGGCCGCCAGCTCCGCGCGCAGTTGCGCCTCCTGCTCACGCAGTTGCGGTGTGGGCTCGGCATACACATGGGCGAACAGATCCATGGGGTCGAGCACCGGGTCCTGGTTCATACGCTCACGCAGATCCGCGGCCATCGTCTCGGCGTCCTCGCGCGCGGCCCGTACGGCTTCCTCGTCGAGCAGCCCGCGCTCGGTCAACTCGCGCTCCAGGAGCGCGATCGGGTCGTGTGCGCGCCAGGTCTCCACCTCGGAGGCCACGCGATAGCGGGTGGCGTCGTCGGCGTTGGTGTGGGCGTCGATGCGGTACGTCACCGCCTCGACGAGTGTCGGACCGCCCCCCTCGCGCGCGCGGCGGACGGCTTCGCTCAGCACCTCGTGCACGGCCGCCGCGTCGTTGCCGTCGACCAGACGGCCCGGCATCCCGTAGCCGACCGCCTTGTGGGCCAGCGACGGGGCGGCGGTCTGCTTGGCGAGCGGTACGGAGATGGCGAAGCCGTTGTTCTGGACGAGGAAGACGACCGGGGCCTGCCAGACGGCGGCGAAGTTCAGTGCCTCGTGGAAGTCGCCCTCGCTGGTGCCGCCGTCGCCGACCATCGCCAGGGCGACGACGTCATCGCCCTTGAGGCGGGCGGCGTGCGCGAGGCCCACGGCGTGCGGAAGCTGGGTCGCGAGGGGGGTGGAGAGGGGCGCGACCCGGTGCTCACGGGGGTCGTAGCCGGTGTGCCAGTCGCCGCGCAGGAGGGTGAGCGCCTGGACCGGGTCGAGGCCGCGGGCGACGGCCGCGAGGGTGTCGCGATAGCTGGGGAAGAGCCAGTCGCGGTCCTCCAGGGCGAGCGCCGCGGCGACCTCGCAGGCCTCCTGACCCGTGCTGGAGGGGTACACGGCGAGGCGGCCCTGCTTGGTGAGGGCGGTGGCCTGCGTGTTGTAGCGGCGGCCGCGCACCAGTTCCGCGTACAGACGGCGCAGCAGACCCGGGTCGACCTGCGCGGCTGCCTCGGTGCCGAGCACGCGGTACGGCAGCGCGTCGGGCAGCAGCGGCGCAGGGTCGATGCGGGGCTGCCAGGCGGGCGGCGGCGTTGGCCGGTAAGCGCCTCGCTGCTCCATGACCGTCATGACGGCACCTCCTCGTGGGAGACGGCTCCAGGCGCGTCACGGTTGTGATGCGCCTCACCTACCGATTGTTCGGTCGTCGGCACATTTTGGCTACAGACCCCTTCAAGCTGTGGACAAACGGTTCTGCACAGCCTGAGATGGACGCAGTACGTCCATGATAGGGAGGCGGGGGGACATGGCACCTGAACAAATGGCCGAGCCGCCGGAGGCCGGCCCGGCGCTTCCGCCCGCCCGCCCGCTCGACGCCATAGATCAAGACATCCTCCAGATGCTCCAGGCGGACGGCCGCGCCTCGATACGGTCCGTGGCCGAGCGCGTCCATGTGTCGCGGGCCAACGCCTACGCGCGTATCAACCGCCTCATCGAGGACGGTGTGATCCGCGGCTTCGGGGCGCGCGTCGATCACGAACGCGCCGGGCAGGGCACCTCGGCGTACATCACTCTGAAGATCGTGCAGAACTCCTGGCGCACGGTCCGCGAGCAGCTGAGAGTGCTCCCCGGGGCCTCCCACATCGCCCTGGTGGGCGGCGATTTCGACGTGCTCCTTCTGGTACACACCCCCGACAACAAGGCGCTGCGGGAGCTGGTGCTCACCCGCCTCCAGGCCATCCCGGAGGTACTCAGCACCCGGACACTGCTGGTGTTCGAGGAGGAGGACCTGGAGCCGCAGTCCTGAGCCTCCCGCAGTCCTGAGCCTCCCGGTGACCGGCGACTCCCCGGTGACCGGCGCGTTCAGGACTCGCTGCACGCCCGGACGACCTGGGCCTCAGGACTCGCTGCGCAGCCCTCCGAAGACCAGCTGGGCCACGGCCTCGGCGACTTCCCGCTCGTTCATGCCCCGCCCGTCGGGCCGGTACCACTCCACGATCGAGTTGATCATCCCGAAGACCAGCCTGGTCGCGAGCCGGACCTCCACGTCACCGCGTACGTCACCGTCCGCGGCCGCCGCCTTCAGCAGCTCGGCCACCTGGTGGTCGAACTCGCGGCGCCGCTCCAGTGCCCAGCGCTCGGTGTGCGTGTTGCCACGCACCCGCAGCAGCAGCGTCACGTACGGCAGCTCGGCGGTGAGTACCTCGACCATGCGCCGCACCACGTACTCCAGGCGCTCCACGGCACGCCCCACGCGCGCGTGCTCCTCGTCGAGGATCCCGAAGAGGCCGTCCAGGGCTCGGCTGACGGCCCTGCGCAGCAGCTCCTCCTTGCCGGCGACGTGGTGGTATATCGACGACTTGGAGATGCCCGCCGCCTTGGAGAGGTGCTCCATGGAGGTGCCGTCGTAGCCGCGCTCGTTGAAGACCTGGACGGCGACGGAGAGCAGGGTCTCCGGGGTGTAGGTGTCCCGCTTGGCGGTGGTCATGAGGTGCCCTCCCGCTTCTCGGCGGTGTGTCCGTGACGGTACAGCGCGAGTGAGGGTGCGTACCGGCCGGAGGGTTCGCGCAGATGCAGCTCCTCCAGGAGGTCGTGCGCCCAGGTCCTGCCGAGCCTGCGGCTCCATTCGAAGGGGCCCAGGGGATAGCTGACGCCGAGCCGCATCGCGGTGTCGATGTCCTCCTCGGTCGCCACTCCCTTGGCGACGGCGTCGTGCGCCAGGTCGACGATCCGGGCCACCGTCCGGGCGACGATCAGTCCCGGGACGTCGCCGATGACACTGACGTCCTTGCCCAGCGCCTGGAAGAGGCCGATGGCCTCCGCGAGTGTCTGGGGAGAGGTGTCCTGGCAGGCCGAGACGGCGATGCGGGTCGCCTTGCGGTAGTCGAGCGCCAGGTCGAAGTAGACGACGTCACGGAACTCGACCGAGGTCTGGCCGTCGGCGAGGACCAGCTGACCGCCACCGGGCAGCATCAGCCGCGTGCCGTGGTCCTCCTCGTCCTCGCGGACCAGGATGCCCGCCTCACGGATCAGCGGGAGGAGCTCGGCCGCCGGGCCCAGGTCGCCCTCGACGACGACGTACGCGGGCGGCTGGGCCCTCTCCGCGGTGTGCGGCTCGGGCCGCTCGGCACCGTCCCCGTAGTCGTACCAGCCGTGCCCCGTCTTGCGGCCGTGCATGCCGGACTCCACGAGCCGGCGCTGGGCGAGCGAGGGGGTGAACCGCACGTCCTGGAAGAAGGCCTGCCACACGGAGTGGGTGACGGACTCGTTGACGTCCTGCCCGATGAGGTCGGTGAGTTCGAAGGCCCCCATCCGGAAGCCGCCGGATTCGCGCAGGACCGCGTCGATGGTGGCCGGGTCGGCGGCCTGCGACTCGTACACCGCGAACGCCTCGGCGTAGAAAGGCCGCGCGATGCGGTTGACGATGAACCCGGGGGTGTCGGCGCAGGCGACCGGGGTCTTCCCCCAGGCGCGTGCCGTCGCGTACGCGCGCGTGGCCGACGAGAAGTCGCTCGCGTACCCGGAGACGACCTCCACGAGGGGCAGCAGCGGCGCCGGGTTGAAGAAGTGCAGTCCGACGAGCCGGCCGGCGTTGCGCAGGGCGCCTGCGATGGCCGTGACGGACAGGGACGAGGTGTTGGTGGCGAGCAGGCAGTCGGCGTCGACGATGTCCTCGAGAGCGCGGAACAACTGCTGTTTCACGTCGAGTTGTTCGGCGACCGCCTCGATGACGAGCGCACAGTCCGCGAGGTCGGAGAGGTCTTGTGCCGGTCGCAGCCGGGCGCGAGCGGCATCCCGGTCGGCGCCGCTGAGCCGGTCCTTCTCGACCAGCCGGTCCAGGCGCTCACCGATCGCCTCAGCCGCGGCGTCGGCGCGCCCCGGCACGGCGTCGTGGAGCCGCACGAGGTGGCCCGCGACCAGCGCGACCTGGGCGATGCCCTGGCCCATGGTGCCGGCGCCTACGACGGCCACCGGGCCGCTGAGGTCGAGTGCTGTCATGCTCGCGATCCTCCCGCACAGGGTTTTCCACAGATGCGGCGGACCCCCTTGTCCCGACCGATCGTTCGGTTACTCTAGCTGTGACTACCCGTCCATCGCCCACCACCACCCTGACAGAGGCGCTGGACGCCGCACCTTTTCCGTAATCCTGCCCAGATCACCAGCTCGACGAAGAGCTGCTTCGAGGAGGAGTTGGTCCCCCGATGGCCGCCGAACTCACCGCGCACCAGCTGATCAGCCAGCACCGGCCCACCCTCGACCAGGCGCTGGAAGCGATCCGCACGCGCGCGTACTGGTCCCCCCACCCCGAACACCCCAAGGCGTACGGCGAGAACGGCAGCCTGGGCATGGCGGAGGGCAAGGCCGCATTCGACTCCCTCCTGGGCACCCGCCTCGACCTCGGCCAGCCCGGCACCGACGACTGGGTGGGCGGTGAGGTCTCGCCGTACGGCATCGAGCTGGGTGTGACCTACCCGCACGCGGACGTCGACGAACTGCTGCCCGCCATGCGCGCGGGGCAGCGTGCCTGGCGCGACGCGGGCGCGGAGGCGCGTGCCGCGGTCTGTCTGGAGATCCTCAAGCGGATCAGCGACCGCACCCACGAGTTCGCGCACGCGGTCCAGCACACCAGCGGCCAGGCCTTCATGATGGCCTTCCAGGCGGGCGGCCCGCACGCGCAGGACCGCGGCCTGGAGGCGGTGGCGTACGCGTACGCGGAGCAGGTCCGCACGCCGGACAGCGCACAGTGGAGCAAACCCCAGGGCAAGCGGGACCCGCTCACCCTGACCAAGCAGTTCACGCCCGTCCCGCGCGGCACCGCCCTCGTGATCGGCTGCAACACCTTCCCGACGTGGAACGGCTATCCGGGCCTGTTCGCCTCCCTCGCCACCGGCAACGCCGTGCTGGTGAAGCCCCACCCGCGCGCGGTGCTGCCGCTCGCGCTCACCGTCCAGGTGGCCCGCGAGGTGCTCGCCGAGACCGGCTTCGACCCGAACCTGGTGGCACTGGCCGCCGAGCGCCCCGGGGAGGGCATCGCCAAGACCCTCGCCCTGCGGCCCGAGATCCGGATCATCGACTACACCGGGTCCACCGCGTTCGGCGACTGGCTGGAGACCAACGCCCGCCAGGCGCAGGTCTACACGGAGAAGGCCGGCGTCAACACGGTGATCGTGGAGTCGACGGACAACTACAAGGGCATGCTTTCCAATCTGGCCTTCTCCTTGTCCCTGTACAGCGGCCAGATGTGCACCACCCCGCAGAACCTGCTGATCCCGCGCGACGGCATCACCACGGAGGAGGGCCCCAAGTCCTTCGACGAGGTGACGGCCGACCTCGCGAAGTCGGTCGGCGGGCTCCTGGGCGACGACGCCCGCGCCAACGCGCTCCTCGGAGCCATCGTGAACCCCGATGTGAAGGCCCGCCTGGAAGCCGCTTCCGGCCTCGGCGAAGTCGCCCTCCCCTCACGGGAGATCACCAACCCGGAGTTCCCGGACGCGGTCGTACGTACACCGGTGATCGTGAAGCTCGACGGCGCGCGGAAATACTGGGACGGGGCGGACGACGAGGCCGCCTACCTGAACGAGTGCTTCGGCCCCGTCTCCTTCGCCGTCGCGGTCGACTCGGCCACGGACGCGGTGGAGCTGCTGCGCCGCACGATCCGCGACAAGGGCGCGATGACGGTCGGCGCGTACACGAGCTCGGAGGAGTTCGAGGAGGCCGTGCGCGAGGTCTGCCTGGAGGAGTGCGCCCAGCTCTCCCTGAACCTCACGGGCGGGGTGTACGTCAACCAGACGGCCGCGTTCTCCGACTTCCACGGCTCGGGCGGCAACCCGGCGGCCAACGCGGCCCTGTCCGACGGAGCGTTCGTCGCCAACCGCTTCCGCGTGGTGGAGGTACGCAGGGACGCGTGAGCCCTCAGGAGGCCGTCGCGCCCCCGGTCGCACTCCAGTGGAACAGTGTCATCGCCACACTGGTCGCGAGGTTGTAGCTGGAGACCTGGGGGCGCATCGGCAGGGACACCAAGTGGTCGGTGCGGGCACGGAGTTCGGCGGACAGGCCGCTGCGCTCGGAGCCGAAGGCGAGGACGGCGTCATCGGGGAGCTTGAGCCCCCGGATGTCCTCGCCCTCCGGGTCGAGGGCGAACACCGGGCCCGGCGGCAGCTCGTCCACCGTCAGCCGCTCCACGGCGGTCGCGAAGTGCAGGCCCGCCCCGCCGCGCAGGACCGTCGGATGCCAGGGGTCGAGCGAGCCCGTCATGACCACCCCGGTCGCGCCGAAGCCCGCCGCGAGCCGGATCACGGCCCCCGCGTTGCCCAGGTTGCGGGGGTTGTCGAGGACCACGACGGGCGTACGGCGGGGCATGCGGGCCAGCGACTCCAGATTGGCCGCCCTGGACGGACGTACGGCGAGAGCGGCCACCGAGGTGGGGTGCGGACGCGGCACCAGGGCCTTCAGCGTCGCCTCCGGGACCTCCACCAGCAGCTCGTCGACAGCAGCCCGTACGTCGCAAGCCAGGTCGTCGGCCAGCGCGAGCGCCGCCTGCCGGTCGGTCGTGACGGCCACCGGGATACGGGCCTGGAAGCGCACCGCGTGCTTGAGGGCGTGGAAGCCGTCGAGCAGCACGGAACTTTCGGCGAGCCGGTGCCAGGCGCGCACCGCGTCCTGGGGGTCCCTGCCGCCGCCGGCTCCGAGCCCGCTGTCGGGGTCGTTCATGCCCTGAAGCCTACGTGCGTGGGCTCGGCCGGATCCGGGGTGCTCGGCGGCTGTTCACGCGGACCCGGCAGCGTACGACCGCCCTCGCCACCCGAGAACAGCACTCCACGCGCGCGCGTGACCAATCCGCCCAGGCGCCGCAGGAACGACGTCGGCAGGAACACCGCATCGGCGGCGATCATCGCGAGTGAGAAGAACGGCAGCCCGAGCACCACGGCGATCACCGCGTGCTCGGTCATCATGCCCACGAGCAGGACGTTCTTGACCCGCCGGTTGAACAAGGTGAACGGGAAGGCGACCTGGGCGATCACCGTCCCGTACGTCACCAGCATCACGATCGTGCCGTACCCCGACAGCAGGTCGGACAGGGCGGGCCAGGGCGAGAAGTAGTCCAGGTGGAGCGGGTAGTAGATCGCGGTGCCGTCCTGCCAGCGGGAGCCCTGGATCTTGTACCAGCCGGCGGTCGCGTAGATCAGACAGGCCTCGGCCATGATCACGAACAGGGCCGCGTTGTGCACGAGGTTGGCGACGACGTCCAGCAGCACCCGGGGCTCGGCGCTGCGTGCGCGGTTGTCGATGACCCACCACAGGGCCTGCGCCGCCCACAGCCCCCAGAAGACCACCAGCCAGCCGGCGCTGAGCCGTCCCGCGAGCGTCGGCGCCGCCAGCGCGATGCCGAGCACCCCCCACAGGACGGGCCCGACCTGGTCGGGCCTGACCCGCTTTCCACGCGCGCGTGCCTCTCGTCCGAGCCGCGCCCGCCGCGCGTCCAGCGACCACACCTGGCCGCAGCGCGTGAACACCAGGTAGATCGCCATCAGGTGGATGACGTTGTCGCCGCCGTCCCCCATGAACACGCTGCGGTTCTGCAGCGAGAGCACACCCACCATGAAGAGGACGGACGCGGCACGGGTCCGCCAGCCCAGCAGGAGCAGCAGGCTCGACAGGGCGGCGAGGGCGTAGACGATCTCGAACCAGATCTGGCTGTCGGACCACATCAGGATCGTGAAGGCGTGGTTGGTCGCGATGAGCTGCTGGGCGATGTCCCAGCTCCACGGCGCGTCAGGCCCGTACATCTCCTGGCGGTGCGGAAACTCGCGCAGCAGGAACAGCAGCCAGGTCGCGGAGAACCCGATACGGATCACGGCGGTCTGGTAGGGGCCGAGGGCAGCCTCGGTGACGCGGGTGATGCCGCGCGCGAGGGACAGGGCGAAGGGGTTCATCGGGCGCTCGCCTCCGACGTCTCCTGCTGCCGGTCGCCCGCGGGGACGGACCACCAGGGCAGTTCGCGGACGGCGGGTTTGTCGGACACCTGCTCCTCGCTCCATTTGGGGGGCGTCACGCTGGTCGTGAGGGAGCGGACCTGGACGCTTTCGACGACCGCGCCCTTGCCACCGGCCTCCAGCCGGTCCAGGCGCAGCACGACGATCCGGCGCAGATAGCGCTCGGAGAGGTCACCGCGCAGGCCCGTGGGACGGTTCTCGCCGTCGTGGCTGTTGACGTAGAAGTCCCAGGACCGGCGCAGTTCGTTCTGCTGGGTGTGGCTCGGCAGCAGGTTCCCGTCGATGGCCGCTCCGTCGAGCGCGGACAGGTCGTACCAGCCGGTCTCACGGCTGGCGCCGTCCGGCGTACGGACCTGGGCACGGACCTGGACGGCGATGTTCTGCTGCAACGGGTTCGGCGCGAACAGCTTCCAGTTCTGCTCGAACTCGGGGTAGATCCACTCCTCGATCGCGCGGCCGTGCTGCTTGGTGACGGTGTTCGAGGGCGCGAGGTGCAGGAACACCATGCCCAGGTGCACACAGGCGGTGAGCGCGACGACCGCGAGGGCGAAGGCGGCGGCGATCTGATAGCCGAGGGAGAGGGCGGCTATCCCGGTGGGAGCGGGGATGGCCGGGGCGCCTTCCGCGGCGAAGGGCCGAGCAGGCGTGGGGCGCCCGGGGGGCGGCGCCTGGCCTGCCGGCGTCTGGTGGACGGGCGGCTGCTGGTGGACAGGCGACGTCTGGTGGACGGGCTGCTGCTGATCGGCGGGGCCGTCGGGCACTTTCGGCGTGCCAGAAGCGTTTGGCAGGTCAGAGGCGCTCGGGCTCGACACGGCGGCCGAGTCGGCGTTCTCCGGTGCGCTGGGGACGTCGGATGCGTCGGTTGCTTTGCGGGCGTCGGGTGCGCTGGGACTGTCGCCCCTGCCAGGCGCGGGCCCGTCAGGCGCGTCCGGCCCATGCCGGCCGTTCGAGCCCTCGTCGTAC
Source organism: Streptomyces sp. NPDC093544 (assembly GCF_040683495.1). Lineage (NCBI taxonomy): Bacteria > Bacillati > Actinomycetota > Actinomycetes > Kitasatosporales > Streptomycetaceae > Streptomyces > Streptomyces sp. NPDC093544. The sequence goes on along the minus strand of NZ_JBFBEA010000023.1, from coordinate 32,162 downwards.
GCGTCCATTCCGCCCCTATCCCCGATCCGGTCGCACCTCCCGCCACCGAGGCCGCGCGGCGTGGTCGTACCGCCCGCGAGCCCCACGCTGCGGCGTTCGCACGGGAACGGTACTCAGGCGAGATCGCCCGGCACAGCCCCAGGAGCCGCAGCGGCCACATCGGCCATGTCAGCGGCATCCACAGCGGTTGACACCTTACGGCGACTCGTCACACCATTGAATCGAGCTTGCCGAACGACCGATCGGTCGGGAGTGGCGGATCGGTGAGAGATCAGTGAGAGATCTTCACGGTGCCACCCGAACTGCGCGAGGAGTTCCGGCACACGCCCTGCCAGCATCTCGCGCTGCGCCGCACGGTCGACGGCACGGAGATACGGCGTACGTACTCGATCTGCTCACCGGCGCCCGCCCCCGGCGACCAGGGCCCCGGGACGCTGCGGGTGGGGGTGCGCCTGGTCGACGGCGGCGCGTTCTCGACGTACGCGCTCAAGGAGATCGCCATCGGCGACGAGGTGGAGGTGATGACGCCGGCGGGCCGCTTCACTCTGGAGCCCACGGCCGGGGTGTACGCGGCGGTAGTGGGCGGCAGCGGGATCACCCCCGTGCTGTCGATCGTCGGGACGCTGCTGGCGCGGGAGCCGGAGGCGGGATTCTGCCTGATACGCGGCGACCGGACGTCGGCGTCGACGATGTTCCTGGAGGAGGTCGCCGACCTCAAGGACCGCTGTCCCGAGCGGTTCCAACTGGTGACGGCGCTCTCCCGGGAGGAGCAGCAGACGGGGCTGCCGTCCGGGCGGCTCGACCAGGAGCGGCTCACGATGCTGCTTCCGGCACTTCTGCCGGTGGGCCGGGTGGCGGGGTGGTTCCTGTGCGGGCCCTTCGGCCTGGTGCAGGGGGCTGAGCGGGCGCTGCGCGGGCTGGGCGTGCCGCGGACCCGTATCCACGAGGAGATATTCCACGTGGCCGCCGGGGCGACGACGCCTCCTGCCGTACCGGCTCCCGCGCACAGCACCGTGACCGCCCGCCTGGACGGGCGCGGCGGAACGTGGCCCGTCCAGGACGGCGAGTCGCTCCTGGAGGCGGTGCTGCGCAACCGGCCCGACGCGCCCTACGCCTGCAAGGGCGGGGTGTGCGGAACCTGCCGCGCCTTCCTGGTCTCGGGCAAGGTACGGATGGACCGCAACTTCGCGCTGGAACCCGAGGAGACGGACGCGGGATGCGTACTGGCCTGCCAGTCGCATCCGGCCACGGAGAAGGTCGAGTTGGACTTCGACCGGTAGGTCGCGGAGAGGAGCTCGTTGAACTTCGCCCCGTGGGGCACGAACAAGGTCGAGTTGAACCTCGCCCCGTAGGCCACGGAGAAGGTCGAGTTGGACTTCGACCGGGAAACCGCGGCTGACGTAGGTCGCGATCGACCGTTCCCTTCTCGTAGAAGCTGTTCTATCTTGACGCTCCGTCAGATCAGGTGTCCGCCTGGTCGGTTGGCCGGTGCATGGGAGGACGGGACCGTGGACTTCACCTTCACCGAGGAACACCAGGCGGCGGTCGAGGCGGCGAAGGCCGTGTTCGCGGGAGTCGCGCCGGACGGGGTGCCAAGCCCCGCGCTCACCCCGGGCGCCGTGGCCGAGGACTTCGACCGGGCCCTGTGGGCGAGGCTTGCCGACGCGGACCTGCTGAGCCTGCTCCTCGACGCGGAGTACGGCGGGGCGGGCCTCGACGCCGTCGCGCTGTGCCTGGTGCTGCGGGAGTCGGCGAGGGTGCTCGCGCGGGTGCCGTTGCTCGAGAGCAGCGCGGCAGCGGTGGCCGTGCAGCGGTACGGCGGCGAGGAGTTGAAGGCGCAGTTGGTCGCGCGGGCAGGCCGGGGCGAGTTGGTGCTGACCGTCGCCGCGAACGGCCGCAGCGGCCACGACCCCGCCGAACTCGCCGTGACCGCACGGCAGGACGGCGACGCGTGGGTGCTGGACGGGACACAGACCGCCATTCCCTGGGCGCAGAACGCCGACTTCACCCTCGTACCCGCGCACACCGCCGCCGACCGGACCGTCCTCGCCCTCGTACCGCGCGTCCACGAAGGAGCCGAACTCGCCGAACAGATCTCCACCAGCGGCGAGCGACTCGGTGAACTGCGCCTGGAGTCCGCGCGGATCGCCGCCCGGGATGTCATCGAGGCGGACGGCGCATGGGAGTGGCTGCACGAGCTGCTGGCCACCGGGACGTGTGCGCTGGCGCTGGGGCTCGGGGAGGGCGTGCTCAAGATGACGAGCGAGTACACCAGCAAGCGGGAGCAGTTCGGCTTCCCGGTCGCCACGTTCCAGGCGGTCGCCGTGCAGGCCGCCGACCGCTACATCGACCTGCGCGCGATGGAGGTGACGCTCTGGCAGGCCGCATGGCGGATCAGTACGGGCACGGGCGGTGCGCTTCCGGCGTCCGGAGACGTGGCCGTCGCCAAGATCTGGGCCTCGGAAGGGGTACGACGGGTCGTACAGACCGCGCAGCACCTGCACGGGGGGTTCGGCGCCGACACCGACTATCCGCTGCACCGGTACCACGCCTGGGCCAAGCAGCTGGAGCTGTCGCTCGGGCCGGCGGCGGCGCACGAGGAGGCACTGGGGGATCTGCTCGCGGCCCATCCGCTGGGCTGAACGCCCGCTCCGGCCCACCCACGCCACGCCAGTGCCGGGGGCCGGCGCCCAGCAACTCCCCCGGCACCCTGAGCTACGCCACGAAGCCCGGCTGCCCCTTGTCGTCCACGACCGGACGACCGGTGGCCGCCCAGGCCTGCATGCCGCCATCGACATTCACCGCGTCGATTCCCTGCTGGGCCAGATACATGGTGACCTGCGCCGAACGGCCACCGGAGCGACAGATCACGTGGACCTTGCCGTCCTGCGGTGCCGCCTCGGTCAACTCGCCGAAGCGGGCGACGAATTCGCTCATGGGAATGTGCAGCGCCCGATCGGCATGACCTGCCTCCCACTCGTCGTCCTCCCGGACGTCCAGCAGAAAGTCTCCGTCCGCGAGATCCCCGACCTCGACCGTGGGTACACCAGCTCCGAAACTCATACCTCCGACGCTACCCGACCTCACCGACAGCCCAATCCCCTTCAGGAATCCCGACCATCAGCCACACGGACCCCGACCGGTCAGCCGGCCTCAGGAGCCTGGGCGGTCAGCTCGGCCAGCTCCGTCTCGCGCTCCCCGACCTGGGCCAGCAACTGCTCGGCGATCTCCTCAAGGAGACGGTCGGGATCCTCCGGAGCCAGCTTGAGCATCGCGCCGATGGCGCTCTCCTCCAGCTCGCGGGCGACGAACGCGAGCATCTCCTTACGCTGGGAGAGCCACTCGAGCCGGGCGTACAGCTCCTCGCCGCGGCTCGGCTTCCACTCCTCGGGCGCGGGCCCCGCGGCCCACTCCACGGAGAGCTCGCTCAGCAGCGCCTCGTCGCCACGGGCATACGCGGCGTTGACCCGCGTGATGAACTCGTCGCGCCGCTTGCGCTCGTCCTCGTCCTGCGCCAGGTCGGGATGGGCCTTGCGAACCAGTTCGCGGTAGAGCCTGCGGGCCTCGTCACTGGGGCGCACGCGCTGCGGGGGCCGCACGGGCTGGTCCGTCAGCATCGCCACGGCCTCCGGGAACAGCCCCTCGGCGTCCATCCAGCCGTGGAACAACTCCTCGACGCCCGGCATCGGCATGACCCGCGCCCGCGCCTCGTCCGCCTTGCGCACGTCCTCCGGGTCCCCGGTGCGCGCGGCCCGCGCCTCGGCGATCTGTGCGTCCAGCTCGTCGAGCCGCGAATACATCGGCCCGAGCTTCTGGTGATGCAGCCGCGAGAAGTTGTCGACCTCGACCCGGAAGGTCTCCACGGCGATCTCGAACTCGATCAACGCCTGCTCAGCCGCCCGAACAGCCCGCTCCAACCGCTCCTCAGGCCGCCCCACACCGTCGGCGCCGGGCTGCTGCGGTACCGACGTTCCACTCTCGGTGCCGGCCTGCTGCGCTTCCGCCGTTCCACTCTCGGCGCCGGCCTGCGCCGACGTCCCGCTGCTCTCGGTGCCGGCCTGCTGGAGCGACTCCTCCGCAGGTTCCGCCTGCGAGGACGTCACGCCCCCGGGCGCCGCCTCGCGCGAATCCGCCGCGACGGACCCGTCCGCCTCGCTCTCCAGGGCACCGGACTGCTCCCGCACCCCCTCATCGGTGGGCTCGGACTGGCTCTGCTCAGCTTCCGGCGTCGTCACCCGACCAGCGTAGGCCACGGGCCCGCGCGGCTCGCGGCCTTCCCCTCCGCAGCGTCGTTCTCGGCGCCCTCCGCGCCTCCGCACCTCCGCGCCTCGCCGCCTCCACGCCCTCGGGACTGTCCGGCTTCGTCGGATCTGTCCGGCGGGCCAGATCTAAAGCAACTCCAACGCCCCCACCGTCTGGCCCCCGCTCTTCTCTCCAGTCAGCCGGAACCCGAGCCTCAGGTAAAAGCCTTCGGGGCCGCTCTCGCCTGGGTGCCAGGTGGTCGTGAAGCGCGTACCGCCCCGGCGTCGGATTTCGGCGGCCACTGACTCGACCGCGAAGCGGCCGCAGCCCCTGCCCTGTTCTCCAGCCGCGATGTTCAAGCGCCAGAGGCCGGAGCGGAGGTCGGTGCCCTTGCCGTCTCCGTTCCAGTCGATGTCGAAAAAGGCCATGAGGAACCCGACAGTCCGGTCCCCGTCAAGAATGAGGCGGGGCCAGGCTATGTCTGGATACACGTACGCCTCCGCCAAGGACTTCACGACCGGCGCGACCAGATGCTCCTGGTCCGGGCGGACCTTCAGGCCGAGCGCGATGTCGATATTGCTGGGGGTGATCTTCATCAGGCGGAGTGCGGTCTTCATGCCCGCACCGTAAGGAGGCGGATCAAGCGAATTTCGGCGTCGCTCCGGAGCTTTCCCCAGCCCCTCCCCCGAGCCCCCTCCCACCCCTCAAACCCCCAACTCGGCCTCGATCCGCCCTTCCCGTACCGCCCCCACCAGCTGCGCATGATCCGCCTCAGTACGGTCGGCGTACGCCACGGCGAACGAAGCAATGGCCTCGTCCAGCTCTTCGCTCTTGCCGCAGTACCCGGTGATGAGGCGCGGGTCGGCGCTGTGAGCGTGGGCGCGGGCGAGGAGGGCGCCGGTCATGCGGGCGTAGTCGTCGATCTGGTCGGCGGCGAGGGCGGCGGGGTCGACGCTGCCCTTGCGGTTGCGGAACTGGCGTACCTGGAAGGGGAGTCCGTCGACCGAGGTCCAGCCGAGCAGGCTGTCGCTGACGACCTGCATGCGCTTCTGGCCGATGACCACACGACGGCCCTCATGCGGTACGTCGGATATCACGTGGCCGGCCGTCGCCAGATGCGGGAGCAGCGCCGAGGCACGGACCTCCTTCACCTGGAGGACGAGAGGTTCACCGCGGTGGTCCAGGAGCAGGACGACGTAGGACCGGGTGCCCACGCTGCCGGTGCCGACGACACGGAAGGCCACATCGTGCACGGCGTACCGGGCGAGGAGGGGGAGTCGGTCCGCCGACAGTGTCGTGAGGTACTCCTCCAGTGACGCCGCGACCGCCGCCGCCTCCGCGTCGGGTATGCGGCGCAGCACCGGCGACGCGTCCACGAAGCGCCGGCCGCCGCCCTCCACGGCCTCCGTCGACTTCGCCGCGAACCGCCCGCTGGTGTTGCCCCGCGCCTTCTCGGAGACCCGCTCCAGCGTGCCGAGCAGATCGTGGGCGTCGGCGTGTGAGACGAGTTCCTCGTCCGCGATGGCGTTCCACGCGTCCAGCACCGGGAGCTTCGCGAGCAGCCTCAGGGTGCGCCGGTAGGCGCCGACCACATCGTGTGCGGCCTTGCGGCAGGTGTCCTCGTCCGCCCCGGCTTCCCGGCCCGCGAGCACGAGCGAGGTGGCGAGGCGCTTGAGGTCCCATTCCCAGGGGCCGTGCACCGTCTCGTCGAAGTCGTTCAGGTCCATGACGAGTCCGCCGCGAGCGTCCCCGTAGAGGCCGAAGTTCGCCGCGTGCGCGTCGCCGCATATCTGGGCGCTGATCCCGGTCATGGGGGTGCGAGCGAGGTCGTACGCCATGAGGCCTGCCGAACCGCGCAGGAAGGTGAAGGGCGTGGCCGCCATCCTGCCGACCCGTATCGGGGTGAGCCCGGGGATCCGGCCGAGGTTGGAATCCTCCACCGCGCGGACGGCGTCGGGCCGGCCCGCGTCCGGCGTGAACTCCGCGTGTGCGATGCGCGGCACGCGCCCGCGCAGGGCCTTGCCCTCTTCCTTCGGCGAACCCTTCACGGGCCACGCCGCGAACCCACGTACCGCGAAAGCCCTGGACGTCTGCCGCGCCTGCCGCGCTTCCTGCGCTTCAACCGCTTGCCGCGGTTGCTGTGCTTCGACCACTCCCTGCGCTTCGACCGCTTCCTGCGCTTCGACCGCTTCCTGCGCCGGAACGTCTGTACCGAGCTCGGTCACTCCGACCGCCTCCCCCGTGCACGAACATCAACTTGCCACGACCGTACAGCCGGTCGCTGAGAGGCGTCAGAGCCTGTGGACAACTCAAAGCCTGTGGACAACTCCACAGGCGCTCGGAAACGGGCAAGGAGCGGTGTCGGACCAGGTCACCCCGGACACTGCCCGCCCTCCGGCAGATGCCGCTCCGCCCAGGCCCCGAGTTCCTTGAGCGCGGGTTCCAGTGCGGCTCCCGCCTCTGTCAGCCGGTACGCGACTCGCAGCGGGGGGCCTTCGTCGACCTCGCGCACGACCAGTCCGGCCGCGCCGAGTTCGGTGAGCCGGTCCGAGAGCATCCGTTCGCTGATGCCGGGGATCGCCCTGCGCAGCTCGGCGAAGTGAACAGGCCGGTGCAGCAGAACGGCCACGACCAGGCCCGTCCAGCGCTTCCCGAGGAGCTGGAAAACCCGGGTCATGCCGTCATCGACCTTCTGGCACGGCCCTGCGTCCTCGTGGCGTCCCGGTGCTGGCATGGCTTCAGAGTACTGCGCTCACGCAAGGGGATGAAAAAAAGTAAGTAGCTGTGTTATCTATAGTCGAGTACGAAACGGAAGCTCACCTATGGCCCCGAACCCGGAGCTCCAGGCTCGGCTTCCCGACTGTCCACACCCCCCTGCTCCCTCACCTTGGAGATCCTCATGGCCACCCTCCTCCACATCGACTCGTCCGTGTTCCCGGGTTCCGCCTCCGCCTCCCGCGCGGTGACGGACGCCTTCCGCAAGGCCTGGGAGGAGCAGCACCCGGAGGGCACGGTGATCTACCGCGACCTCGCCGCGAACCCGGTACCGCACATCACCGCCGCCTCCTTCTCCGCCGGCCTCGCCGCCCCGGACACGCACACCCCCGAGCAGGCCGCCGCCTTCGCCGAGCGCGTGACGCTCATAGAGGAGCTGGAGCAGGCGGACGCCGTGCTGATCGGCGCCCCGATGTACAACTTCACGATCCCGTCGACCCTCAAGGCGTGGCTGGACAACATCATCGTCATCGGTCGCACCGCCATGGCAGAGGACTCGAAGCTCAAGGGAACCCCGATCACCGTCGTCGCCAGCCGCGGCGGTTCCTACGCGCCGGGCACCCCGCGCGAGCCCTTCGAGTACGTGCAGAACTACCTGGAGGCGGTCCTGCGCGACACCCTCGCCCTGGACCTCCACTTCATCGTCCCGGAGCTCACGGCGGCGCCGCACAACCCGGCGATGTCCGAGCTGATCCCCCTCTTCGAGGCCTCCCGCACAAAGGCCCTCGACGACGCGGCCGCCAAGGCCAAGGAACTCGCCGAACGCCTGGCCGCGTAACCCTTCGCGCAGCCCTTCGCCCCTTCAGCGCGCGACCGCACCATCCCGCCGCCCCGCGTGATTGTCCTCACTCAGAACGATCATGCGGGGCACTCTCCCGTAGGAATTCCGGGAAACCGGACAAGAACGCGGGCAACGCAGAAGCCCCGCAGGTCCAAGACCTGCGGGGCTTCCAACTGGTGGGGAACCGACGAAATGTGCTGATCAGGCCTTACAAGTCCGGCACGTAGATCGTTTCCCGCACCGTCGCAGCAGATTTCCCACGGCGGAGGCCAGGGGGCAAGACCCCGAGCGGCCGGCACCCTCATGACACCCGCGCTCGGTGGCCTCGGAGAACCTTTTGGCGGCCCGCGTCGCCGTGCCCGTGCTCACTTGCCCTCTCTGCTCCTCTTTGCCATCCAGGACTGGCAGATCCATCGGGTGAGCGCTCCCACCAGGACGGAGACAACGATCGCCCCCCAGTCAATAACGTGCGGAAGCCCGGGGAAGAAGGCGAAGAAGGCGAGTGTCACTACGAGGCCCGCCACGAACGCGGCGACCCCAGCCGACCGCCGTCGTGCCTCCCCTGGCTGTTCCCGCCCCTGCTGTTGATCGATCATGAGCGACTCACTTCGTGATGTGGTGACACTGCTTCACCCGCCGCACCCCATTGACGTAGAGATGCGTGCACGCCTTTCCATAACGAGGCAACGTCTGGGGAGAGTTGCTCCGCATCGGATCGATCTTGCACTCGGGGTGCGTTCGCCCTCGCGATGTCCGATAGGTCTTGTTGTTGGTGTTGGCGTACGTGAAGTCGATCCGCCAGTTGCAGAACCCACTGCTCAGTGCGGCGACAAAGGCGCAGTCGACGCCCGCGTTCTGGTAGGTGATCTTCTTCCCGCTACCTCGGATGATGTGTGTGAATAAGCAGCCGGTCGGAACCTTCATCGTCATGCCGCCCACGCTGTACTCGAAGGTCCGGACAGGAGTCGAACCGACAGCACCGGCCTGCGCCACCGAGGAACTCGTCAGCACGAGAGCGCACGCGGCAGCAAGAGCCGTGAAAAGCCTGGATCGATACAGCGCGACCATGAACAATCCCCTTCCGGCGGACAATCTCTTCCGACCGAAAAGAACTCCGTCGCCGCGATCATGTTTCTGGCCGATGGGAGGGTTCACCGACTTGAGTGATCAAGAGGTAGAGCGCTGACCAGATGATTCGTTTCTTCGACAACCCATCGAGCTGTACGTCAGCCACCACAGGCAGAGCCCCTTGCACGCGACTCAGGCGTGGCTCCATGGCCGAAGCACACACGCATCCCAGGCGAAGCGGCGGAGTCGCGCCTGCTCGACATGCGCTGCGGTGTCGCCGTAACTGATGTTGAGGTGGCGTCCAAGGACCAGGATGGCCGCGCTCGCTCCCAGGACCGGCGGCTTCCAGAGCCGAAGCTGCGGACTGGGCATGGTTGCCGGTGGTCCAGGTGTCGTCGATGAGCAGGACGTTCTCGCCCCAGAGCGCTGAGGAGGTGTAGCGCTCGGCTGAGACGTTGCGGCCGAGTTCGGCTGCTCCTGCTGGAGCGGCGCGTTCTGCGCGGGATAGGCGCGGCGCAGGCCGGTGCCGGTGACGGCGACGGTCCTGCCTCCGACGGCGAGAGCGGTTCCGTGTGCTTGCTCCAACTCCTGGTCCATGCCGCCAATACAGGAAGGACAGCCAAGGTCAGGAGGCGGCCGAACAGCAAGAGAATCGGGGGACGGCCTCAGCCGCTGAGCCACGGCACTGGTCTGCGCCGTTCCGCTGCACGAGCTCGACGCCCACAAGTGCGCGGACGCGATGATCTATCTGACCGTGTCGGCCTCCGGCGCCACGGCGGCCGGCGACATCATCCCCGGCCCGGCGGAGAGCCTCATGGTCTTCCCTCCAAAGCCTCGAAGGCTGGGACAGCGCATCGCCGCCCTGCTGGGCCTAGAAACCTGAATCAGGCTGATCGCCGCCCGCCGCGGATACCGCCTCATGCCGAAACAGAACGCTGACGCCGACGGCTACCAGCGGATGATGTGCCCCGCCGAAGCGGGCAAGGCCCAGTGCCCGATCAAGCTCCACACGATGGGCCGCGGCATCCACCTCCCCCTCATCGATCCGCAGCCCACGCCAGTGGGGTCGGTCAAGGTCTGCCGCCAACGTGCCATCACCGTCAGCCCAGAAGCCGGCGCGAAACAGTGGCAGGCCCTGGAGTACGGCGGCCCGGACTGGCAGAAGGTCTACTTCCGGCTACGCAACAGCGTCGAGGGCTACAACGGCTACGCCAAGAACCCCCTCGCCGAGGGCATCGAAGCCGCGAGCTCACGCCGCATCCGCGGCATCGCGGGCCAGACGATCCTCCTCGTCTTCCAGCTCGCCCACGCCAACCGCCGCAAGGTCCAGAAATGGCTCGAGACGCTCGCACGCGGCGGCGAGAGACCCCGCCGCCGCACCCACCACCGGCACAAGACAAAAGACCCCGGAACCTGGACTCCCACCGGCCACCTGATGACAGCCGCCTAACCCAGCCCAACCCCACCCCAGCACCAACCGAAGAACAACCAGCAGCACGAAAAAGCAGGGCCCCAGCAGTGAGATACCTCACCGCCGGGGCCCTGCTGAGTCCGCGCACGACCACTCGGATCTCCAAGCCGACAGACAACGAGAAACGGGCCCCACCAGGACTTTCGTCACTGATGGAGACCCGTTTCGTCGGTTTCTCCTGGTGGGGAACCGACGAAATGCGCTGATCAGGGGATACGGATAGTCCCCTGAGGCTCTGATCCCGCGCTCCCTAAGATCGTTTCCCGCGAAGCAGGTGAGCGCCCGTCAGAGATGGCGACGCATGACTGCGATGCAGGCGGCCCGCGCCTCATTCGACCGATCCCTGGAGTACGCGGAACCGAGGTTCATGCCGCTGTCGGTCGTGATGGGCGGTTGCTGCCAGGCGAAGCTCATCTGCGCACCGGCTTCCGCTCGCGCCGTCGCCACAAGCGCCGCATAAGGCCCCGCCACAGACGATGCTTCGATCTGAAGCCACGCCTGGTGGAATGCCATGCGCGCCAAGAGGCCACTCACCTCGTCCGTGAGTTGTTGCCGGACTGCAGACGAAGATTCGGGACGGCGCCGTATGCGGTACGGCATCTCCAGGTACGCCTCAACTGCCGTCAGTGCTTCCGCGAACGTCTGGGCCCGGCGCTCTCTTCGCGTGGCGCGTTGGTTGAGGGCGTACGTGAGGAAGGCACCGGCTAGGGCGACGCAAGGGATGATCAACGCAGTGGTCTGGGCCCAGGTCCACCCCCCGCCCGTCGCTTCTGTCGCCGCGATGACATCCACGCACCGCTCCCCGGCATGCCGTGAGGGGCATCCTCTACCAGCCACTGGCCGCGCTGCTCACCGCCGGTGAGGCGCCAGTAGCGCTCAAGGAACAAGTGTGTGCGGACTATCTCTATGAGGTCCAGCAGTCCCTTCGAACTCGTCCACCGCCGCTCTTCCGGATCGAGCGGGTGCCACAGGCAGAGGGCATCGTCGTCCGAGTATCGGTGCTTCGAGGAAGCCCCCCGTTTGGCGTGGACGCGCGGGAAATCCTGGGGTCTCTGGCCGTACGTCGAGTAAGGCGGATGCTCGTAGAAGCGGATGCTGACGTCGATCGGGTCCGGCTCACCTATGACATCGAGATCGGTGAGTACGTACGTCAATGAGCTGCGGCGGTAGGTGTGCTGGAGTGCCGAGCCGAAGCGTCGTCGAGCGTCGCGTTCGAGCGGGGCCCACCAGACAGGCTGAGCCCCGTACCAGACCGGCATGGCGTCAGATTCCCCAGGCCCGGGTGGGTGTGACGATTCCGACGGCGAGCCCAAGGCCGGTGGCGGCTGTGCCGCCAGCGCGGACGGTCGACGCCAGCCGGTCGGCCTCCTCAACCGTGGCGTCCGCGTCCGGCACAAGCTCGGGCAGGACCTGATGGAGGGCGTGCTGGGCACTGAGCGGGCGCCCGGCTGCCTCGTGCTCGAGCGCGAGGTCGATGTAGTCGCGTGCGGTGCTCAGCCGCTTGTGGACCTCGCGGCGCGGCATGTTCAGGGGAATAGGTCCGGCTACGTCGGCCGGGTCCGGCGTCGGTCCCTTGTCGATCTCGTCCGCCGCGTAGGTGAAGAAGACCTGGAGAGCGTCGATCAGCGGCATGGGCTGGTCGAGGCAGTCGAGGGCGAGGGCCTTGATGTTCCACGAGCACATGGGCTTGCTGTGGGTCCCGTTCCAGTGCTTCAGGAATCGGACCGTACGCGCGAAGACCACCTTCGTGTCCTTAATGGCCTGGAGCACCATCCGGGTGTGCGTGATCGGGTCGGCTCGGTCCCACTGGTCCGCGATCTTCGTGTTCGGGATGTACAGCCCGCAGCCCGAGGGGTGCGGGATCGCGGTCATGACGTCCGCAGTGAAGTCGGGCTACGCTTCGGTGACCGGGTCACCGAAGCGTACGAGGACGGCGCGGCGGCGGCCGAGCACCTCGATGGTGAGCTTCGGGAACTCGTCGTCGAGGTCCTCGCGGATTGCGTCTCGGGCCTTCTCCATGAGGGACAGGGCGCTCTTCTTGCCCGGTCCGTAGGGCTCGGCGTCCTTCTTGGTGAGGACCACGCCGAGGTCTACATCGGTCAGGGGAGTGTTGGCGTCGCCGTGCGCGACGCTGCCGTTGAAGTAGCTGATCGAGCCGGAGAAGGCCCGGCGTACGGACGCGGCCAGGAGTCGGCGACGGCGCTTGGCCTCGTCGAGTTCCTCGTCGGTCACCTGGATCTTGCGGCGTCCTTCGTCGAGGAGCGACGCAAGGGAGTCTTTGCGAAACATCTGTACCTCTCTGCACTCAGCCCCCCACGATTCCTGTCGCGTACCGCCCAAGGGCTTAACCAGCAGGAGCTGGGGAGCGCCGTGGGGCTCAACCGCACGTCCATCAGCAACATTGAGAAGGGGCGTCAGCGGGTCGCACTGCACATGCTCTTCGAGTTCGCCGCCGTACTGCGAGTGGAGCCCGAGGCACTGCTGCCCGCACCCGACGGACGCTCGGACGTCTTGGACGAGCTTCCTGAAGACGCACGCGGGTGGGCGCAGAGCGTGCTGGCCAACGCAAAGAGGGAGACAGATCGTGGCTAGGCGGGCAGAACAGGTGGCCAGTCGCCTCCTTGCGGAGGCGGGCGAAGCATCCCTGCCTGTGAACGTGGAACGTCTGGCCACACATCTCGGCGTCGTCATTTCCCGCAGCGCGTTCAAGGACGGAGACGTGTCGGGGATGCTCGTTCGCCAGGACGGCCAATCCCCCGTCGTGGGCGTCAACGATTCCCACTCAACCCTTCGGCAACGGTTCACCATCGCTCACGAGCTGGGGCACCTCCTGCTGCACCCTGGACGTGAAGTCGTTCTTGATCGGCCCGTCCGGGTCAACCTCAGGGACAAGACCTCCAGCACGGCAACCGACCTCGAGGAGATCGAGGCAAACGCCTTCGCCGCAAACTTGCTGATGCCTGCCGAGCTTGTCCGATCGGAGCTCCAGCGACTGCCCGCGACGGTTCAGCAAGACCCGGAAACCTGTGCTGCCGAGCTGGCAGACATCTTTGAAGTCAGCACCGCGGCCATGGGATTCCGTCTGATCAACCTGGGCTTGGTGAGCTGACGCGACGCTTCACACGAGTGACATCCCCCGTCCGGCAGCCACCCTTTCCCGCCCCCGTTCATGAAGACGTGAAGTTCTACGCGCTCAACCTTCGCTCGCGGTAGGTGATGAACTCGGCGGTCATACGGGCAATGCCGACGTCGCTTGCCAGCGTTGGGCTCTCACCGCGCGATCCGCCGCGCCGCCGCCCCGGAGATCTCCTCGGGGCTGTAGGTGCGCAACAGCTCGTTCAGCGAGCACTCCAGCTGCTCTCGGCGTGTAGACCGGTCGCGGGCCAATGCCTGCGCGATCGCCTGCTGCAGGTACTGCTCCGGGGTCTTCCGCTCGGCTGCTGCGCAACCTCGGATCCGCTCCTGGACCTCGTCGCTCATCGGAATGCTCATGAGGTACTTACCGTCAGGTCCCGGAAAGACGCTGCACAACACGTCAATGGGAAGCACGTCTTCGAGCCGCTTCCAGATCCTTCTTATGGCCCTGCGCTCATTCTTGGCGGTCACGAGGACCACGAGTCGTCTCCGGTCATCGGCAGCCGCCATGGGAAGCACGCTCTCCTGCCGCGCGGCCGCCAACTCAACGGCTTCGATGGAGCGGGTGAGGGTGATCTCGATGGCGTGCATGGTCACTGGTTGTTCTCCTCTTGTGGGTTCGGTTGGACGAGAGCTGGGCGCGGTCAGTCAGTCGAGCGAGATCTCTCCGTCCGGCAGCCACCCGTCCCAGTAGCCGTCCATGAAGTCGAGCAGTTGAACGGGCTCGACCAGTGCCTTCGCCGACCTCAGCTCCGCCATCGACCACCAGCGCGCTTCGGGGCCCACTGCGGAGCCCACGGACGTGGGCCAGCTTTCGACCACGGTGCGCACGACGACGACGTACTGAAGGCCCTCCACCGCGTTCACGCGCGGGAGTCGGCCGATGAGAGGCGAGATGCGAAGTGCGGGCAGGTCAGCGACGCGATGCAGGTGACGGGCTGCCGCGCGACGGCTGGTCTCACCGGGGCGCATGGGGAATCTCGGAAGCGTCCAGCGGAATTCACCTGTGGACGCCGACGGGATCAGGAGGAGCAGGCGTTTCGGGGAGTCGATGACAACGGGACGTACAACGTCCCGGCCATCTGCATCGGCGTCGTGCATGCCTCAACCCTTCCGCCATGCTATTCGAATAACACCATCAAGCGCCCTAACGGGTGACACGCGGAGGACGGGGGCCCAGTGAACGAAGACCCGCTCGGTCACCCACATCGGTGGTCCGCTCACGAGCCACGGTTCAGCAGGGTGCACCTGTCGCAGGATTCGCGTCGTGAGTACAGCGAAGAAGACGGCACAGCAACGTCGCCCACCGCACCGCACCCTGACTGAACCAGTGATTCAGCCGATCCCCGGAGAGTCTCTGACCAGCTGGATCGGTGCGCTCGCCCATCAACAGGATTTCGAGATGAAGCCGCTCCTTCGGGAACTTCACCTCGACAGGCTTGGCGGGCTTTCTGCGGCCGAACTACGGTTGTCCGATCCTGTGGTTCGGCGGATGGAGCAGCTGACCGGAATCGACGCCGAGAGCCTGCACGCGATGACCCTGGCACGCTACGCCGGAAACGCGCTGCCGCATCTGCCGCTGTTCTCGTCTGACGGTGTGGCGGTTCAGCAATGGCACAAGGGGGCGTGGTTCCACCATTCGCAGGCGCGCTGGTGCACCAAGTGCCGACGCAGCAACGACAGTCGCTGGCTCCTGCGCTGGAAACATCCCTGGTCGTTCGCGTGCGTTGACTACGCCGTGTACATGGTGACCGAGTGCCAGGCCTGCTGGGGCACCGTCGATCTCCGGCACGACGCCCCGCCTGAGCGAACCTGCGACAACATGACCGACGAGGGCGAGTGGACTTACGACCTTGGAGAACCATGCGGCTTCTCGCTGAAGATGTGTCAGCCGGTGCCGGTGAGCGACGACTCCGTTCTGGCCTTGCAGGCGCGTGTCAACGCATGGCTCGATGGGACGCCCACGCATGAGGACTGACAACTCGTGGCCCTGGCGGCCGTGCTGATCCCGCTCCTGTCACCATCAATGGTGCGGCGCGGTGACCCAATCCTGCGCTATGCGGTGCGCTCCCCAAGGGGTACCTCGCAACAGCAGAGGAAAGGCGGAAGGCCGTGGACCGACTCACTTCGGGTCGCGGCTGCCGTGTATGCCGCGGATTGGTTTCTGCGCCGCAAGTATTCCCCCAGCGAGGTCGCTGACTGGATCGCCGACCTTCGGCTCCTCGATCACCGGCGTAGGCCATGGCACATGGACGTGGCGGAGTTGGCGTACGGGCCTTCGCTCCGGCCGAATCCCATCGTCGAGCCGCTGGTGCACCGCGGGTTGATCACTCTGGGCGGCTGGCTCTGACGGCGACTTGATTTTTCGGGAGCGTAGCGAGGATCCGCGCCACGGTCGCCCGCCCGGTCGTGCCATCGTGCCAAGCGCGCAGATGGGTCCGCCCCCACGCCGGGAGCACGTCGTCGGACGCTATAGATTGCTTCCCGAGCGCATTCGCCTACGCGGGGAGCTCGACGTCCTGTCCGGCGAGTGCGGCTTTGTTGACGAAGGCGAGGACGGCGTTGGCTTCGGCGCGCCAGTCGCGGGCGGGTTGCCAGTCCGGCAGGGTCATCGAGCCGTGGATGTGGCCCGGCATGGTCCGGCTGACGGCCTGGATGCCGGCGTCGCGCAGCCTGGTCGCGTAGGCCTCGCACTCATCGCGGCGTGGGTCGAATTCCGCGTTCATGAAGTATGCGGGCGCGAGGCCTTCAAGGTTGGGGGCGAACAGCGGGGACGCGTAGGGGTGGGCGCGTTCGGCGAGCGAGGAGAGGTAGACGTCGACCATCGCAAGGTCCATCTCGCGGGTGATGTCGTGCTCGGGGCGCGGGTTGCGCCAGGCCGCCGAGCTCTTGGTCAGGTCGGTGCCGGCGGCTTCGAGCAGTTGCAGGGCGAGCGCGGGACCGTCCAGGTCCCGGGTCATCAGGGCGAGGGCTGCGGTGAAGTTCCCTCCGGAAGAGGCGCCGCCGACGGTGATGGCGTCGGGTGCGATGCCGTACCCGCCGGGGTCCGCGGCCAGGCCGGTGAGTGCGGTGTAGCAGTCGTTGACTCCGGCGGGGAACCGATGTTCGGGTGCCAGCCCGTATTCGACGGACGCGACCAGGCACGCGGCGTCGAGGGCACGCCGGGAGAGCAGGCCGTCAAGTTCTCCGGACAGCGCCGAGCCCAGAACGAAACCGCCGCCGTGGCAGTAGATGTGCAGCGGCAGGTCGCCGCCACTCGTCGGCCGATACAGCCGGACCGGGACTTCGCCGACTACGACGTCCCTGATCTCGACGTCCCCGACCGGCCCGTCGGACAGGTCCGGTGCCCTGAACATGCGGCGCAGCATCGGCACGTCATCAAAACTGAATTCTCCGCCGGCCATGGACCGGTACTGCTCAAGCAGCGCACGAACGGGGGCCTCAAGTTCCGTGGCCATCGTCTCTTCTCCCTCTGTAATGGGATGTTTGGATAATGTAGTCAAGTTCATGGGACATTCCCGGTCCCGCTCGCCCGGCCACGTGGCCGGGCGACGTGCTCACACGGGTTCCAGCGCGCGGGCGTGCGCGGTAACGGCCGTGGCCAGTTCCGCGTCGTCCGCCAGCGACGGGTCGAGGAAGGCGAGCACGCGGCAGGCTGCCTCCGGCAGCGGGCCCTCGGCGAGCGAGGGGTCAACACCGGCGTCCTGCACCGGGGCACCGAGACCACGCAGGTGGAGCAGCCAGGCGGCCAGTCCGCGCGCCGCACCGTGCGGCAGGCGGCCCGCAGCGCGCTCGACGCGCAGGGCCGGGAGGATACGGACAGGGAGCTTCTGCGATCCGTCAGCGGCAATCTGTGCCAGAGCGTGCCGGATCCGCGGGTTGGTGAAGCGTTCCAGCAGCGCGCTCTGATAGGCGATCAGCTCAGCCGTCGGCATGGGCAGATTGCGTGCGGCCTCCTCCCACCACTGCGCCAGCCATTCGCGGCAGCGCGGGTCGGCCACGGCCTCGGCGACGGTGGCGTGTCCGAGCAGCGGGGCCGTGTAGGCCAGAAGCGAGTGGGCGCCGTTGAGAAGCCAGAGCTTGCGCTGTTCAAAAGGCATGACGTCCGAGACGAAGCGGGCTCCGGCGTCCTCCCAGCGGGGTCTGCCGGCGGGAAAGCGGCCCGAGAGGACCCATTCGGAGAATGGCTCGGTCACCACGGGCGCGGCGTCCGTGAAACGGCTCGTCGAGCTGGCCTCGTCGAGGTCGGCTCTGGTGGTCGCGGGCGTGATCCGATCGACCATGGTGGTCACGAACGCGGGGTCCTGGGCAGCGGCGATCAGAGTGGCGTCGCCGACCGCCTCGGCGAGGTCGCGCACGACGCGCTGCGCCACCTCCGCGTTGCCGGGGAGGTTGTCGCAGGGCACGATCGCCACCGGCTGCAGGCCCGCTTCGCGTCGGGCCGCGAGTCCGGCCAGCAGCTTCGCGGGTGCTGTGCTGACGTCTGCGACGGATGAGGCCTTGAGCGCGGCGATGTCGGCGGCGACATCAGCCCGCGCGATGTCGAGCCCGCCGCGACGGCTGCGGCCGTCGCCGTTGGTTCCGTGGACCCGGGCGTATCCGGCCTCGGTGATCGTCAGAGTGACGACGCTGAGTTCAGGCCGCCGCCAGTAGTCCAGCCAGGCGGCGTGGTCGTCGCTCGGATGTACCACGCTCAGCGAACGGATGACCTCTCGGCGGTCGCCCCCCGCGCCTCGGACGACGAGCGTGTACAGGCCCTCCTGGGCGGCGAGCGTCCGGGCGAGGCCGGGACGGCGACCGGTGAAGGCCGCGATGCCCCATTCGGCGGCGTCCGGTGCGTGGTGGGTGTACCAGGCCTGATGGGCGCGGAAGAAGTTGCCCAGCCCCAGGTGCACGATGCGAACCGGCGCGGCCGGGAGGCCGCGGACGGTTGTGCGCGACAGCTGCCGCGCCGCGACACTGCTCACGGCTTCAGGACCCGACGCGGATCGCCGGCGGCCGGCCGGGCGAGCGGGTAGCGGTCGGGGCGGTGCGCCGCGTCCTGGATGCGGGCGGTGTGGGTTCGCAGAATCTGGTTCACCATAGGTGTTCGCTTCTCTGAGTGGGATCGGGCCGTGGGCTGCACGCGTCCGCAGGCCGCGGTGCTCCGTGGCTCGCCGCGGCGGGAGGCGCCCCGCCGCGCGTGACAGCTGCCGTTGGGCGGGGCGTTACTGTTCGACGGCGCTGCCTCCGCGAGCGGGGGTGCGGCCGGTGCGCAGGGCGAGGGCGAGCCCGAGGGCGATGAGGGCGGGCACGACGCCGAGGAGCAGATAGACCAGACTGTAGGCGGAGTTGTCGTAGACCTGGGGTATGTCCTTGGTGATCGTGCCGCCGGTGGGCTGCGTGATCGTCATCTGGTACGGGTGGGCGGCGACGATGGCGGTGAAAAGCGCCGTGGAGATGGCGGTACCGATGCTGCCGAACACGAAGAACATGCCGGAGCTGACCCCCTGACGCTTTGCCGGCACCGTGTCCATGAGCAGGTTGGGCGCCGAGGCGAAGAAGAAGCCGTAGGCCAGGCCGAAGGCGACGCCGATGGTGATCTGCTGCTGCCAGGTTTTGTGCCACTCGACCCACAGGGCGGTGGCGGTCACGAACGCGAGCAGGCCGATGATGAGCGGGAGGCGGGTGCCGATCCGTCGGGTGAGGTAGCCGCCGACAGGCCCGAAGATCATGGCGAACACGGACGTCCAGATCGACACATGGACGGCCATTTGCAGGATGGAGAAGCCGGCGGCGTAGCTGATGTCGCCGTGGAAGTGCACGAGGGGGGCGACGGCGGCGACGGTCGTGTGAGCCTCGGCGGCTACGCCGGCCAGGAGCTCGTTGTTGAGCACGGCGGCCTTGGGCGTCTGGAACATGTACGGCACGGCGACGCTGATGACGCTCAGGACCCCGGTGGCGAGCAGGGAGATGAGCATCAGGAACAGGACCTTGGGGGCGCGCAGCAGCCGCAGTTCCATCATCGGCTGCTCGGTGCGCGTCTCCCAGACCAGGAAGGCTGCCAGGAACGCGAGTCCGACGATGAGGTAGGCGAGGCTGCTCGTGGTGCCCCAGCCCCAGCTGGTGCCCTGGCTGAGGTAGACGAGGGGGAGGGCGACACCGGCGCCGAAGAGCAGCGCGCCGGGTATGTCCAGTCGGCTGCGGACTCGCAGCGGACTCTCCGGGACGACGAGCAGGAACAGGATCAGGGCGGCGCAGGTGTAGACGAGCACGAACCAGAAGATGGAGCGCCAGCTGTAGTGATCGGTCAGGGCGCCCACGATCAGGGGGCCCGCGATGGCGGACAGGCCGAAGCCGGTGCCCAGGACGGCGACGCAGATGGGGATCCAGCGGCGCGGCATCAGGTCGCGTACCAGACCGTATTCGACGGCGATGATGCCCGTGGCGAGGGCGCCGATGCCGCGGCCGGTCAGGAACAGCGCCCAGCTGTCGGTCAACGCGCAGATCAGCGTGCCGCCGAGGAAGAGCAGGGTGGTGAGCGCGACCACGCGCTTCTTGCCCCACACATCGCCGAGCTTGCCGACGAGCGCGACGGTGGCCCCGCCGACGACGCCCACGATGGTGCCCGCCCAGGTGACGGCGGCGCCGGCCTGCGGGAAGCCGGTGGCGATCTTCGGGATCGCGACGCCGATCATCAGGTTCTGCAGGGGGACGATCTCGGAGATCGCGACAAGGGCGATCAGGACAAGGACGAGGCGGCCGGTGGAAGCACCGTCGAGGCGGCCCGCATCGTCAGAAGGGTCGCGGCTGCCTGCGGCGTCGGCTTGCGGCGGGGGTGGAGTGGTCTGCTCGGTCACTGTGCACCTCTTCATTGGGGTGGCGGCGTGTGGGGACTGATGAGCGGTGTTGGCGGGTGACGGGGCGTCAGCGGCCGGCGTCCGTCACCGGGAGGTGTGCGGGGGGACCGGCACGCCGATGACCACGGACAGCGCGCGGGCCACCAGGACAGGTTCGGGGACCTCGCCGTCGAGGCGTACGACGTCGGGCTCGCCTGGTGACGGCGTCTCCAAGGTCGCGTATTGATCGTCGACGAGTGAGGCCGGCATGAAGTGCCCATTCCGGCCGGCCACGCGCTCACGGGCCGTCGACGGTGCGATCTCGAGGTGGAGGAACAGCAGCGGCCCGGCGAGCCGCAGTTGGTCGCGGTAGCTTTCCCTGAGCGCGGAACAGGCGACGATCCCGCGCGGCGTCGCTTCGAGCCAGGCTGCGATGTCCTTGAGCCAGGGGATGCGGTCGCGGTCGGTCAGGGATTGGCCGCCCGCCATCTTCGCCACGTTGTCGGGGCCGTGGAAGCTGTCGCCGTCGCGGAACTCGCGTCCAAGGTGGCGCGCGAGCGCCGAAGCGATGGTGGACTTGCCACTGCCGGCCACACCCATGACGACTGTGGGGCGATCGTAGAGAGTTGGAGGCCTCACCAGTCATGCACCGTCCCGTCGACGGCGAGCCGGTTGATCGGCAGGTACGCCCCTTGGTAGGGGTACGCCGCGGCGGCCTCCAGGTCCATCTCGACGCCGAGGCCGGGCCGATCGCCGGGGTGCAGCAGGCCGTCCTCGAACCGGTAGCCGGTCTGGAAGACGGTCAGCGTCTCGGGGCTGTGGCGCATGTACTCCTGGATCCCGAAGTTGTGGATCGCAAGTCCCAGGTGCAGCGCCGCGGCCATGCCGATGGGCGAGATGTCGGTGGGGCCGTGCATGCCGGACTTGATCTGGTACATCGCGGCGAAGTCGAGCAGCTTGCGCATCGCGGTGATGCCGCCCGTGTGCGTGACAGCCGAGCGGACGTAGTCGATCAGGTGCTCACTGATCAGCGTCTGGTAGTCCCAGACGGTGTTGAACACCTCGCCGAGGGCCAGCGGGGTCGTGGTGTGCTGGCGCACCAGGCGCAGTCCGGCCTGGTTCTCGGCCGGGGTGCAGTCCTCGAGCCAGAACAGGTCGTACGGTTCGAGGCTCTTGCCGAGTTTCGCGGCTTGGATCGGGGTCATCCGGTGGTGGCCGTCGTGCAGTAGAGGCAACTCCGGTCCGTACTTGCCCCGGACGGCTTCGAAGACGCTCGGCACGTGGCGCACGTAGGCGCGGGTGTCCCAGTGTTCTTCGGTGGGTCGGGCGGCCGCACGCGCGGGCTCGTAGTCGTAGCGCGGTCCGCCGCCACCGCTCGCTACCCCGTAGACCTGACCGAGCCCGGGCACGCCGGTCTGAATGCGCACCGCCCGGTATCCGGCGTCGATGTGCTCGTCGACCGAGTCGAACAGGGCCGGGAGATCGGCCCCGCTGGCGTGCCCGTAGGCAAGCAACCCTCGCCTGCTGGCGCCGCCGAGCAACTGGTACAGGGGCATCTCGGCGTACTTCGCCTTGATGTCCCACAGCGCCATGTCCACCGCGGCGATCGCTGCCATCGTCACCGGCCCGCGGCGCCAATACCCCCCGCGGTACAGGTACTGCCAGGTGTCCTCTATCGCGCCCGCGTCGCGGCC
The DNA here is from genome assembly GCF_040683495.1 of Streptomyces sp. NPDC093544. NCBI lineage: Bacteria > Bacillati > Actinomycetota > Actinomycetes > Kitasatosporales > Streptomycetaceae > Streptomyces > Streptomyces sp. NPDC093544. The sequence goes on along the minus strand of NZ_JBFBEA010000023.1, from coordinate 10,178 downwards.
GATCAGGATCGAGCTCACATGGTCGCGCAGGTAACTGGCGACGGCGAGCTCACGGCCGTTGAGCGTCCCGTCGCCCCAGCCGACCACCCCGTCCTCGGTCTCGAGACGCAGACTCACGAAGTTGCGGCCCGGGCAGGTGACGACGACTTCAGCGGATGTGATCTTCACAGGCGACCCTCCGAATGCAGGACTGAAAGCCTGCGACAGCAATAGGATGTTTACGCAGGGGATGCTAAAGAGAGGATGTTAAGTCGTCAAGGCTTACATCTGGACTGATTCAGTTACGGATTTTTCCCCCGGATGGACCCTTGACCCCTATCGAGGGCCCACATAGCATCCCACTATTACCTCTAGATCAATTTTTGATCCTATCTTTAAGGAGTGGCCATGGAACTCGAGGCACCGGTACGCGGGCTGCTTGAGAGCTACAAGTCGATGGCCGTGGGCGGCCTGAACCTGCTGAACCCGGAAGATCTTTCGAAGATCCGGGCCATAGCGATCCAGACGGACCTGGACCTGTCGGACGGTCCCATCGACGGTGTCGAGATCAGTGACGTCGTGATCGGCGATGTTCCGGTCCGGCTGTATCGACCCCCGACTGACGGTGACCTTCCGTTGCACGTCTACATCCACGGCGGTGGCTTCATCCTCGGATCCGCCCTGTCGGACGAGCTGGACGGCCTCCTCGCTCGCCGCGCTCTGGACGCAAAGTGTCTGGTCGCCTCAGTCGAATACCGGTTGGCGCCCGAGCACCGGTTCCCCGCAGGGGTCAACGACTGCTACGCCGCGTTCAGCGGGCTTCTCGCTGATGCCGAGCGCTACGGCATCGCTCGCGAGGTCGTCACCGTGGGCGGGGGCTCGGCCGGCGGCAATCTGGCCGCAGTGGTGGCGTTGATGGCGCGCGACGTGAGCGGCCCCAGGATCGCCCTGCAGTTGATCGAAATCGCCGGCCTCGACCTCACCGACTCGTCCCGGGCATGGCGCAACCCGAGCCTCGGACACGACTCGACCCGCGAGGCGGACGTTGCGTGGAACGATCTGCACATCTCCTCGCCGTCGGAACGCGTCCACCCCTACGTCTCCCCGTTCTTCGCCCCGAACCTGGAAGGACTCGCGCCCGCGTACGTCATGAACGCGGAGTTCGACCCCCGCCGTGACGAGTGCGAGGCCTACGTGGCTCGGCTGCGTGACGCCGGCGTCCACGCGGTCAGCCGGACCATGAACGGGCATATCCACGGATCGTCGATGCTGCCGGACTGGCAGCCCGCCAGGGATTGGCGCGCGGAGGCCAACGCTGTCCTCGCCTCGGCCCACGAAGCCACGCTCGCCGGCCGCGACGTCGAGCTTCCTTCCGCGTAGGCGACTGCGGCTCAACGAAGATCATTCGGCTTCCGCGGCGAACCTGCGCTCTTAGCGGCAGGAGCTTCGCGCGGCAAGTCCGAATAGAGGGTCGGGACCGCTCCACGGCGGAATAGTGGGTTCCGACCCGATTGACGAAGCCCGGGCGGCGCGTCCAGCAGGCGAGGCTCTCCGCGCGAAGAAGCAGCCCTGGCCTCCCATGCAGTCATGAGGAACGCACGCAACCAGAAGGAGCGTCATGACACAACTGCCCCGGCCGGGGAGCCCCGCCTATCTGAGGGCCGAGGGAGATCGGCTGCTTGCCTTCGCGCGCAACGCTCGCCTGCCGGACTGGGGCTTCGGGTGGCTGGACTCCCACGGATCACCGCTGGTGGACGATACGGTCCACACATACGTCACCGCCCGTATGACGCATGTGTTCTCGCTCGCAGTCCTGCGTGGCCACCCGTGGGCGGCGGAGTATGCGGACCACGGCCTCGCGGCGCTCGCCGGTCCGCTGCACGACGACCGTCACGACGGTTGGCATACCGCCACGGACCGCTCCGGTCGGCCGCTGGCGGACGAGAAGGTGGCTTACCCACACGTGTTCGTTCTCCTGGCCGCGGCAAGCGCCACAATCGCCGGACGGCCGGGGGCCGCCGAGTTGCTGGCACACGTGCTGGGAATCATCGAGGGTCGGTTCCGGGAACCGGGGTCCGGACTGCTGCGCGAAAGGTGGGACCGCACCTGGAGCACGCTGGACGGGTACCGCGGCGGCAACAGCAATATGCACGCGATCGAGGCGCTGCTGGCCGCGAGCGACGCGACGGGCGACCAGGGACTGGCCGACCAAGCTCTCCAGATCGCCGAGTTCCTCGTGAACTCCGTTGCACGGCGCGCAGACTGGCGCATCGTCGAGCATTTCGACGAGGACTGGTCACCGAAATGGCGGTACCACGAGGATCGCCCAGCTGACCCCTTCCGGCCGTTTGGGTCCACGGTCGGCCACGGCATCGAGTGGTCGCGCCTCCTGGTTCACCTGCGTACCGTCCGCGCCGACGCGCCGGCCTGGCTGCTTCCGGCCGCCCGCGAGCTGTTCGAGCGGGCCGAACGCGACGGCTGGATGGCCGACGGACATGAGGGGTTCGTGTACACGGTGGACTGGACGGGCGCCCCCGTGGTGACAGCACGCCTGCACTGGGTGCTCGCCGAGGCGGTAGGGGCGGCAGCGGTGATGCACCGCGCCACCGGCGACCCGGAGTACCGGCTGCGTTACGACCAGTGGTGGCAGTGGGTCGAGGATCATCTCGTCGACCGCGACGCGGGCAGTTGGCACCATGAACTGGACGTCGCGGGGCACCCGGCGGCGACAGTGAAGACGGGAAAGGCCGACGTTTACCACGCGTTCCAGGCGACCCTACTGCCAGGGCTACCTCTGGCACCCTCCCTCGCCGCCGCACTCAGCCCGGCACACGCGCAGTAGGTCTTGGCGGCGCCCCCTGCCTGCCACGCTCGGGACAGGCAGGGCATCCATCCGATCGAAGTGAGGGGAGACACTTCAGGTAGGATGTCTGCTAGGGCCAGGTGTGGCACAGGACTTCGGGCGCTGCCCGCGCATGTGGAGGCAATGATGGGCGCTCAGACGCTGGGCCAGGAAGTGGCCGAGCGGCTTCGCCGGGACCTGGCCGACGGCGTCTTCAGCCTGGGGGAGAAGCTGCCGCCGGAGCGGGAGCTGATGACGCGTTACTCGGCCGGCCGCAATACCGTCCGCGAGGCGGTACGCGGGCTCGTGGCGCTCGGGATGCTGGAGGTCAGGGCCGGTTCCGGTACGACGGTCTCCCGCATCGACGGCCGCACCGCCCTGGCGCACACGGTGAGCGAGCGGCCGATGGACGAGTCGGGGCTGGAGGATCTCGTAGAGTTCCGCCTGACGCTGGAGGGCCGGGCGGCGCAACTGGCCGCGGAGCGGGCGACCCCCGAGGACCTGGACCGGATCCGCGAACGGCTGACGGCCTATCAGAACGCGGTACGGCAACGCGAGGCCGTCTACGAGCACGACGTCGCCTTCCACCGCGCCGTCTCCGAAGCCACCCACAACCGGCTGTTCCTGGATGTGATCGACACGAGCTCGCAACTGTTCCAGGGAGCGATGCGCGCCGCCGACCACACGTCGGAAGACATCCTCAAGGCCGCCGGGGAGCACGCGATGATCGCCCACCACGTACTGATGGGCGACGCCGAGGCCGCTGGCCAGGCCATGCGCGCACACATCCTCGCCGGTAACGAGCGCAGGCTCAAGGGCACAGGCGAGGGGCAGCACAGACAGGAAAAGCCTTGAGACCTGTGGGCGCTCAGAAGTCCCGGGCTGTTTACCTTGGCTGGTAGACGGCCGGACGCCGTGGGTGCTCATCGGCTTGGCATGACCGGCACCGCACCGAAACCACCCATGGACGTCCACGCCACGGCCGCCAGGTCCTGGTTCAGCCCGTCCGTCGCCTGGCATTCTGCGGGGAGGCCGACGCATAGGGGCCTTCGGCGGGTTGCGCCAGCTTTCTGGAATTGACAGGCCGTGACTTGGCGGCACCGATGAGGCACAGCCCTTGGGCTCTTTCGCAGGGGTGGCGTCAGGCAGGTCGAGATCTTCCAGATGACCGGAGCAGGACCCTGCGACTTCGGGAGAAGCCGACGCCGTGCCGGCTTCTCAGCCCTCGACCCCGAAGGCCCCTCCGGTCCCCCGGGGGATTCAGTCGCTGATGCCGTCCAGCTCTGCCAAGTCCTCAGAAGCGAGAGAAAGGCCGGCGCCCGCGACGTTCTCACGCAGGTGCGCCACCTTCGACGTGCCGGGGATGAGCAAAATGTTCGGGGAACGCTGCAGCAGCCAGGCCAGCGCGACCGATCTCGGTCTCCCCCTCCACCACGTGACGCGCGGCATCAGAAGCTGGGCCCAGACGCACATGGGCGAGGTGCTCTCCAACCGCGAAACCCACGGCACTCGCGCCACCTGAGCACTCACATCCAACAGCTCAAACCTTCTCGCGCTACATCCTCGACTGCGAAGAGCCGCCGAACTGTCCGCATGCGCTTCGGCTCTCGATGGAGGGAGCCTGGCCGGGTGATTGTCCGCCACTGAGTTCAGCGCGCGGAGCGGACCAGGGCTCGGAGCGTGCGCATGAAGGCGGTGTGCAGCTCGGTCCGGTTCTCGGCGTGCAGCACGACGGTGATGTACTCGGCAACGGCGGCCCCGACGGCGGCCGCGATGACGGCCGCGAGCGGATGGTCCAGGGGCAGACCGACCTCTGCGCTGAAAGCCGGGGTCCCGGCCTCCACGGCCTCGCTGACCTCGGCACTGCTGAGGGAACGCAGGCCGGGATTCGCCTGGAACATCGCTGCCGTCAGCGCCGCGAGTTCGGGGTCCAGGCGCTTCGCCTCTGCGGTGAGCCACTGGTCGATCGCGCCCGTGAAACCGATGGAGGCGTCCTCGCGGAACACGTCGGCCAAGCGGCCGGCGATCTCGTTCGACATCGACAGCGCGATGTCGGCCTTGGACGGGAAGTACATGGTCACCGTGCGGGGGGCGACCTCTGCCTCGGCGGCGATGTCCGCGATGGTGGCGCCATCGTAACCGCGCTCGGCGAACAGACGCATGGCGGTACGGCGGATCAGCTCGCGGCGTCGGGCCTTGGAGCGTTCGCGGAGTGATGGCTTCGACGGCGCTGCCTCAAGTGCTCCCATAAGAGAACCATAGCCGATACTGCAAACTTGCCATCGAATGCAAAGAGGCTATATTTGGCATAGATGCATCTTATGGCATCTCTTGCCTCTGCCCCGCCGCAGCGCTCCTGGGAGAACCGTGTCCCGATACCTCTACCGACTGGCCCACTGGTGCTTCCGGCACCGCTGGGCGACCGTGTCCGCCTGGGTGGCGGCGGTGATCGCCGCCGTGGTCATCGCCGGCGCGAGCGGCGGCAAGACCACCGACGCGCTCACCATCCCCGGCACCCAGGCTCAGCAGGCCATCTCGGTGCTCGAGCAGAAACTCCCGGCAGCGTCCGGCGTGACCACCCAGGTGGTCTTCGCCGACGAGGGCGGCACTGTCACGGCCTCCGCACACAAGGCTGGCATCAAGGCGACGCTGAAGGACCTGCGTGAGCTCCCGCAGGTGGTCTCCGTCTCCGACCCGTTCACCGCCGGAACGGTCTCTCCCGACAAGCAGGTCGCTCTGGCGACCGTCACCTACGGCACCGCCGCCGCCGGCGACGTCAAGGCCGCCACCGTCGACGGCCTCAAGACCGCAGCCGCGGACGCCCAGCACGCGGGTCTGCAGGTCGAGTTCAGCGGCTCGGTCTATCCCAAGGCCGCAGCGGTCAACAGCGAGACCGTCGGCATGATCGTGGCCCTGATCGTGCTCGTGCTGACCTTCGGCTCCTTCCTCGCCGGCGGCCTGCCGCTGGTCACCGCCATCGTCGGCGTGGTGATCTCGATGATGGGTGTCACCATCGTGTCGTCGTTCACCGACATCGCGTCCGCCTCCACCGCCGTGGCGACCATGCTCGGCCTGTCCTGCGCGATCGACTACGCCCTGTTCATCCTCTCCCGCACCCGCACAAACATGATGGCCGGTCACTCCCCGCAGGAGGCCATCGGCCGCGCGGCGGGAACGGCGGGCAGCTCCATCGTCTTCGCAGCCCTCAGCGTGATGATCGCCCTGTGCGGCCTTTCCGTGGTCGGCATCCCGTTCCTCACCGTCATGGGCCTGACCGCCGCCGCCACCGTCGGCCTGGCCCTCCTCGTGGCACTGACCCTGCTGCCCGCGCTGCTGGGCCTGGCCGGCCACCGCGCCGCCCGCTTCTCCCGGCTGCCCCTGCTACGCCGGGCCCGGCCCGCCACCGAGACTGCCGTAAGGGCACCGGCGAAGCTGGCCGGCACCCGTTACGCGTCCTGGGTGGTCCGCCACCGCACCCCAGTGCTGGTCCTCGGCACTATCATGCTGGGCCTTATGGCCCTGCCCGTGTCCAAGCTGGACCTGGGCCTGCCCGGCGCGGACGCCCGGCCCACCTCGGACACTTCCCGGGTCGCCTACGACCTCACCACCGAGCACTTCGGCGCCGGCTACAACGGCACCCTCACCGTGGTTGCCCAGGACGTCACCCGGACTGCGCAGGCCCAGCAGGTGTCCGCCACCCTGGCCAAGATGGACGGTGTGGTCTCCTCGAACGTCGGGGCGGTAACCAACGGCATCGCGGTGATCTCGGTGGTCCCCACCACAGGTCCCAACGACTCCGCCACGGCCCACCTCGTGCACACCATCCGTGACGACTCCTCCGCCATCGCCGCGGCGACCGGAGCGCACATCCTGGTAGGCGGCCAGACGGCCACCGACATCGACGTCTCCGCCAAGCTCTCCGAGGCCCTGCCGGTGTTCCTGGCCACGGTCGTGGTGCTGGCGTTCCTGCTGCTGACCTTCGCGTTCCGCACGATCCTGGTGCCACTCAAGTCGATCCTCGGGTTCCTGCTCTCCGCCGGGGCCGCCCTGGGCGCGCAGGTAGCGGTGTTCCAGTGGGGCTGGGGCAAGGACCTGCTGGGCATCGCACCCACCCAGACCCTGAGCTTCCTCCCGGTCATCCTGCTGGCCATCATGTTCGGCCTCTCCAGCGACTACGAGATCTTCGTGGTCTCCCGGATCAAGGAGTACTTCACCCGGACCGGCGACGCCCGCCAGGCAGCGATCGCGGGTACCGGCCTCTCCGCCCGGGTGGTATCCGCAGCGGCACTGATCATGGCCGCGATCTTCGCCTCGTTCCTCTTCTCAGACGACCCCATGACCAAGTCGATCGGCTTCAGCTTCGCCGTCGGCGTGCTGGTCGACGCATTCGTCGTCCGGCTCACCCTGGTGCCTGCCGTGATGGCACTGGTCGGCAAGCGGATCTGGTACCACCCCCGCTGGTACGCGCGGCTGGTCCCGGACCCCGACATCGAGGGCGAGCGCCTGGAAGCCGAACTGGCCGACGAACACCGCCCGGAGATGACACCCGTCGGCTGACAGCCACTGCGCGCCACCGCCGCCGTCAACAGGCCCTGGCTTGTTGAGGGCGGCGCCTGACGTCACACCACACCGGATCAAGTCCCGCGCCGAGGCCAGAGCCCACTGACCCGGTGTGCAGCTCTGGTGTCATGCACCGCTCTGGCGAGCGGCATTGCGGAGCGAGTCCCACAGGGTGTCGGTCGGGCTGCGTCGTCGGCGTGCCGATCGCGACACGGATCGCGAAGTGGCCGTTGACCGATGTGTGCGTAAGGAAGGAACGCCCTTCGACGTTGACCGCCTCCATCGCCGCCTTGGTGGCGACGTCGTCGGGGAGGCCGTCTCGGTCGACAAGGTACAGGCATACGAGCGCCAGTGACGGCGGCGTCGCCAGGGCGAAGCCCTGCTCCCTCGCGATTCTGTCGGCCAGGGAGTCGGCCATGGCGACGTGGCTGCGGATGCTTTCGCGCAGGCCTTCCAGCCCGGCACCGTTCACCACCGACCAGATCTTCAGCGCGCATACGACGGCCCAGCGGAATCTGCCAGTCGCCCCTGTTGGGCGCTTCGAAGATCGTGTCGTCGAACTCGGCGACGACCGCGTCCGAACGGGATGCGACATCGAAGACGTGGAGGCGGCACTTCTGACCAGGCGCCAGGCCCCGCCCGAGGACGCCGGGGGCCTGCTCGAGCATCCGGGCGAGTTCGCGCGGCGTCGGCATACTCGCAGCAAATTCGGGGAGGTCGTGTGGCGCCGGTCGATCGGGGGTGGGGGCGCCCTGCGTGGAAGCGGAAGGTGCGGTCATCTCTTGAGCTTTCCTGTTTCAGTAGTCGGTTGCCGGAATGTGCGAGCGGGTCAGTTCTGGTTACTGAATGCGGAGTCGAAGGAGGCTGCGGGCATAGCAGGGCGCGGACGAACTCCACCGCCTCGGCCGCACCGCGCAGCTGGTCCATCCCGGCGTCCTCCCACTCAATGGAGATGAGGCTGGTGTAGCCCTGGGCACGGGCGGTTTCGGTGCCGACGATCACCTCCGCCTGGTCGGCCTCAAGGAAGGGGTTGTCGAACAGGCCGAGTTCGAATTTCTCGCGCAGTAGCCGCCGCACCGAGGTGCCACCGAACTGGGCAGCGCGCTACTCGAGGTTGCCGCGATCTCCCGCGCCGTGGGCGGCCGCCGCGACCTCATCACCGTGATGCCGTGCGACGCCGCAGCCCGAATCGCCCACCCGCTGTGCTGCGCCGAAGGAATCCCCCTGGTAGGCGGCGGAAGTACGGACCTGTGCACAGGCTTCGCCAAGGCTCTCCGAACCGGGCCCGACCGGACGTCACGTGCCGGACAGTGGTGGGCCTGTTCCTCCGGCAGTACGAAGACTCGTCCTGGGACAAGGACGATCCCGACTATGTGCCGGACTCGCCGCCGGCGTGGGCACGCGTGGTGGACATCGGGTCGGCTCGGTGATCTCCACCGGCGCGTGGCCGGTCGACGACGCCTCCGTCGGCGACCTGGTCCGGTCCCACCGGCGGTGGAGCGGGAAAGCGGTGTCGGCCGAATGGCCGACAGGTTCGTGTGAGACCGGTACGTGCGGCCGAGGCAGCGGGTCCCGGCCCGGCGCAATCATGGGTGGACGATGCTCCGGCTGCCCGTGGGGACGAGGCAGCCGGGTACGCGCCGTGGGCCGGGTGGTGAGCGGCACACCCGGCCCACGGCGCCTTCGTCCTTTCAGCGCTGAAACGATGCAGTCCGGGGGGCACGTCATGAAGAAGGGGACGGTCGTCGGCGTTCTGGTGATTGCGGGACTCCTGGCCCTGTCCGCACACGGCAAGGAGGAGACAGCCGTCATGCCGGACTCGACAGGGCAGGTTCTGGAGGTCGCACAGTCCGCTGCCCGGCAGGCCGGGTTCACGACCCTCGCATCTCACGACGCCCTGCGGGAAAAGCGTATGCAGTTCCTCGACCAGAACTGGAAGGTCTGCAGCCAGACGCCCACGGCCGGCCGACACGCAGCTACCACTCGCGTCGATTTCGCCGTCGTCAAGCTCAGCGAAAGATGTCCATGACCGCCGCTCCCGCCGCGCGGGAAAGCGAGCGAGGCCGTCCGATGTCGTCGAGCGGCCCAGCAGACGGCGTACGGCCGCGTCCCCTCGCGCAGCGGGTCCCGGCGGCCGTCGGTCAGGTCGGCGCAGCTGATCACTGTGGTAGGAACAGGTAGTGGCCGATACGCGGATCAATGTGGTGATCGCCGACGACCAGCAGTTGGTGCGGACCGGATTCAGCCTGATCCTGGGGGCGCAACCGGGCATCACCGTGGTCGGGGAAGCGGCTGACGGTGTCGAGTGCATCGCTCTGGCACGCCGGCTGCGCCCGGATGTGGTGCTGACCGACATTCGAATGCCGCGGTTGGACGGTCTCGACGTGGTGCGGCAGTTGGCCGGGCCGGGGGTGGCCGATCCGATGAACGTCGTGTTGATCACCACGTTCGACCAGGACGACTACGTACGGACCGGGCTGCGGAACGGGGCGTGCGGATTCCTGTTGAAGGACGCCTCTCCGGGGCTGCTGGTGGAGGCGGTGCAGGCGGCGGCCCGTGGGGACGCGCTGGTGTCACCGGCGGTGACGGTCCGCCTGCTGCGTCGGCTGGAGGAGACCGAGCGGGGCTCGGCGTCGGGTGACGCCGGGGCTGCCGGGCTCAGCGAGCGCGAGCTGGACATTGCGCGTCTGGTGGCTGTGGGACGTACGAATCAGGAGATCTGCGACGGGCTGTTCTTGTCGTTGTCGACGGTGAAGACGTATCTGGCGCGTATCCAGGCCAAGTTGAAGGCCCGTAA
>NZ_JBFBEA010000022.1:0-158282 GCF_040683495.1 Streptomyces sp. NPDC093544 | reverse complement strand
GGCGAACAAACCCTACGAAGTGTCCGATGTTGTCTAGGCCCACCGTCAAGCATCACCTGGGACCAGAACGTCAGCCATCACCTGGGACTAGACAGGGCTCTCTGTTACAACCTGAAGGACAGTTCCAGGTCGTCGCCGGGGAGGTGGAACTCCTCCAGAGCGAGCGGCTTCTCTTGCGTAGTCAACGTCACGCGGATGATGTGGAGCAGCGGGACGCCTTCGGGGAGTCGGAGAGCCTGGGCTTGATCCGGGAGCGGCATGCGCGTGCGGATGTACTCCGTGAAGTGGAGTTCGTGGCCCAGGTCGGCTAGTGCCGTGTAGAGCTCCGGGGCCGGCGGGGGCGCTTCCTCTTCGTACTTCGTGTCGACCAGTACGGAGAACGGCACGTAGGTGCGGTGGAGTTGGCGGAGGCGGCCGTTGTCGGCGGTCTGCAACGCGTCGTAGGTGAACATCGGCTCGCCCGGCGGGATGCGCAACAGGTCGGCGAGCGCGAGCGGGGCGTCCGTGCGCGTGGCTACAGGGGGTTCCGCGTTGGCCCATCGGATGGCGTCGGCGTCGGCGTAGCCACCGTCCGGAGTGCGGCGGACGCCGCGTGGGCGCGTGAGGCTGGGGCGACTGTGGGGTGAGCGGGCGAAGGTGCCTCGGCCCATGATGACCTCGACGAGGCCGGATGCCCGTAGCTCCGTGAGGCCCTGACGGACCGTGGGGCGCGTCACACCGAACTGTTTGGCCAACGACTCCTCGGAGGGGAGTGGCTGGCCGGCCGGATAGGTGCCATCCAGGATGCCTTGCCGCAGGTAGTCGGCAATCTGCCGATACTTCGGCTGCGTGTTCTGTGGCGGCATGCAGGCCCTCCGTGGCCGTGGTTCTGGGCAGCTTGCCCAACTTCTTGGACAGCGTCCCCCATCGCAAGGCGGTTGACAACCCGTACTACGGGTCGCACTCTGGACCCAATCACCCGTACTACGGGTGGTAAAGCAGTTCGGGGGATCGGCCTTCGGACGCAATGGATGAGGAGTCCAACCAAGTGGCAAGCCTTCCGATCGACACCGCGAAGTACACGGGGATCATCTGTGCCGTTCCTCCTGCTCCGCGGGTCGCCAACCGTGAGACCGGTCAGCTCCGCGTGGACCGTGACACGGGCAAGACCGTGTACCAGGTCGGCCTGTGCCTGATGGCGGGCACATCGGCCGACGTCGTGACCGTGAACGTGCCCGGCGAGCCGAGCGGCGTGCTGCTCGGCATGCCGGTGGCCGTAAGGGACTTGATCGCCACCCCGTGGGAGAACGAGGGGCGGCATGGAATCGCCTTCCGTGCGACGGAGATTCGGCCCCTGAACGCTCCGGCTTCGGCCGGGAAGGGGGCCACGCAGTGATGATCCTGGCCTCCGCCACCTCGACCGGGACGACTTGGCCGAGCTGGTTCCTGGTGGTGGCCGCAGTGCTGGTGTCGGGCCTGCTTCTCGCAGGCCCGGCGCTGCGCCGCCGCTACCCCGTCGCCTGGTGGCTCTTACTCGGGTTCCCGGTCGCATGCTGCCGCGTCATACGCACGTGGCGGCCGTTGATGGCAGGGTGCGGCCTGGCCGTGAGCCGTCGTCCGGCCCTGACGGTGGTGTCCGGGCTCGTTGGCAAGGGCGCTCCACCCCCTGAGCCGCGGGTGCCCCGGTTCGGGCTCATACGGCCGACTGCCGGCGGCTTCTGGCTGCTGGTGCGTCTTCTTCCGGGCCAGGTGCCGGAGGACTTCGTCAAGGCGGCGCCTGGCATGGCGGAAGCCTGGGAAGTGCACGCGGTCCGGGTCGCCTCCCTAAAGCCGGGAACCGTCCGCATCACGGCCTCGGTCACTGACCCACTGGCCTTCCCCCGCGTACCGAAGCAGCTTGGGCCTGGTCGCCTTCTCCGCGTTGCTGTCGGTGCGTTGGAGACAGGTGCCGCGTGGGTGATCGACCTGCGGCGTGTACCGCACTGGCTGATCGTCGGCGCCACCCGGTCCGGTAAGTCCACGCTGATCAATGCGCTCGTGGCAGGCCTGGCCCCGCAGCGCGTCGCGCTGGTCGGCGTCGACTGCAAAGGCGGCATGGAACTGTCGCTCTACGAGCCGAGGTTGTCGGCGCTCGCGACCAACCGTGAGCAGGCGGTCAGACTCCTGGCCGCGCTGGTTGATCTCACCCTCGACCGCATGACCGTCTGCCGGGCGGCGCGCGTACGGAACATCTGGGGTCTGCCGGAGCAGGCTCGGCCGGTCCCGGTGGTCGTCATCGTCGACGAGATCGCTGAGTTGTTCCTCGTCGCGAGTCGGAACGAGAAGGACGAAGCGCACGCGGCCGGTACGGCACTGATCCGGCTGGCCCAACTCGGCGCGGCACTCGGTGTGTTCCTCGTCGTCGCCGGCCAACGCGTCGGCTCCGACCTGGGGCCGGGCGTCACGGCGCTACGTGCCCAACTCGGCGGCCGGGTCTGCCACCGCGTCGCCGATCCCGGCACGGCAGAGATGGCTCTCGGCGACCTCAACCCGGACGCGCTCAAGGCAGCGCAAGCCATCACACCGGAACAGGCCGGTACCGCGGTGCTGGCCTCCGGTGACGGCTGGGAACGGGCGCGCTCCCACCTGGTCACCGAAGCGGAGGCGGAAGCCATCGCGGCCGAGTTCGCGCACCTGACCCCGCACCTTCCCGAACTCCTGGACGCGAAGTGAAAGGGGACTGCCGTGCTTGTGTCCATGTCGGCGGTACTGCTGCTCGGCCTGCTGATCTGGTTCTTGCTGCGCATCCGCTACCTGCGCCTGGCCGACCTGCTGCTCTGCGGAGCCTTCGGCTTCCTGCTCGCCCGGACGACTGCCGCGCCCGTCGTGGCGACGGTCCTCGAAGGGGTGGGCGCCTTCCTCGGACAACTCAGCTTCTGACCCATCCCGTACGGCCTGCGCTCGACAAGGCCATTACGACGGGCTCCCGACGGGGCGCGAAGTCGCCAAACCCGACCCCGTCAGGAACCCACTCCATCCGCCACGTGAGCAGTGAAAGGAGCACCCTCACTTTGTCCACCGCGCATCATTCGCGCAAATCCCCTCCGCCCGAATGTGAGTTGAGGACCAGCGAAGAGCCGACCTGCGTCGGGCGGGAACAAGTCGTTCTCGTCGGACTCGACGGCTTCGAACGCTGGCTCTGCCCGGCGCACGCCGCCGCCCTCTGGCTCACCGATCCGACACTTCGCTTCAGCGCGAAGACTCGGCCGCAAGGAATCTCCGCGGTCATGTCGCAGGCGTTCGGCGGCGGTGGTCGTCAATGACCTCGCCTCTTGCCACTCTGCCGAAGGCCGTCTCTGCGCTGATCGACCGGGCCACAGAGCCGGAGTTCGCGGCCTGGCGGCGCCAGATCGTCCGCCTCGGCGGCTGCACGAACCCGATTCACCTCGTCGGCACCGCGACGGTCGTCGACTCGTCGACCGGGGAGGCCCTGTTCTCGTACGGCTCGGACGTCTACGGCGGTCGCCTGCTCACCGCATGCGGCAACCGCAGGGCAACGGTCTGCCCGACCTGTGCCCGCGTGTACCAGGCGGACACGTACCAACTGATCCGTGCCGGACTCATCGGGGGCAAGAACGTGGGGGAGGAGGTCGGCGAGCACCCGCGGGTGTTCGCCACCCTCACTGCTCCCGGTTTCGGGCCTGTTCACACGCGCCGCGAGCGCGACGGTCGCGTACGTGCCTGCCGACCCCGTAAGTCGGGGAACGTCTGCCCGCACGGCTCGTCGGTCGGGTGCCACGCACGGCACTTGGACGACGACCTGCGGCTCGGTGAACCGCTCTGCCCTCGCTGCTACGACTACGCCGGCGCCGTGCTCTGGCAAGCACACTCAGGCCGACTCTGGCACCGCTTCGCTCTGGAGTTGCGCCGCGAGATCGGCCGCAGAGTCGGGCTCTCGCGAAGCGAGTTCACCGAGACCGTTCGGCTGTCGTACGCCAAAGTCGCTGAGTATCAGCGGCGCGGGCTGGTCCACTTCCACGCCGTCATCCGCCTCGACGGACCGGAAGGGCCGCACTCGACTCCGCCGGGTTGGGCGACGACTGCCCTGCTCTCGGATGCTGTACTCCGTGTAGTCGAGAGGGTTCGGCTCTCCGCTCCCGGCCGGGAGGTCATCGGGGCGCGTGCCCTGCGGTTCGGCGAGCAGGTCGACGTACGTCCAATCTCCGCCTTCGGAGCTGGGGAACGGCTGACCTCGGCGGCCGTGGCCGGTTACATCGCTAAGTACGCGACGAAGGGAGCCGAGTCCGCCGGCGCGGTGGACGGCCGGATTCACGGCGCGCGGGACCTGGTCATGTTGCCCGTGCGTGCCCACGTGCTCCGCATGATCGGTACGTGCTGGTGGCTGGGCGGCTTGCCCGACTTCGAACCGCTCGGCCTGCGGCGTTGGGCGCACATGCTCGGCTACGGCGGCCACTTCTCCACCAAGTCACGCCGCTACTCCACCACCCTGACCGCACTTCGGCAGGCCCGTGCGGAACACCGCGCGGAGGAGCAGCGGTCGGCTCTTGGCATCGGCGCGCGGTCAACTGTCGCTGTCGGCCAGTGGCGCTACGCCGGGCGCGGCTACTCGCCGGAGGCGGCGCTCCTGGCTGCCTCCGTGCGGGAGGGCGGTGGTCGTCATGGCACGTGAGAAGGCGGCCGAACTGCTCACCGTGCGGCAGGTGCTCGAAGAACTGGGCGGGATCTCGCGACGCACCTTCTACCGCTGGCGGGAACTGCGTATCGCCCCTGCCTGCATCCGCTTGCCCAACGGGGAGTTACGAGTCCGGCGTGACGTGCTCAACGATTGGTTGTCGGAGCGGGCGGAGGGGACCGCGTCGTGAAGTCCTACAAGGTCGTCATCTGGAAGCTCAGTATCAACCGCTCCGCGAAGAAACCGACGTATCTCGTCCGCTGGTCGGTGGACGGCCAACCCTTCCACGAGTCGCACAAGACGAAGGCGTTGGCCGACCGCTTCCGCGCGAAACTGCTGCGGGCAGCGGACAAGGGTGAGCCGTTCGACACTGTTACCGGTCTGCCGGACTCGCTGCGAGGCGGCAAGGCGGCTCTGTCGTTCCTGGAGCTGGCGCTCAAGTACATCGATGCCCGTTGGGCTGAGGCGTCGGCGAAGCAGCGCGACAGCATGACCGACTCGTTGGCGACGGTTCTGCCGGCGCTGGTCAAGCCGGGACGCGGGCGACCCACCGTCGCGGTGCTGCGGCGGGCGTTGCGCTCGTACGTGTTGTCTCCACCTCGGAGGGAACGCGAGCGACCCGAGGAGATCGCGTCGGCGGTGCGCTGGATTGAGAAGGCGTCACTGCCGGTGGCGGAGTTGCAGGAGATCGCTCGGGTTCATGAGCTGATCGACGCACTCAGTCGGAAGCTGGACGGCAAGCCTGCGGCGACGCAGACCTATCGACGGAGGCGTGCAGTCGTCTTCAACTCCCTTGAGTTTGCTGTGGAGTTGGAGCTACTTTCTTCCAATCCGCTCGGCCGGGTGCGGCGCAAGCGGGGGAAGCGGGCCGTCCAGGAGGTCGACCGGCGGGTCGCGGTCAACCCTCGGCAGGCGCGGGAGCTGCTGGCGGCGGTGACGTACGTGGGCGGCTATGAGAGGGCCACTGGCCGACGACTGCGGGCGTTTTTCGGGTGCCTGTACTACGCGGCCATGCGACCCGGTGAGGCGCTGGGTCTGCGACGCTCGGACTGCACGCTCCCTGCGAACGGCTGGGGCCGTATCGAACTGGCGGAGACCCGGCCGACGGCGGGCAAGGCGTGGACCGATTCCGGTGAGGCGCACGACAGGCGGGGCTTGAAGCAGCGGGCTGCGGGCGAGGTGCGCATCGTGCCCATCCCGCCGCCGTTGGTGCAGCTCCTCCGCGAACACCTTCGGGAGTTCGGCACGGCGAAGGACGGTCGGCTGTTTGCGAGCGAGCGGGGCAACGTCGTGGCGGCTTCGTCGTACTCGCGCGTGTGGAAGCAGACGCGGGCACTGGCTCTCCTGCCGGAACAGGTCTCGTCGGTCCTGGCCTTCCGGCCGTACGACCTTCGGCACGCGGGCGTCTCACAGCGGCTGAACTCTGGTGTACCCGCGCCGGAGGTGGCTGCTCGTGCCGGCCACTCCGTCGATGTCCTTCTGAAGATCTACGCGAAGTGCATCGACGGCCAAGAGCAGGAGATGAACGACCGGATCCTGAAGGGCCTGGGGGAGGACGACGCCGACGAGTGAACCGGCCCACGTGGCCGACGCAGGAAGCCCCGGAACGCCTGGAGCGATCTGGGGCTTCTGCCTGCCTCTCTGCCTTCGCTCGGTCAGACTCGCTGACGTGAACGACTATGTGGAGTACGCCAGATACGTCACCACCGAAATGACGCGCAACGGATACCCAAAGCTGTGCGTGGCACGTGGAGATGTGGACGAGGCGACCATCGCTGCCTTTGAGTCGGCGTTGGAGACTGCAACGGACGAGCGACCGCTTCAGCGCTTCTTTGAAGATCACCCCAGTGTCCTCGCAGGGGAACTAAGAGCGAATTGTCGATGGGTGCTGCCCCAAGCGGACCTTGGCGGACGCTACGTGCCGGATTTCCTGACTGCTCGCCTCGACAGCGGGGGAATGCAGTGGACGCTGGTTGAACTGGAGAGCCCGACTGCTCAGCTCTTCACGCGAGACGGTCTGCCGAGGAAGGAACTACGCAAAGGGTTGAGCCAGATCCAAGACTGGCGGAACTGGCTGACGGCGAACCGCGACCTTGCTCGGCGGGCGCGATCTGATCACGGGTTGGGGCTCATCGGTATGGATCACCTGGCCAGCGGGATTGTGATCATTGGCCGTCGTCAGCATCGATCGCCGACTGATCAAGAGCGATTGAAATCGCTGATCGTCCGTGAACGTGTCCTAATCCGCTCGTACGACTGGCTCTTGGAAGAGGCTCGATGGCGAGTCGCTCTGCGCGGAGAGCTGGCCCAGGACAATGCGGTCATGTGCGAGGAGTGTGTGATATCCGGGCGAACTTTTCAGTGAGGGCTCTCCCTCATCGGTTGCTGCTCTCGCTGTCTGAAAGGCCTCCGGGCCTGCACCGGAACGTCCGAAGATCATTACGTCACCATTACGTGATCACTGGCAAACGGCTGCTTTCGGCGGCATCCGACTGCACAAACGCCAAGACCCCGTCCTCAGCTAAAGCGCTGATGGCGGGGTCTTTGGGCACCTCATACAGGGTGCCCCCGGCAGGATTCGAACCTGCGCACACGGCTCCGGAGCACAATCAGAGTTCGGCTTGCGAATTGGCCCTGACCAGCAGGTTCCTTGATCATCGGAAGCGGGTGGTGCCCTCATGTATCGCAGATAGTGCGAAGCGGGAAGTCGCCTCCGGCTCCTGCGCCCATTGAGCGGTCGGCTTTGCCGACGGGCTGCAACACCCCGGGTGTTGCAGCCCGTCGGCAACCGGACAGCCCGGACACCGGCACTTTGAGCTGTCCGGGCCGTTTGTGCAGGTGAAGGACTCAACCGGACAGCCGGACAGCCCGGACGCCTCCCACTAAACCGTCACGTTGGCCCCCGACGTATCGTCGCTGCCGGCGCGATGGCTCCGGGCGGCGCTCTGGCTGACAGCTAAGGCGCTTAGAAGAGGCTCGCACGGTTCGCGATCACTTCTGTCCTGACCTGCACGAATGTGTCCACCTTGGTGCCTCAAGCTCGGACTTCGACACGTATTCGACAGGGACCCCAACTCCGGCAGAGCACCAGACGGGTCGCCCTGCCCCGACTCCTGCGCTCA
The DNA here is from genome assembly GCF_040683495.1 of Streptomyces sp. NPDC093544. Classification (NCBI taxonomy): domain Bacteria; kingdom Bacillati; phylum Actinomycetota; class Actinomycetes; order Kitasatosporales; family Streptomycetaceae; genus Streptomyces; species Streptomyces sp. NPDC093544. Next base: position 150,509 of record NZ_JBFBEA010000022.1, on the reverse strand, counting down.
ATGAGAGGTCGGTTTCGCCGAGGGACCGCCCCCGCTGGTGCAGCCCAGACAAGCGGACGGGGATCTAGGTAGCCGCCGGTTCAGCTCCCCGCGTCGGAAACTTCTTCCCCCCGACCGAGATTCCTCTAAGTTCCGCCCTTTCTAGACGGTCCTCAATGGACTTAACATACCATTCATTCCCTGGATTATTTGCCCACGGGTGGCGACGCAGAAATTCCCTGCCGGATCCGACCATGAGCACATCTTCGAAACGGGTCAATTGCCCTTGACGTGATCCATGCAAAGTGCGACTGATCTGGTCATCGTTAAACCCGGCGAGGAATTCACTCAGCTCATTAAGATCTATAAATCCGAAGCTTTTGAGCAGCCTGACAGCATATGCGTACGACCAGTCAGACATTCGACCGTCCACACCGTACTCTTTGTCGAGATAGGCTTTCAAGGCTTCTGGGGTAATCTCTACGCCGGACAATCGGTCTTCGGCTACTGACTGAAGAGCTGCCGCGCGCAGTTTCTTGTCAGTTTTAGCAATTGCCTGAAACTCCCTATCGGCGATTTCCAAGGCACCTGCCAGCGCCATGAAGCGGCGCTTGGTTTCCGACGGGAGAGTATATACCGCCTTGTACTGGATATCATGCTCAATCTCCGCCCAGGCGTGCTGGAGGATTGTCCTGACTTGAATTTCAGCTGTTAGCCCCGAAAACTTTGCATACTCAGGAAGGTCGCACCTGTTCTGCCTGAGTCGAACCAATAGATGGAGACTCTGATACCCGAGGCGCTGATCCTTCTCGAATGCTTCGGATTTATCTATCCTCTCGATTACGTCGAATTCTCGGTGAATCACGGCATCTACGTCATCAATGGTATTAAGGAAGTACGTGATCACTCGCACGCCGGCGAGGTCGGTGATCTGGACGAATGGGCTAGAATATCGCGGCATATTAGGGTTATCGGGGGACTCTTTTTCCGCTTTTCGATAGAATCCCTCGATCGTTTTCGCTCGACCTTCGATCGAATGAGTTAGGATCCTTGAATTCTTGAGGCAAGTGCTCACAATCGATTGGACGACAGTTGCAAATTCCTCGTACGTAGGAAAGACCTGCTCATACTCATCTTTAGCTCGGGAGGCGTGCGCCTTAAAGTCGAAATTCTCGGTTTCGTTTGAGAGCGCGGATTCGCTGGCCTCAGGGGCAACGGCACCGTTGGCGGACGCAGCGTCATGCGCAGTCTCAGATCCCATGTGGAAATGCTACGCGGCCCCCGGGCCAGTACTCCCCGTCTCTAACTGGACGGCACTGACTTGTGACCTGAGCTGGCCTGACTCCTTGTTCGGAAGTCGCCTTCGGCTCCTACGCCCCCAGTGAGAGGTCGGCTTCGCCGAGGGCTGTGCCACACGAGCGGTACAGCCGTCTGCACCCGGACAGCCCGGACACCGGGACTTCGAGCTGTCCGGGCTGTTTGTGCAGATGAGAGCCTCAACCGGACAGTCGGACAGGTGGGACACTATGTGTCCACCTGCTGGGGAGTGGGACGCTGGTAGGAAGTCGCCAAGTAACTGGAAAGGAAGGTCACGTGCCGCAGGCCAGTCCGCGAGGTAGGTACTTGGAGGTCTCTGATTTTCTGCGCCAGAAGATCAAGGAAGGCAAGATTGCCGAGGATCTGCCATCTCAGACGGAGCTCATGAGCACCCATCACGTGAGCCGTAGCACCATCGAGCGGGCTCTTGGCGTGCTCAAGAGTGAGGGTCTGATCGAATCCGTACAAGGGGCCGGTTGGTTCGTGACGGGGACCGGCGACCGTCGTCCGCTGGTCGAGAGGGTGACCGACCTGTTGCGGGCCGACGGGGTGAAGGTTGGAGACCCCTTCCCCACCGAGAAGAAGCTGTGTGAACTGTTCGGCGCATCGCGGACCGCAGTCCGTTCCGCCATCGCGCAAATGGAAGGGCAGGGGCTCATCGGCAAGGGGGCGACGCGGGGGCGGGAAGTGCGTGCTCTGCCTATCGGCGAGGGGGACCAGACAGCATGACGACGAGCGAGCGCACGGTGTTCGATGCGGATGCGGCGGAGGGCATCTTGCGGAGGGCATGCGCCCTCGCCGATGTGGACCCGGACGGCATTGAGATGTTGAGGTTCGGGGACCACGCGGTGTTCCGTATCGACGGAGGCCGGATCGTCTCACGCGTGGGCCGTAGCCCCGATCGGCTGCCTTCCGTACGCAGGGAGGTAGCCGTCGCGGCGTGGCTCGCGGCCGAGGAGTACCCCGCGGCGCGACTCGTCACAGAGGCGGAACAGCCCGTCGTAGTCGAGGGCCACCCTGTGACCTTCTGGGAGGGACTCGCCGACGGCGAGAAATACGCCAGCACGCGCGAGATGGGCGAACTCCTACAGCGGCTCCACGGACTGGAGCCGCCGTCCTTCTCTCTGCCTACGCTTCGGCCCTTCGACAAGGTCGCCCGACGCTTGGAGCGCGCCGCGATCCCGGACCGGACACGCGCCTATCTCGGCTCTCTGGCACACGAGTTGGCAGCCGAGTACGACCGTCTGAGGTTCGCTCTTCCGGCCGGACCCCTGCACGGAGACTTCAACATCGGCAACGTCCTGCGTGACGATGCCGGGCGCCCAAAGGTCATCGACCTGGACGGCTTCGTTACTGGCCCGCGCGAGTGGGACCTTATGCAGACGGCGATGTACTACGACAGCTTCGGCTGGCACACAGAGGCCGAGTACGCCGACTTTGCCGAGGGTTACGGCTTCGACGTTCGGCAGTGGTCGGGGTACGCCGTACTCCGCAGTGTCCGCGAACTGCTCATGGTCACGTGGCTCTCGCAGAATGCCGGCACGAATCCGCGAGCGGCCGAGGAAGTCGAGAAGCGCGTAGAGAGCCTGCGCTCAGGAGGCTCGCGCCGCGATTGGGCGCCGTTCTAGGACTGCCCGTTGACCTGTTGCCAGAGGCGGAAACCGCGGGCCTGTTCCGCGAAATCCCGGAACTCCGCGGCCCGCTTCACCCCGTCCGTGATGCGACCTTGAAACTCCTGTACGTACTGGATGCAACGCGCGGACTTCAGCCCCTCGCCGAGCTGCAGTGCATTGAGCGCAATTTCGAAGCCGCGGCTGATCTCACCCTGCCCGAGATGAGCATCTGCCTGCACCATGGTCGCGAAGAAATCGCTTCGGGTATTCAGGCCGTCCCCGACGATGGAGCCCGCGCCCCGCTCCGTCGCCTGCGCGGAGCGTCCCAAGTCGCGGAAACAGTGGCCGATCTCGGCTGCAAGCTCCACTTCGTCGAAGTAGGCGATGTACGCAGGATCGCTGTCGGCTGTCCCCTGACTGAGCTTGCGTTCCGCCTCCACTAGGGCAAGGTCGCAGCCCCGATCATCGCCAAGCCGGGCAAGGGCTCGGGCCTCCATTGCGATGTGATGTGCGGCCAACCTTGGCCCCCTGCCTGCCGGTCCTGTGTACGCCGCACGCGCCAGGGTCGCGGCATCCCGGTACCGGCCGAGGAAGGTCGCCTGATGGCTCATCGCGGACAGGATGCTTCCGCCGAGTAGGCGGTCACCGGCCGCATGAGCCATACGGAGACCTTGAATGAAGTACCGCTGCGCGATGCCGTGTAGGCCGCTGTCGTACGACATGAATCCGGCGAGCAAGAGAGCTTCAGCTACGGCCGATTGGAGTTGCTTGCCCACGGTGTCGGAGTATTTCCCATCCAGCATCGGACGGACGTCCGTGTGAAGGTACTGAACCAGCGCCCGCCGCGCGTGGCCGCCGCCGAATTTTCCGTCAAGCATGCTGAACGCATCCGCGGTTGAGCGCACCATCTCGATGTCGACCGCGCCGATCGCCCGGTTACCCGACCGCGCTAGGTCTCCGTCCGGCGGGGCGACGATCCAGCGGAGGGACGCCGTGTTCCACGCGGCAGAGTCCGGCTGCGCTCGGACCAGAATCTCAGCCTCGGCAAGGTCGGCCCGCCAGAGGTCGGCCACGATCTTGGCCGTGGCTTCAGGCTTGTCCGCGAAGTCCAGGCCCAAGTCGGGCTGTACGGCGGACACTGCCGCGTCGCCCATCCCGATGTCGTCGATCGTGAGTCGGCGTCCCAGCTTGCGCCCAATCGCATCGGCGATGAACCGCGGCATGTCGCCGCGCGGGATGGAGCCCTTGAGCCAACGACTCACGTAGGTGTGATCGCAGGTGATGTCCTCACCTGAGCGTGCGGCAGCGACGATCACCGCGCGGGCAAGCGACTTGTGAGAGAAGCCGCCCTCATCCATGAGCGCGGCCAATCTGGCGTTCGCGTCTGCCATCGATCCCCCAGGAGCGGCCGAAGTCTCAGCTTGACTCACCGTCACTCTACGCAGGTCAGGCCTGGTGTGCAGTGGGTTCACACGTCGAAGTGCACGAGCACACCCCCAAGTGCACGCTCCTGAAGTCCCTTCCCCTTGGCAATAGTTGAGTCACCACCGCAGGACAGGTCAGCGGTTCCGAGTTCAAAGCCAGAGCACTTGACGACGCGGAATCGATCTGCCAACTTGAGTGGTAGGTAATACACACCATGCATTGAGGTGTGGTGATGCCACGGCGTCGGGACTCCCCAGCAAGGTCGCCCGCCGCCGCGGCTCTCCCTGTTCCTTCGACTCAGGAGAGCAACTTGCGCACGTACATCGGCCGCCAACAGGCCATTTCCCCCGAGGACTTCGCGGAGCTGGCTCTAGGTACCCCGGTTGAACTGTGGCTCGGGGTTGAGGGCGAGAGTGACGAAGAGCGCGCGGCCCGCGAGGACGCGGCGCGCGACATCCTCGCCGACAACCCCGAGATGCCCGACGACCTGATTCGCATTGCGGCCGGGGTCGTCGAGGCGCACCCGGAGCTGTTCAACGTCGTCCCGCTGGCGCGTTCCGCCGGCGGTCGCCGTCCGGCGCGGAAGGGGGCGGCGGCGTGACGACCATGACTCCCACCCCCGAACAGCTCTCGGACCATAAGGGCACGCCGCGCCGCGCCGTCGACATGCCGCTGAACTACGAGGCGGCGCGTCTGGGCATGGCCTTCCACGAGGCCGGTCACGCGGTGCTCTCCATGGCTTACGGCATGCACGTCGTGACCAGTGAGGTCATCGCCTGGCAGCCGACACCCGGCAAGTGGGCCGTGACCGGCAACACCACCTTCCAGGCACAGAACACCGACCCGTGGCAATTCGCCGCGCAGTGCGCGGCCGGAACGCTCGCCCAGGTGCAGTACCTGATGGTCCACGGCTTGTGGACGCCTGAGCGGGCCGCCGCGTGCGAGGCAGAGCATGACCGCGAGTTGGCCGTCGACCTGCTCACGCAGGCCGGATACCGGCTCGGACGCTGCACCGTTCCCGAGGGCGGCAAGTCCTGGGGGATGGTGCGCGGGATGGCCCGCCGCAAGATGACCCACCTGTGGCGCGAGATCCGCTCCGTCGCCTACGCCATGAACGAGCGCGACCGCCTCACCGGTGACGAGATCGCCGCCCTGACCGGTCTGGTCAACCCGCCGTTTGCAGGGGGTGCCGCATGAGCGCCGTGCAGAGCGTCGAGCGTCCGGCGGCACCGCCGCTCGCCGTCAAGGAGAAGCTTCTCCTGGGTCTTGCCGTGGTCCTGGGGGTCGGGGTCGGCGGGATGGGTCTGGTCGCGTCGTTCGACACGGTCTCGGCAGCGGGGGCCCGTTGGGGCTTCGCCACTCCGGAGATGCTGCCGATCGGCATTGACGCTGCCATTCCGGCTTTCACCCTGGTGAACCTGCTGTTGATCCGGATGGACATGCCGCTGAGCTGGGTGCGGTTCGTGCCCTGGGTTCTCACCGGTGTCACGTGCTGGCTCAACGTCGCGGCCGGGCAGTCGCTGTCCGCGAAGCTCGCGCACGGCACGATGCCGCTGCTGTGGGTGGTGCTGTCCGAGGTGGCCGCGCACGTCTACGCCTCCCGGATCGGCGCCGTGACCGGCCGTCGGATGGAGAAGATCCGGCGCTCCCGCTGGCTGCTCGCCCCGCTGTCGACGTTCGCCCTGTGGCGCCGGATGACGCTGTGGGAGGTCACCTCCTACTCGGAGGCGCTCGGCAGGGAGCGCGAGCGGCAGTTGGCCCGTGCGCAGCTGCGACAGCGGCACGGCCGGCGGTGGCGTTCCAAGACGCCGCGGACCGAGCGGGTGCTGTTGAAGCTGGGTGAGCTGGCCCCGACCGGCGACGATGTGCGGCCCGTGCCGCCGCAGGAACCCGAGCCGACGAAGCAGGAGGCGCCCAAGCCGCCGCGCAAGCGCCCGGTCAAGGCCAAGGCGTCTAAGGCGCCGCGGACTCCCGCTGAGCTGCTCGCTGAGGCGCGTAAGGCCACGGCGGAGTGGGCGGATGACGCGGTCAACGCGGAAGCGATCCGCACCACGCTGCATTGCTCGGCAGCGAACTCCCGTGTGTTGCGGGACCTGTTGTTGAGCGAGCGCGCGGACGGCCGGCGTCTGCACCCCGTCGAAGGCGAGGGGTCTGCGGCATGAGTTTCCTGGCCACGATCCTGCTGTCCGCACTGCCCCCGATGGCTGGTTGGGCGGTCCACGTGAGGTGGTTGGGTGCCCGCCTGGACACGGCACGGCGTGACCCGCTGACTGGTCTGGTGACCCGTGACGGGTTCACCCGCCGCGCCACCGCCCTGCTCAAAGACCCGCGAGCGGTTGTGCTGCTCGCCGACGTGGACCGCTTCAAGCACATCAACGACACCCACGGGCATGCGGCCGGGGACGCGCTGTTGAAGGCGACCGCGGACCGCCTCGCCCGCCACGTCGGACCGTCGGGGGTGGCCGGGCGGCTCGGGGGTGATGAGTTCGCCGCCGTCGTCATCGACGACCACGGCACCGTGGGCGACCTGCTCGCCGTGCTGCATGGGGTGCTCGCCCGGCCGGTCGACGGGCAGGACCCGGCTGTATGCACCTCGGTCTCGCTGGGCTGGGTGCGCGCCGCGGACTTCCCCGGCGATGACCTGTCCGGTCTGTTGCGGCGCGCGGATGAGGCGATGTACGCGGCGAAGCAGGGCCGTGCCGGGATGCGCCGGGCGGGCCTGGGACGGTTGTTCGCCACCGTTGCCGGACGGCGTTCGGGCCGGACCGGCGCCCGCGCGGACGCTCCGGTTGTGGGGGTGGCGGCCTGATGTCCACGGCCTTCACCAAGTGCTTCGACCCGAACGGCACTCAGTTCGGGATCCCCACCTTCCCGTGGCGCTTCGCACCGGACGGCTACGCCACCCGCCGCCAACTGCGGGACCGCGGGCTACGACCCGGCGGACAGCCCGTCGCCGCACAGGTGATGCGCCGCCACCGGGGCCGCAAGGCCGGTGTGCAGGTCGCCTACCTCTACCGCATCGACCTGGCCCTGCCGGTCCGGCCGATGACCTCGCGCAAGTGGGGTGCGCTCGCGCTGGCGATGCTCGCCCGCCGCACCTGCCCGCAGTGCCACCTGATCTACAGCTACTGCATCCCGACCTCGCTCGGGGTGTGCATCCTCTGCGCCTATCCCGAGGAACAGCGCGCCGCGTGACCTACCGGCAGGGGCCCGGCCAACGGCCGACCAAGACAGCGGCCGGACCCCCGCCACTCCTCCTGAAAGAAGGAACTGTCAGTGAAACACCCCGACGACGACAACGAACTCTTCAACCGGCTCGAAGCCGAGATGACCGACTCCCAGGGCGACGTGGTCGACCTGGGCAAGGCACGGACCGCCCGTGCCGAGTCGCCCGACCCGTCGGCCGACTCGAAGCCGACCGAGTCGCCCGACTCGGATCCGGCAGAGTCGGACGACTCCACCCCGCCTCTGGTCGACCGCCCGGCGCCGACTGTGTCGGGCCCCGGACTCATCGACCGCATCCGCGACTCCAAGCGACTGGACGTCATCCCGGCATGGATGAAGTCGCGCGCGGAGTTCAAGGAAGCGCTCGGCTGGCTTGCCGGGCACGCCTGGCACACCATCGCTTTCCATGCGGTGCGGGTGCCGTTGCTGTACGTGCCCAAGCTCATCTGGCGCTCCCCGCGCGGACTGGCCAACACCCTGTCCAGGGTGGGCCGTTGGTCGGTGGACGCGGAGGGCGAGCCGCTACGGCAGGCCGAAGCCCGCCGCGAGAACTCCGAGGTGTACCTGAAGCTCTCGCGGCAGCGGGACCGGCGCGTGCGGCTGCGGATGATCCTCACCGTCCTTGGCGGCATGTTCGCCCTGGGTGTTGGGCTGTTCCTGGTCTTCGGCGCGGAGCTGCGGACGCAGTTCATCGCCGCCGCGGTGGCTGTGCTCTTCCTCGGCTGGAAGGGTGCGCCGGCTGATGCGCCGCTCGCCACGCGGGCGGTCATCAAGACCGAGGTGCAGAAGCTGACCAGCGACATCGTGGTCAAGGCGATGGCGTCCATCGGCATCGGCCAGATCGCTTCCGCGGTCGCCAAGGGGCAGGACGGCATCAGGTTCGTCTCGCCGATCACCCGCGAGGGGCCGGGCTGGCGCGCGGACATCGACCTGCCGCTCGGGGTCACGGTCGCCGATGTGGCCGACCGGCGCGCCCGGCTCGCTTCCGGTCTGCGGCGCCCGCTCGGGTGTGTGTGGCCGGACGCCGACCCCAACGAGCACGAGGGGCGCCTGATCCTGTGGGTGGGTGACCGGGACCTGTCCAAGACCGGCATCGTCAAGTGGTCGCTCGCGAACGCCCGCCGTCACGACGTGTTCAAGCGGGTGCCGTTCGGCATCGACCCGCGCGGCCGTGCCCAGTCGGTACCGATGATCCAGCACAACGTGCTGGTCGGTTCGCTGCCCGGGCAGGGCAAGACCGCCTCGGTGCGGGTGCTGGCCTGCGGTGCGGCGCTGGATCCGTCGGTGGAACTGTGGCTGCACGAGAACAAGGGCACCGGCGACCTGGACTCCCTCGAATGCGTCTCCCACCGGTTCGTGTCCGGCATCGACGACGACTCCATCAAGTACGCGGCCGACTCCCTCAAACTGCTCCGCGAGGAGGTCATGCGGCGTGCGGCGGCGATGAAGAAGCTGCCGCGGGACCTGTGCCCGGACAAGCGCATCACCCGCTCCATCGCCGACAAGCGCTCGCTGAAACTGTGGCCGCTGCTCGCTGTCTTCGATGAGTGCCAGAACCTGTTCGCCCACTCCAAGTACGGCAAACAGGCAGGTGACGACGCGGAGTTCGTCATCAAGCTCGGTCGCGCCTTGGGCGTGATCCTGGTCCTGGCCACGCAGCGTCCCGACAAGGACTCGCTGCCGACCGGGATCAGCGGCAACGTCTCCATCCGCTTCGCGCTGCGCGTCGCGGGCCAGGTCGAGAACGACATGATCCTGGGCACCTCCGCGTACAAGAACGGCGTGCGGGCCACCTCGTTCCGCCCGGAGATCGATGCCGGTAACGGCTACCTCGCCGGCGCGACCGCGCTGCCGGTCGTGGTGCGCACCGCCTACCTGGACGACAACGCCACCGACGCCATCGCGCAGCGTGCACTCGCGCTGCGCAAGGCCGAAGGAATGCTGTCCGGGCACGCGCTCGGGGAGGACGCCGAAGCCGTCTCGGGGCCGTCGTACGACCTGCTCGCCGACGTCGCCGCGGTCGTGCCCGTCTCCGAGAACCGAGTGTGGAACGAGCGGATCGCCGCCCGCCTCGCGGAGCTGCGACCGGAGGTCTACGGCGGCTGGAAGGGCGAGAACGTCACCTCCGCGCTCAAGCCGCACGGCATCAAGACCACCGGCGTGGCCGGGACCACCGACGACGGCGAGCGCACCACCCGCCGCGGCATCGCCCGCGACGACCTCACCGCAGCGATTGCGGAGCGTGACGGAAACCGGGGCGCCGCCTAGCCCTGGAGGGTCGCTACCGGTAGCGGGCTCACCTGCTACCGGTAGCACCCCCGCTAGCACCCCAAACCACACTCCATCAGGGATCTAGCGGATAGCGCCCCACCTGCGGAAACCCTCAAAACCCCCTGGAAGGGGCCTTGATGACCCCCATAGCCCTTGCTATCGCCTGCCTACTCGCCGTCACGCTGTGTTACGCGGGCGTGTGTGCGGGGAGCCCGTTCGGCACCTGCCGCAAGTGCAACGGCTTCGGCTTCGCCACCACCACCGACCGCAAGGGACGCCCCAAGCGCGGCAAGACGTGCCGCCGCTGCAAGGGCCGCGGCAAGCGCGTCCGCGTCGGCCGCTGGCTCTTCAACCGCGCCCAACGGATCTACCGCGAAGGCACCCACTGACCCACACCCCAACTTTCGAAGGGAGGTACCGCCCATGGCCATCACCGTCTCGCTCGTGGCCCTGTTCGGACTCGTCCTGTTCTTCCTCCTGCGCTCCAAGTCCCTCGGCTACGGCGCCGCGTTCATCGCCGCCGGGTTCGGCTTCTTCCTCGCCTCCACCGGCGCCGCCGGACCCATCAACGAACTCGCCCGCGCCGTCATCGACGCCATCCCCGACCTCTGACAGGAGACCGGCCGTGAACGAACAGATCATCGCCCGGCACTGGCTCACCCTCATCGCGCCCAAGGCCGCACCCGCCATCGCCACCTCCACCGTGCTCATCCTGGCCCGGATCTGGAACGCCAACGGCGCCGAACACAGCCTCGGCAACGCCGTGTTGATGACCGCCCTCTCGCTCGCCGCGGCAGCGGCCGGCGTGTGCGCGAGCGTCGGCCGCGCCGGGGACCCCGTGATCGCGGGCACCGCGTTCGCCGCCTCCGGAGGACTCGCCCTCGCGGGCGTGGCCGGATACGCCGACGGCCTCTCGCTGCCGCTGCTGCTGTGGGTGCTGACGACCGCCATCGCGTACGGGCTCGCCGCGCGGTACTGGCGTACCGACCGCCGCGACCGCGTGACGTACGAGCGGCACGTGAGCGACCGGCGCGAGGAACGCGCCCACATCGAGCGCGTCGAAACCATCCGCGGCACCACCCAGATCGAAGTGGCCCGCACCGGCGCCGCCTACGCCGAACAGCTCGCGCAGGCACTCGTCACCCGCGCCGCGCTGCCCGGCTTCGACCCCAGGGTCCTGGAAACCGCAGGCCTGCCCGCACTGCCTTCCACCGAGACCAGCAAGGAGCACTGAGCCCATGTTCGAGATCCGCATCATCTGCGAGCCGGACGACAGCGACCGCGTCAGCCAAGCCCTGTCCGAGGCCTTCACCACCGGCCCGGTACGACGCCTCCCCACCCGCGACGGCAAGCAGGTGCGGCTGTACGTCACGGCCGATCACCGCAGCAACACCGGCCCATGGGCGACGCCGGAAGAGGCGTACACGCTCGCCCCGAGCATCGTCCGCGAGATCGGATGGACCGCCCAAACGGCCGCCGACAAGCCGTTCGGCACTCGGCTGCCGCGTGACTTCTGGCTCCGCAAAGCGGCCGTCCTGGACCGCATCGCACTCCAGGGCAAGGCCAACGGCGACGCGAGCGAGGTCGCGACCGAGGCGGCTGCACGCCTGATGGACATGGACGACGCGGCCGTCATCTGCGACCCGCGCCACTACGTCCGACAGCAGTACGCCCACTGGATCAAGAGCCAGTAGCAACGCCGCGGCGGCGGGACTCCCCAGCAAGGTCGCCCGCCGCCGCGGTTCTCCCTGCCCATCCGTAGACAGAACAGGAGCACCCCCAGCATGCCGCACACGGACGGCTCTGCCCAGCTCACCTCAGCGCTCGACGCAGCGTCACGAGGCTGGCACGTCTTCCCCCTGATCCCTGGTGACAAGCGCCCTGCCCTCTCCGACTGGGAGCCTCGCGCCACCACCGACCGGGACCGCATCACCGTCGCGTGGTGCGTCGGCGCCTTCAACCTCGGCATTGCCACCGGACCTTCCAACCTTGTCGTCATCGACCTGGACAGGCCCAAGCAGTCCGACGACACCCCGCCGGCGCACTGGGCCGAACACGGCGTCACCGACGGCGCCGACGTCCTCGCCCTGCTCTGCGAACGCCACGGCCAGCCCTTCCCCGCCGACACGTACACGGTCCGTACCTGGAGCGGCGGAACGCACCTCTACTTCACTGCCCCCGAGGGCGAGCCGCTGCGCAACACCGCCGGGGACAGCGCCCGCGGGCTCGGCTGGAAGGTAGACACCCGCGCCGCTGGCGGACTTGTTGTCGGTGCGGGCAGCACATTCAACGGACGCCCCTACGAGGTCACTCACAACGGCCCCGCGGCGCCCTTGCCGGGCTGGCTCGCGGAACTGCTGCGCCCCGTCCCGCTGCCCCCGCAAAAGCCGATCCAGGTTGCGCTCGCGGGACGGGGACGACGTACGGCCTTCCTACGGGCCGCGGTCGACGGGGAAGTGGAGCGGGTCGCCACCTCCGGCCAGGACCAGCACAACAACGCGCTCTACATCGCCTCGGTCGCCCTGGGGCAGCTTGTTGCCGGGGGCGAGCTGAGCGAGGCTGACGTGACCGGCTGGCTCCTGACCGGGGCGCTCCAAGTCGGGCAGGGCGAGCGCGAGGCACGGCGCACCATCGCCTCCGGGCTCAGGACCGGAGCGCGGCGCCCTCGGACGGTCGCCGCGTGAGCGCCAACCCGATTCCGCCCCTGCACCTGTACTCCGTGCCCAGCGACCCGCAACCCCCGGCAGCGGCGCCGCCGAAGCGAGAGCGCCCACGCACCGCATGGACGGCCGATCAACTCATGGCCGCGGACTTCCCCGAGCCGAAATGGGCCGTGCCCGGCCTGCTCGCCGAAGGCGTCAGCCTGCTCGCCGGACCGCCCAAGGTCGGCAAGTCCTGGCTCTCCCTGGGGCTCGGACTCGCGGTCGCGGCCGGCGGGCAGGCCTTCGACTCCGTGCCCGTCGAGGGCGGTCCGGTCCTTTACCTTGCGCTGGAGGACACCCCGCGCCGTCTCCAGACGCGCATGGGCAAGCTCCTGGGCGGACAGCGGGCGCCCGCCGGGCTCACCCTCGTGACCGAGTGCCCGCCCTTCCCCCAGGGCGGCACCGAGGCCATCGCCCAGTGGCTGGACCGCAACCCGGACGCCCGCATGGTCGTCATCGACGTGTTCGCCAAAATGCGCGGCCAAGCCCCGCAAGGGGTGTCGGCGTACGACGCGGATTACGTCTCTGTCAGCTACGCGAAGCGGCTCGCGGACTACTACGGCGTGGCCGTCGTGCTGGTCCACCATGTCCGTAAGGCGGGCTCGGACGACTTCCTGACGGAGGTCTCCGGGACCAACGGCATCGCGGGCGCCGCGGACGCCACGCTGGTACTGAAGCGGGCCCGCGGGCAGGCAGACGGCATCCTGCACGTCACCGGACGCGACGTGGACGAAGCCGAGTACGCCCTTCAGTTCCAATCCGCCTCCGGAGCCTGGCACTTGCTGGACGGCCCGGCGTCCGACCACACCGTGGGCGACACCCGAGCCGCGATCCTGCGGCACGTCCGCGCCAACCCCGGCGCGAAGCCCAAGGACGTGGCGGGCGAGCTGTCCCACATCGACATCGACACGATCCGTCGGACGTGCGCCCGCATGGCCGAGGCCGGACAGCTCACCAGGGACGGAATCGGCCGGTACTACCCGGACACCGAGACCCGGACACAGGGCGTACCGGAGGTGTCCGAGCTGTCCGACTGTCCGGTTACCCCACCTGACCAGCACGAACGACCCGGACAGCCGGAATTGGAGCTGTCCGGGCTGTCCGGGTCGACCGAAGCCGAAGGGACGGCGGTATGAGCGCCCGCGCGCTGGACGAGAAGTTGACCGTCGCGGAGGTCATTACTGATCTGAAGGTGGCTCCGTCGACGTTCTACCGATGGCGTCAACTCGGCAAGGGCCCGCGCTCGATCAAGCTGCCGAACGGCGACGTGCGCATCCGCAGGTCGGAATACGAGCGGTGGCTTGCGGAGCGGGAGGACGCCGCGTGAGCGCGACCGAAGACACCCCGGCTCTCCGCCCCCACGGGGAGGCCCGGTCGGGGTACTCCCTTGATGTCCGGCTGTGGAAGGTCACGAAGGTCGACCGCAAGGCGCGTCCGTATCAACTCCGTTGGGTTGTAGGCGGGAAGGTGAGCAGCGCGACGTTCGCCACGTCGGCACTCGCCGAAAGCCGACGCTCGGAGTTGCGGCAGGCCATGCGCCGGGGTGAAGCGTTCGAGATCGCAAGCGGACAGCCTGAGTCCGAAGTCCGTGCGACGGCTGAAGCGGCGGCAACGGCGGCTGAGGCCAAGCCGTCGTTGCGGTGGTTCGAGTTCTGCCGGAAGTACGTCGCCGGGCGGTGGCGCATGAGCGCTGCCAAGACCCGTGAGGGCATGGCGGATGGGCTTGCCGCCGTGGCGCTCGCCATGGTGAAGCGAGGCGAGAACACCCCTGAGGACAAGTACCTGCGCCTGGCGTTCCGATGGGCGATCGTTCCCGCGAACGTGGGACAGGACCCGCCGGCCGAACTGAAAGCCGCCTACGAGTGGCTCACAAAGGAGGATCGGCCGGTTGTCGACCTGGTCGACCTTGAGGTGTTCGAGGACGTGCTGTACCGCCTCAGCTATCGACTGGACGGCACGCCGGCGGCGGGGGAGACGCACAAGCGGCGGCGCCGCGTCCTGAACACGGCTCTCGAACACGCGGTGGCCGCGAAGGAACTCCCGGAGAACCCTCTCCAGGGGGCCCACAAGAAGCGTGTGGGTTCCGGAGCGGTGGTGGACCGACGTGTCCTCGTGAACGCCGTGCAGGGGCGCCAGTTGCTCACTGCGGTCTCCTACGTCGGTTCGTGGGACCGCAACCGGGGGCGGCGCCTGGCGGCCTTCTACGCGGTCCTGTACTACGCGGGGCTCAGGCCCGCTGAGGCGGTCGGCCTGAGGCTCTCCGACTGCCACCTGCCGGACGCGGGTTGGGGCACGCTGACGCTGCGGGAGACGCGTCCTGTCTCTGGCAAGCAGTGGACAGACTCCGGGGAGCGGCACGACCGCCGGGGGCTGAAGGCGCGTGAGGCGGACACGGACCGCCCGGTCCCCATCCCGCCGGTTCTGGTCGCCATCCTGCGGGCCCACCTGAAGGAGTTCGGGACCGCCAAGGAAGGGCGGGTGTTCGGCAACGAGCGCGGGGGAGTCGTCGGTTCGTCAACGTACTGGCGCGTGTGGGAGGAAGCGCGGGTGTTCGCTCTCCCGCCGGAGCGCGTCGATTCGCCGTTGGCCGGGCGCCCGTACGACCTGAGGCACGCGTGCATCACGCGGTGGCTCAACGCGGGGGTCCCGATCGCTGAAGTGGCCCGGCGCGTCGGCAACTCCCCGGAGGTGATCCACCGCCGGTATCACGGCTGCATCGACGGCCATGAGGAAGCCGCCAACGCGAAAATCACGAAAGCCCTGGAAGAGGAAGGCGACACGGCCTGAGGTTGTCTGAGCGCAGGAAGGGCGGCCCAGCTTGCTGGGCCGCCCTCGGCGTTTTGTTGCCAGGATGCGCTATGACAGACCCAAGATCACGCGAATGCAATCCTCAACTCGCTTCATCTCGCCCATATCTAGAAGACCGAGACGTTTCCGAAGTCTCGGTTTATCCACGGTGTGCAGATCAGTGCAGTTGATATAGGACTCGTCGTACTTGGTTACGCCGCACTCAGGGCCAATGGGGACATGAGTAGCGGTAGGGCCAGAGGTACCCGTGACCACGGCAACAGTCACGGCAGATAGTGGCTCTGCAACGCGGTTGACCGTGAGAATGACCACGGGGTGTGGGCCAATACCAGGTAGAGCGCATACCCAGACCTCACCGCGTAGGGCGGACCCGGAACTCACCATTCGATTTCGTCTGCCGCTTCCAGTTCATCTGTGGTGGCGGGCAATACGCCCGCTGGAGTCGGAGCCGACTCCCCTTGGTAGAAGGCTCGAATCTCCTCAGAGGCTGCCACCTCTGCCGCCTCGCGTGAGAGGAGGCGGAGTCCCTCTCGAAGCGCGTCAGAGACCGATGTCAGATTGAGCGACTGCATTACCAATCGCAGGTCTGCCATCTCATCAGGCCTTAGCCGGACTTGAGCCACCTCGGTGGAACTGGTGTAGCTGCCAGCAGGCAAGCGTGGTGATCGGTACTGCCCAGACTTAGCAGGGTTCTTCTTGGTGATCGCAGCAGGCTTCATGGTCTTGTGGATCGCGGCAGACTTGGCGGTCTTGCTGCGCGTGACGCTGGTCTCGCCGCGCTTCGTGCCGGCAGCGGCTGCCTTGCCCTTCTTGTCTCGGGTTTCAGGAGTCATCGTTCCTCCTTCCTCGGCTCTGTCGTACAGGTGTCATACATGAAGTGTCATGGGTGCAGCCCGGCCGGTCAAGGCGGCGGCTGCGGAGGGGCTCTGGAGGCGTGTCGCGTGTATCGCAGATAGTGCGCGAACAGTGAGAGACAACGAGAAAGAGCGGGAGTCAGTGAGACTGACTCCCGCTCTCTCATGTCGGCATCCGCACAGGTCAGAGCATGATTCTTGCTGGCTGACTGGCGAGTGCCCCCGGCAGGATTCGAACCTGCGCACACGGCTCCGGAGGGCACTCTGTCTAGGGGCAGGTCTACTGGCCTGACCTGCGGCTACTCGGTTCAGGCTGACCAGGACCGGCATTCCCACTCGCCACTCACTCGGAAGGGCGGCTTCGCGATGCCAAGGAGTGCGCCCGCTGCCTTTGGTTGAAGCGGGTCACGTCCACCGTGGCAGCCGGTGCTTCAAGGGTCCGCACGCCTGGCAATCTGCCGGCGACGGCTTCCTCGGCAAATGTCTCTCTGGCGGACAAGTCAACTCTGCGGCAACTGGCGTGGCGAACGCGTTCGAGCGCAGTTGGAGCTGGACCGGTGCGAGTAGCCGCGTAGCCGGCTCTCAACCCGTGCTCTGTAAACTGCTTGGGAAGGTCCTGGAGATCGTCGGATTCTGCAGAACGTGGATGACCGCTAGGGAGTCTGCTCATGGTCAAGAGAATTAAGGTGTCCCAAGAGGACGACCATAGAAAGCCGGAGGCCAAGCCCTCAGATTCAGAGGGAAGCCGCGGTCACAAACCTACTAAGCAGCCGGGGCGGACGCCGGCGCCGCCGCCGCCCCCTCCTGCTCAGCAGGGTCAGGGGGGTAGCTGACAAACATTGTGACGATCCGGCGCGCTGAGACGCAGGCTGCCCCCCAGGGGACGTTGTGTGTCTCGGTTGCGCCGGGAGCCCTATACTTTAGCGGCTCGACGAGCACCAAATCTCTGTCTGGCGAATCGTCAGAACTGACGTTAAACGATGCCTGTTGTCCTTCGATGTATGACCCGTCCTCCAGGATGCACCCCACGGTTGGGTTCTCGCCCGGGAACCATTTCTCGAACATGATCCACCACGCTGACATCACGGATGAGTGTGGTCTCTTGCCAGTGATGGACGCTGCGATCGCTGCGAGAACGCACGCAAAGATCAGTACGCCTCCTGCCCACCAGGCTAGTTCGGCATAGTGGGTCCGCGCATACGTGGCACCCTCCCGGACCAGCCGTCCGATATCCGGTGTGAGGTCCGGCCTGAGCCCTCGCAGTATCGCGAAGACCGCCAGTGCAGCCAGTTCGGTGAGAACGCTGCAGAACACCACTGCGCCAGTCTCCCGAAAGGGTGTTGGGCGGTGCTCACTGCCCTTGCGGTCGCGGACGGTGGCAAACGTAAGGCCCGGCAGCAGCAGGACAACAAGTAGAGCTAGACCTGTGATGGTTGTGGGCACGACGGGTCCCTCAAGTACGTGGCGAGGATGGACAGGAAGCACACCGTACAGGGCCTGCCGAGGCGCTCCGGAGCCTTCCACCGCCTGCTCGTTGTCTGCCATTCACCCTCTGCTGGCGCCGCCTGGAGGGTCGTTGGCCTCGCCCGGTGTCAATCCGATCAAACTGGACTCCTGCATCGAGGCGCCCTAGTAACGTGGGCGATCAAGTAAGGGTCATCGGCGACTCACTTGCGGGGGGCGGTCCGTCCTTGCGGTGCAGCCCGCCCAAGCTTGAGGAGACGCAGTGGCAGACAAAAAGGTGGTCTTCGTGGCGTTCGCCATTGAGGACGAGACGCAGAGGGACTTCCTCAAGGGGCAGTCCCTGCACCCTCGTGCACCCTTCGAGTTCATCGACATGTCAGTCAAGGAGCCCTATGACAGCAACTGGAAAGACCGAGTACGCACTCGGATTCGGCGCTCTCATGGGGTCATCGTTTTGGTGAGTAAGAATTCCCTGACGTCCACTGGGCAAAAGTGGGAAATCCAGTGTGCCAAAGATGAGGGTAAGCCCATCCGAGGTATCTGGGCCTACAGCGGCGACCGTACGGTGATCGCTGGTGTTAATACTGTCACGTGGACCGACGCGAACATTAATAACTTCATCGACTCCTTGTAGGATGCCGTGCGCAAAGCCCTCATTGTCGGAATCGACTACTACGAAAATCTCCAATGCCTAACAGGGTGTGTGAATGATGCGTTCGCTGTCAAAGCGGCCATCGAGCGGAATTCGGATGGCACGCTCAATTTCGCATCCCCTCAGGTCATAACGGGAACGAGTGCAGCGCAGAATGTCGCCAAAAGGGGTCTCAAGGAAGCGGTAAGGGAACTCTTCGTAGACGGCTCGGAAATCGCCCTGTTCTATTTCGCGGGGCACGGGTACATTGAAGACACTGGTGGCTTTCTCTGCGCGAGTGATTCCGAAACAGGAGACGATGGGCTCGCTCTGTCAGAAGTTATGACACTGGCAAACAGCTCTCCGGCCAGGAATAAGGTAATAATCCTCGATAGTTGCCATAGTGGCGTGGTTGGCGATCGCGCGATGTCGGCGGGTCTTGCTGAAATCTCAGACGGTGTCACCATCCTTACTGCCTCGACCGCCGGTCAGTACTCCTTTGAGACGCCCGGCGGAGGCGCTGGTGTGTTTACAAGCCTCTTTGTTGACGCGCTTAATGGGGCAGCAGCGAATCTAGTCGGCGATATCACGCCCGGAAGTGTCTACGCGCACATTGATCAATCACTGGGCCCGTGGGCTCAGCGACCGGTCTTCAAGACCAATGTCAAGACGTTTGTATCCCTACGGAAAGCTGAGCCTCCGATCTCGCTAGCGGATCTCCAAGCGCTCAACGAGTATTTCCCCGCACCGGATCATAACCTTGAACTGGATCCATCCTTCGAACCTGAGCGGTCAGCGGAGCAGAAGGAAGATTCATCGATTCCATCTCCCGATCCCGTCAATATGGCGACATTTGCCACGCTGCAGAAGTATGTGAAGGTCAACCTCGTCAGGCCAGTAGACGCGCCCCACATGTGGCATGCTGCCATGCAAAGTAAGACGTGTGAACTAACAGTGCTAGGGCAGCATTATTGGGCGCTCGTAGATAAAGGGTTGATTTAAAATGTCTGAACTTCCAAAAAGTTCACCCAATATCGGGGTAGCTGAGGAAGCGGTAGAGGATCTCGCGAATGTCGAACACGAACGCTGGTCGCACTGGCAGCGCTATATGCACTCGAAATGCATCCGTAATGAAGATGGCTCTTTGACTATTCCCGCAGAACTCGCGCAGCGGTGGGAACTGCAAATGAACACGCCATACGCCGAGCTGTCGGATGTTGAGAAGCAGAGCGATCGCGAGCAGGTCCACCGCTATTTGCCTGTCATAGTTGGAATTCTTCAACCTCCGCCTGGTGAGTGAAGGGTGAAGGCGCTCATTCGGAGAGGCTTCTGAACCCGACGTACGATGCCGCACTGCTGGGTGGCCGTGGGATCCTTGACGACGTGCAGTAGAGAGACGAGAGAGGAGCCGAAGTGTCGGAGGCCAGTCCACGCGGAACCTACCTGGTCATCTCGGAGGCACTGCGGAAGGCGATCGAAGAGGGCGAGATCAGCGACACTCTGCCGTCTGAGGCTGATCTCATGCGCACGCACGAGGTCGCTCGCAACACTATCCGTCGTGCTCTCAAGGTCCTCGAAGCTGAGGGCGCCCTTGAGTCCGCGCCCGGGATCGGCTGGCGCGTCGCCCGGGGTGGCGACCGCCGGTCCCTTCCGGAGCGGATGACTGACGTGATTGCTGAAGACTCGCTGGCCATCGGCGATACGTATCCGTCTGAAGCGAAGCTCTGTGAGCGCTTCGGCGTATCTCGTACGGCGGTGCGTCGCGCGATTGCCCAGATGGAGGGAACCGGCTTGCTCGCCACTGTTCATGGCAAGGGGCGCACTGTACGCGCTCTCCCGGCTCCTACCGCGCGGCCGTAGTCTTGGCCGTCATGGGACTGACTGAGTGGGCTTACTCGCTCTCCGAAGCGATGCTGTCCGAACCGTTGCCGCGCCGGTGGGCGCACTCTCTCGGGGTCGCCAAGCGTGCTCGCTCCTTGAGCCCGATCCTGGGTGACGATGCGGAGCTGCTGGAAGCCGCGGCCGTGCTGCATGACGTCGGGTACTCGCCGGCCATCGCCACCACGGGCTTTCACCCGCTGGACGGCGCGAGATTCCTCCGCGGCCAGGAAGGGGCGGACGAGCGTGTCGTTCGTCTCGTGGCTCACCACTCTTGCGCGCTGCTGGAAGCCGAGGAACGCGGACTGAGGCGGGAGCTAGAGGGGGAGTTCGAGCTAGAGCGGCCGGACCTGGTCGACGCCCTGCTGTACTGCGACATGACGACGACGCCCGACGGGACGCAGACCACCCCGCCCGAGCGGCTGAATGAGATCGTGAAGCGGTACGGTCCGGACACGATCGTCGGGCGGTTCATTCAGCGCGCGTCCCCCGAGATCTACGCAGCGTCGAAGCGCGTTGAGATCCGGTTGGCGCCCGTCTCTGCTGGCGATTAGCCGATGTAGGGTTCTCGCCGCGATTTATCCAAACCGTGCCGAATACGCAGCATCATCGACGGGTGGATATCTAGTGTGTCAAGGTCCGCTGGGTTTACCCAGCGGACCTCTTTCGATTCGCTGCTTGTGCGCAGCGAGCCGCCCACGGGGTGGGCCCGAAAGCAGATGGAGAACTGTTGCCGGACTTCCCCATCGTCGTATGCCAACACATGCGCGGGGTCCGTGTAGAGCCCGACGATGTTGTCCACCTCAACCTGAATTCCTGTCTCTTCCAAGACCTCCCGGACGGCTGTGTCACCGATGCGTTCACCAATGTCGTGACCGCCTCCAGGAAGGGCCCACAGATCATTGTCGGTCTTGTGGATGAGGAGAATCTTTCCTGAGTCGTCCTGGACAACTGCGGTGACTGAGGGCACCACTGAGTTGGCTTGCGGAGCGTTCGGGTCGCGGAAGTAGTCGATGCGGCTCATCAGTGCGTGCCTTCCCATTCGGCCGGCGAGGAGATCGGTCGGGCGGACTCCCAGACCCTCTCAACGCTCTCAGCGTAGGAGTCGAAGAGTTCTCCGCCAGGGACGCGTCGCAGATGCAGTACAGGGGCCATATAGGCGCCGACGCCGTAGAGGTGACCATTCGCCAGCATCTCGTCATCGGCTCGATAGATCGAGTTGTAGAGGGTGGTGCCATGTAGGCGAAATTCCACCCCCGGGAGGCGGAAGAGCGGGCCGTAGTTTATGAGTGCGTTCCGGATCTTTCCTCCCATCGTCGCACCGATGCCCTCATCTTCCCCGCGCACTGCTACAGCGGATGATGTCGGCTCTCCCAGCATGAAGCGAATCGGGACCCCGTTGGCGGACTTCTCTTTCACGATGCGGTGGAACGTCGCGTCTTCTGTGAGCCAGAATCCGGAGTACACCAGTACATCGAATTGACGCGTCGATTTGGAGTAGAGGTTCGTCCAGAGCGTTTGCATCACTACGGATCGGTGTGGATAGAGCCTGACTAATTCCGCATTTCCAGAAGCCGTGACCTCAGCCGAAGTGCGTTCGTCGGGCCATAGGTAGGACACCTCGCACTTCAGCAGCGAGGCGGTGGCGTACTGGAAGCGACGGTACGGCTTGCGCTCGGGGTCGTTGATCCATCGCTCAACCGTCTTGGGGGCGACCCCGAGTCGCTCGGCAACCTCATCGAGCGTCAGTCCCAAGTCCACTATTGCGCCGCGCAGTCGCTCGTTCGCCATGCCAACCTCCGTCTAGCCGGGACGACTTGGTACGACTTCACGCTATCCAAGAACGACCCAGGTCGTACAGGTGCGAAGTCGAGCGTCGTCGGTGCCGGCGGCAGGCTGTAGATACATCGCAGCGAGGGACTCGCCGAACTTCAAGAAATCGAAGGGCTTGACGGGGCGAACCTCTCTCTGCATGATGAGGAACACGTATTACATGTACCTCTTAGGGCGGGGACGCTGCAATCCCGCTAAAGGCCAGGTGGAACAGGGTTTCGGCCCGTACTGGCGAGGTGGCCCGGCGACCGCGAGCAACGGCCGGAGAGTGGGGACTAGGTCCCCCTTGCAGTGCACCACCACATCCGTTCACGCAGAGAGGAGACGCCGATGCACCGACGACATCGTCCGGCGCCGTCCCGCCTGACCAGCACGACGGCAACGCCTTCCGCGTCCCACTGACTACCGCGGCTTGAGAGCCGCGGCCGGTTGCCTCCCCCGCCCGTCCGGTCCCGCTGTGTGCGGTGCCGTACGGGCGGGGTGGCAGGGAGCCGGACATTCGACTTCAACGGCGCGCGGCCCCGGTGTTCGAGCACCGGGGCCGCTTTTCAGGGCCGTTCCACCTGTGAGAGGAACCACGACCCATGAAGTACATCGTTGCTGATCAGACGGTTGTTACCGCCGACGTTTTCGACCGCGAACCGACGGCCGCGGAGTTGGACGCGATTGCGTTCGAGATGCCTGTGATCCGGGCGGAAGTCGAGTTGCTGGACGCGCAGATCATCGCGTTGGACCGGACGCCGAACGAGGTGGACGCGCGGCGTATCCGGCGGGCCCGTCGCAAGGTGCTGGCGGTCCGCCTCGCGGCGGCCAACCTGACCACGATGCACATTCCGGGGGTGTCTGCATGAGCACCCCTCAGACCCTTGCCGCCGCTCACGCGGAGGTGAAGGCGGAGATCGCGCGGACCGACACGAAGACCGGTCTGCTGCTGGCGTTCGTCGGTGCGGTGCTCGCCGGTTCGTGGACGGTCGCCAAGGACCTCCCCCTTCCCCTGCACGCCTACATCGCTGGCGGACTCGGTATGGGCCTGCTGGTCACCGCGGCTGCTCTGTTGCTGCGGTCGGTCCGCCCCAACCTGAGCGGTCGGCACGGCTTTCCGCTGTGGGCCACCCTCACCGCCGACCAGATCACGGCCACGTTGTCGGAGGATCTGAGCGCGGACATCGCGAATCTGTCCCGCATCGCGGTGGCCAAGTTCACCGGCCTGCGCCGCGCGGTCGACCTCACCATGACCGGCGGCGCGCTGCTCATCCTCGCCGCGCTGCTCAGCCTCGGGGGTGTGGCATGAACGCCAAGACCGTACTGCCCGCCGTCGCGATGACGGCCGTGTCCATGGTCCTCACGCTGGCTGTGGTCGTGATGTGGCTCGGGGGCGCGATGCCGTGGCCCGTCGCTCTCGTCGTCGGTCTGGGGATCGACGGCGGTTGGCTGGCCACTCTCGCCTACGAACGGCGCCTTGCCGCGCAGGGTGATCACAGCAACGCCGTGACCGCCGTCGGCTGGAGTTTCGGTCTGATCGCGACCGGTGTTCTGATCGCTCATGCCCTCACCGGCGAGGACAACCCGGGTGCGTGGTTGGCCGTGGCGTGGTTGCCGATCGCGGCCAAAGCCTTGTGGCTGGTCCACGGGCTGTGGGAGCGGACCGCGCTCACGCCCAACGCGTTGGGGGCGATCCGGGGAATCCAACAAGAGGCTCGTGACGAAGCGGCCGTAGCCCGCGCTCGGCTGAGGGCTGAGGCCACGACCGAGGAGACCCGGCTGACGGCCGTGACAGAGGCCGGTGCCCGCGTCGCACGCGTCCAGGCCAAGACCGCCCAAAGCCTCTCGCGTGCGTGGTCGACGCTGGAATCAGCGCGTGAGGGCGAGGAGACCGGCAGGGCGCTCACCAGCGTGACGAGCCGCGTCACACCCGACGTCACACCCCGCTGGGACCTGCCCGTATGGGGCCCCATCGAGCCCGTCGCAGCGCTCCGGCTGGAAGCGGCTCCGGCGCTCACTGACGAGGCGTTGGAAGCGCTGGTGGATGAGATCCGGCACAGCGAGGTGCCCGCCCTGTCCTACCGCGAGATGGCCACCCGCTTCCGCGCGGCCGGCCACTCCGCATCCGAGGTCCGCCTCAGGGCGGCGTGGAAGCGGCTGGTCGCCTGATGTCCGGGGTCTACGGCAAGTGCTACGACCCCACCGGCGCCCACCACGGCATCCCCACCTACCCGTGGCGCCTGGCCCCGGACGGCTACGCGACGCGCCGGCAGTTACGGGCGCGGGGCCTGCGTCCGGGCGGTCAGCCGATACAAGCGCAGGTCATGCGGGTCAACCGGCGGGCCGGCGGCGTACGCGTCGCCTACCTCTACCGCGAGGACCTGGCCAAGCCGGTCCGGCCGATGACGTCGCGCAAGTGGGGCGCGCTCGCGCTGGCGATGCTCGCCCGCCGCACCTGCCCGCGCTGCCGGATCGATGTCGGCTACTGCATCCCCACCTCGTACGGCATCTGCGGTCTGTGCATCGCCCTCGAAGAACAGCGCGCCGCCTGACCAGACAGATAGCCCCGGCACCCATGCCGAGAGGGCGCCGGATCAAATCCGGCCCGGGGCACGCACCGCACCACACGACACGGGTCCGGCCGTCCGCCTCCACAGCAAACCGGCCGGACCCATCGACTCCCGAAGGAGTACGTACATCGTGACTGAGAACCACGTGTTCCCGCCCTCGGACGTACCGGAGGGCACCGGCGAGCGGACGGCCGACGTACTGCCGTTCCCGCTCAAGAAGACCACCCCGCCGGCCGCTCCCGAGACGTCTGCCGAGGGCGACGTCAAGCCGGGAGAGTGGGAGGCCGAACTCCCCGACACCGACGACCCGGAAGCCGAGGGCCTGACCGAGGGTGCCCCGGTCGACCCGCCGCGCGAGGTCTACCCGCCCTCGGTAGCGGAGTGGATGGAGGCCAGGGACAAGACCCGGCTTGCGGTACTGCCGGAATGGGTGAAGCTCCCTGACCAGCGCACGGCCGTCCGCAAGTGGGCCGTGCGGCACTACTCGGCTGTGATCGGCTACCACGCCGTTCGCCTGCCCTGCATCTACACCCCCAAGATCCTGTGGTACTCGCCGCGCGGCGCGTGGCGCTGGTCGACCGCGATCGGCCGGTGGGTGTTCGACGCCGAGGGCATGGGCCTGCGCCTCGCATCTGTGGCCAACGAGGACGCGGCCGAATACCTCAAACTCTCCCGGCAGCGCAACGACCGCGTCCGCCTGCGGGGCATCGTCGCGAGCCTCGCCGGGTTCGTCGGCCTCGCCGCCACGCTGACCCTGTACGTCATGGCGCCGTCCTGGCTGATGCTGCTAGCTGTGGCCACGTTGACGACCACGCTCGGGGCGGTTGGGGCGCCGGCGGACCGGCCGCTGATCGACCTGGCCAAGGTGACGTTCCGCAAGCGCAAGCTGTCCTCGGACATCGTGATCCGCGCGCACGAGGCAGCGGGACTGACCAGCAAGGATCAGTCCATCGCGTTCCCGCGGCCGATCGGCCGTGACGGCGACGGGTGGCGCGTGATCGTGGATCTGCCGTTCGGCAGGACGTTCGAGGACGCCCTCAAGGCTCACGGCCGGCTCGCGTCCGGCATGGACATCGCGCCGACTCAGCTCTTCCTCGACAAGGACGAGACGAGCGGCCGGCGGGTGTCGTACTGGATTGCCGACCGTGACCCGCTCGCCGTGCCGTCCGGCAAGTCCCCGCTGCTGGGGGCGACTCGGGTGGACTTCTGGAAGCCGTTCCCGTGGGGCGTGGATGAGCGAGGCAATGCGGTCATGGCCACCATGCTGTGGCTGTCGCTGCTGGTCGGCGCCGTCCCGAGGCAGGGCAAGACGTTCTCCGCGCGGACCATCGCGCTTGCTGCCGCGCTGGACCCGTACGTGCGCCTGTACGTGTTCGACGGGAAGGCGTCGCCGGACTGGCGCAAGTTCGCGCTGGTCGCGCACCGGATCGGGTTCGGCATCGTGCCGAAGAACGGGATCGACCCGGTGGGGCATCTGCTCACCTCGCTGCGGGAGTTGAAGGCGGATGTCGAGGACCGCTACCACCGGCTCTCGGAACTGCCGCTGCACATCTGCCCCGAGGGCAAGCTCACCCCGGAGATCAGCCGGGACAAGAAGCTGAACATGCCCCTCACGCTGTTCGTGGTGGATGAGGTGCAGGAGTACTTGCAGCACCCCGAGCACGGCAAGGAGATCCTTTCCCTGCTGGTCTACCTCGCCCGGGTCGCCCCGGCGGTCGGCGTGTCCGTGATGACGTCGACGCAGAAGCCGGACGACAAGGCGTGCCCCTCGGAGCTGCGTGACCAGCACCAAGCGCGGTTCGCGCTGCGGGTCGGCGCCTACCAGGTGTCGGACACGATCCTGGGTGCGGGCTCGTACAGCGAGGGCCTGGACGCGTCCAAGCTGCTCAAGTCCCACAAGGGAGTTGGCCTGCTCAAGGGCATGTCCGACGATGCCGGGATCGTTCGTACGTACCTGGCCGACGGCCGCGACGCAGAGCGCGTCCTCACCCGCGCTGCCGCGCTGCGGGAGGCCGAGGGCACGCTGTCCGGCGACGCGGCCGGCGAGGCTCCGGCGCCGGAGGTGTCCGCGACGGTCCTGGACGACGTCGCGCAGGTGCTCGGCAAGGGTGAGGTCAAGGTGTGGTCGGAGACGATCGTCGACCGGCTCGCGGACCTGCGCCCGGACGCCTACGGGCCGTGGGCCGAGCTGGAGGCCAAGCCGAAGGCGGAAGCGCTCACCGCGGCGCTCAAGCCGTTCGGTGTGGCCACCGAACAGATCAGTCGCCGCATCGAGGGCAAGACGGTCAACAAGCGCGGTATCAAGCGCGAGGACCTCGCCTCAGCGATTACTCAGCGCAACGAAAAGCGGGATGCCGGATAGCTCTCCGGGGTCGCTTGCGCAAGCGTCGCCCGTCGCTTGCGCAAGCGACCCTGCTAGCGACCGAAACGGCACCTGATCAGGTCGCTAGCGAGTAGCGGCCCACCTGCGGAAACCCTCAAAACCCGCCTGAGAGGCCCCTGATGAGCCTTCCCCTCCTCGCTATCGCCTGCCTACTCGCCGTCACGCTCGGTTACGGAGGTAGGTGCTGGCTGAGCCCGTTCGGTGACTGCCGCAAGTGCCGCGGCATGGGCCACGACTTCAAGACCGACCGCAAGGGACGTCTCAAGCGCGGCCGTGACTGCCGCCGTTGCAAGGCGACCGGCAAGCGCATACGCGTCGGCCGCTGGATCTACAACCGTGCCGCGCGCACCTACCGCGCCGGCACCCGCTGACTGTCCAGCCGAAGGAGCGACCCGCCATGCGCAAGGCCCTGGCAACTGCCCTCGTGTCCGTCGGTGCCGTTCTGGCTCTAACCGCGTGCAGCCCGGACTACGCCCCCGGACCGACCGGCACCGTCACCGACCGCAGCGCCGCGTACTTCAAGTCCGGCGGCTGGCGCTACCGGCTCACCGTCACCACCGACGGCCGCCCCCACACCTTCCGCGTCACCCGGGACGACTACAAGAGCTGCTTCCACGGCTCCGCCTACCCCACCTGCACCCACCGCTGATTCCCGGAGGACCCATGGTCATCACCATCCCGCTCGTGCTGCTCCTCGCCGCCGCCCTCGCCGCGCTGCTGCGCTTCAAGGCCGTCGGCGCCGGAGCGGCCGTCGTCGCCGCGCTCTTCGGCTTCTACCTCGCCGCCACCGACGCGAGCGACACCGTCGACCAGCTCGTCACCGCCGTCACCGACGCCCTCGCCGACACCGGCCACTGAGACAGGGAGACCCGGACATGAACGAACCCACCACGCCCTACGACTGGCACCGCCCGGCCGTACGTGAGGCGGCGGCCGTGGAAGTCCACCACCCGGCGCCCCTCGCCCCGGTGCAGCACGCCGCGCCGCTCATGCCCGTGCAGCCGGGGCACGTCCCGTCCGTGGCGAGCGTCGTCCTGCCGGACGGGCGGGTCGTCACCGGCTACGCGATCAGCCCCGCACAGCCCGAACCCCTCGCGGCCAAGCCCGCCGTCTCGCGCACGGCGGTCAACGTCGCGTTGGGCGGCGTCGGGTTCCTCGCCGTGTGCGGCGGCCTGCTGCTCCTCACATCGTTCATCGCGGCCCTCACTGCCTTCATCACCCAACTGATCACCCTCGCCGCCGTCATCTTCGGCGGATGGATCGCCGTACAGGTCTTCAGCACCGGCGGTCACCGCGGCGGGACCACGGTCAACATCCGCAAGGCCGTCATCAAGCGCAACCACTTCCACGGCTGAACAGCCGGACAGGAGAACCATGTTCAAGGTCCGTACCCCTTGGCTGACGGCGGAGCAGGCGTATGCCGACGCCCCCAGCATCCTCAGCGAGATCGGATGGACGGCCCGCACCCTCGCCGCCCTGGAGTGCTTCACCGCGCTGGATCGGAACTTCTACCTGCGCAAGGCGGCACTGCTCGACCGCATCGCGCTGCTGGACGAGCCCGACGCCCCCGGCGACGTCACCGACACCGCCGTTGCGGCGGCCGTGTACCTGATGAACCTCGACCAGCCGGACGTCACCTGCGACCCGCGCGACTACGTCCGCCGGCAGTACGCCCTCAGCTTCACCACCAACGACCAGTAGCTACGCCAAGGGCGGCCCCCCTCTCGCCAAAGAAACGGGGCCGCCCTTGCCCACCTGCCCATCACTGACCTGTGGAGGTCTTCCAGCATGACGCAACCCACCGACATCCGGCGAGAGCGCGGCTCACGCCCGCGTGTGCTGGACGTGTTCTCGTGCGCCGGGGTGGCGGCATGACCGCGCTGCCTGATCACCTGCGGACTGCGCTGAGCCTTGCGGCGGCAGGTGTCCCGCCGCTGCCCCTCCGGGCGGGCAAGGGCCCCTTCGGCAACTGCCGTACCTGCGCCAAGAACAAGTGCGGCGGCCGGCCGAACATGAAGACCCCCGGGCCCTGCGCCTGCCCGAACCCGTGCCACGCGTGGGCCGCCGCCACCACCGACCCACACACCCTCAACTCCCCCCAGTGGGCGACCGCGTGGCGTACGGCCGCGGCGGTCGCCTACCACCCCGGTGGGGCAGGGGTGACCGTGGTCGACCTCGACAACGCGGCAGCCATCGCGTGGGCCCGCGCCACTCTGCCCGCGACGCGGACCGTGGCGACGACGCGGGGAGAGCACTGGATCTACCAGGGCGTCATGCAGTCCGTGAACGCGGTCAAGCCCGGCGTGGACATCAAGTCGCTTATGTCGTACGCCCGTTGGCTCGGATCTGGCACGGGCGCCACGGCGGCTCTCCCGGCCGTTGTCCGCGCGCTGGCAGTAAAGGAGCCATCGACCGCACGCAGGGCGCCACAGGCCCTCACAGTGCCCAATAGGGGGCAAAGCGGGGCGTGCCCGCACCGCACGCCCGCCTATCTGGATCGCGGCGTTGCCATGGCCGTACAGCGCATCACCGAAGCGTCCAGTGGGGTGCACGCGACCGTCTACCGGACGTTCCTCGCGGTGCTGTCCACGCACGGGCGGTGCGGCTGCCTCACCGACATCCACGTCACCCGGCTGTTCACCGCCGCGCAGACCAAGGGCGAAACTGTCCGGCACTGCACCGACGCGTGGACCAACGCCCGCACCGCATTGGGGCTGTGAGCATGAGCGAGGACGAGAAGGACCCGGCTCGCAAGGTCATCACCGACTACGCGCAAGCGCACTTCCGGTACTTCCGCACCGGCGACGGAACCGTGTACGCGCAGAAGAACGCCCACCCCGTGGCCCGTCCGATCCGCTCCCAGGGCACCACGGGAAGCCACCGGCAGGAACTCATGGTCGGTCTCTTCCGCGACGGGGCCGGCGTGTTCAACGGGACCGCACTGAAGGAGGCATTGGACTTGATCGAAGCACTCGCGCTGACCGAGGACGTACAGCCCGTCCGCATCCGCGTCGCCCCCGGATTCGACGGAGCGACGTGGCTCGACCTCGGCCGCGATGACGGACAGTCCGTCCGCATCCACCCCACCGGATGGGACATCACCGTCCCCGACCCGCGTGAGGTGTGCTGGCGACGTACCCAGCTCACCGGGGAACTCCCTCTGCCCGTTAAAGACACCGACGGCAAGGGCATCGACCTGCTGATGAGGCTGTGCAACTTCGCCACCGCGGAAACCGAATGCCTGGCCATCGCGTGGCTGATCGGCTGCCTGGGGCCGTCCGTTCCGGTCCCCGCGCCGTTCCTCACCGGCCCGCAGGGTGCGGGGAAGTCCACGGGTGGGCGGATGCTCGTGAGGATCATTGAGGGCATGACCGGCGACCTGCGCCGGGCGCCGAAGGATGAGGAGAACCTGATCGCGGCTGTGGCGGCGGGGTGGGTGACCGCGCTGGACAACCTGTCCCACATGACGCCTGACCTGTCCGACGCGATGTGCTGCATCGTCACCGGCGCCGAGAGCGTGAAGCGGGCTCTGTTCACCGACGGGGACGTGTTCCGCGTCGGCTACCGCCGCCCCCTGCTCCTCACCGGCATCGACGTGGGACTCATCCGGCCCGACCTCGCCGATCGGTTGCTTCCCCTGCGTCTCGAACGGCCCCGGGTGCGGCGCACCGAGGATGAGCTGTGGACGGACTACGAGCAGGTACTGCCCGTCATCCTCGGCTCGCTGCTCGACCTCACGGTCAAGGTCCGCGCCGTGGACGCGGAGACTCCCACGGACCTGCGGATGGCGGACTTCGCCCACCTGTGCGCGCAGCTCGACGCAGCCGCCGGCCTGGGAGCGCTCAGCGCCTACCGGGCCTGCCTCGACGACCTGAACGACGACGTGATCGAGGGCGACCTGTTGGCGCAGACGGTCATCGAGCACGCGGCGGGCATGGAAGCGGGCACGGAAGAGCGGATGACGTCCACGCAGTGGCTGCACTGCCTCAGCCGCCTCTACGCCGGCGAAGAACTGCGGTCCCTGCCCAAGGGGTGGCCGACCACAGGCAAGGTCCTCTCCGACCGGCTCAAGCGTCTTCAGCCCACCCTCGCCGCCCGGGGCGTGATCATCGACTCCGGCCGTACCAAAGAGGGCCGCTACATCGAGATCACCCGGCTCGCTCCGCCCTCGCACGAGCAGGAACGGGCGTTCTGACCGGC
Organism: Streptomyces sp. NPDC093544; assembly: GCF_040683495.1. Lineage (NCBI taxonomy): Bacteria > Bacillati > Actinomycetota > Actinomycetes > Kitasatosporales > Streptomycetaceae > Streptomyces > Streptomyces sp. NPDC093544. The sequence continues at coordinate 119,374 of NZ_JBFBEA010000022.1, read as the reverse complement.
GCCGCCTACCGCGCGCACAAGCAAGAGGAGCACCCCCGGCCCGGCGTGCTCCTCTTGCTGTTCGCCGCCGCGCGGCGCCCCAAGGACGTGCCGCGAAGCGGCTCCTTCTTCGCTCTCTGAGATGCACCGCATCACCACAGAGACCCCCTTCTTTTTCCTAAGTAGGGGGACGCTGCGTCACCTGCGTCACCCGGGCGCATAAAACGGCGGGTGACCTGCGCAGACACGGGTGACGCAGATGGCATATCTCTGCGTCATCCTGCGTCACCTGCGTCACCGATGACGGACAGCCTGCGTCACCGATGACGCACACCCAATCCGCTGCGTCACCACAAACCCGCAGGTCAGACGCGCGCATGACGCAGATGACGCGGGTGACGCAGAAATCCCCGCCTCGGACACATACATGCACCCCTCAGACGCTCTTCCCGCCACCTGCCTTGCTCTCTCGCACAAGGAGGAGTCGTGGCCAAGCCCCGCGACGAGAAATTGACCATCCCCGAAGTCATCGAAGAGATAGGCGTACCACGCTCCACGTTCTACCGCTGGCGGCAGCTCAGGAAAGGCCCCAAGGCCATCAAACTCCCGAACGGCTCGGTGCGCATCCGTCGCTCCGAACTGGACCGCTGGATGGAGACCTTGGAGGAATCCGCGTGAACCACCGCAAGGCCAGCGAGACCCCGGGCGCCCGCAACAGCGGGCGTCCGTCCGGGCTTGAGACACCGGCTCCCACCCTTTCCACCGACGTACGGGTGTGGAAGGTCAATAGGGTGAAGAGCAAGAAGGCGCCGTATCAGCTCCGTTGGACGGTCGCGGGCAAGGTGAAAGCGTCCAGCTTCACCACGGTCGCGCTCGCTGAAAGTCGCCGCTCGGAATTGTGGCAAGCCATGCGCAAGGGCGAGGCATTCGATGTGGACACTGGATTGCCAGAGTCCGAACTCCGGGCCGCAGCGGCGAAAGAGAACACCAAACCTGACCCGTCATGGTGGGACTTTAGCCGGGAGTACATGGCGGCTCGGTGGCGTACCACAGCAGCGAAGACGCGTGAAGGCATCGCCGATAGCCTGGCCACGGTGGCGATCGCCATGATGGGCGACGGAGCGAAGGCACCGACACCCGAGGAAGTGCGGCTGGCCGTGCGCTGGGCTGTCGTACCGGCCCACAAGGGTGAAGAGCCCCCGCCCGATCTAGTGGCCGTCTGTACGTGGCTCTCCAATCGTTCGCTTCCGCTGTCTGCGTTGACGGACCCGAGAATGCTCCGGGACGTCCAGTATCGGCTTTCCGTTAAGTTGGATGGCACCCCAGCGGCAGGGGAGACGTACAAGCGGCGCCGCCGCGGCTTCAATACCGCAATGGAGCACGCGATCGAATCGGGATACCTGGACGAGAATCCACTCGCCAACGTGAAGCGGATCGGATCCACGGGTGGTGACGTGGTGGATCCTCGGGTCCTGGTTAATGCCGTTCAGGGGAATTCACTTCTCACGGCCGTCTCGTATGTGGGATCCGTGCACCGCAATCGCGGCCGTCGACTGGTCACGTTCTTCGGCTGTCAGCTCTACGCCGCAATGAGGCCGGCGGAAGCGGTCGGGTTGCGAGAGAAGGACTGCTATCTGCCCGAGACGGGATGGGGGACCCTCACCCTTCGGGAAACCCGCCCGGTGTCCGGCAAGAAATGGACCGATTCGGGGCAGCGCCACGACAAGCGGGGGCTCAAGTCGCGTGAGGTCAAGGCTGACCGACCTGTACCCATACCGCCGCTGCTGGTTGCGATGCTCCGTGAGCACGTCAAGGAGTTCGGTACGGCCAAGGACGGCAGGCTCTTCGCTAACGAGCGCGGTGGCGTGCTGGGGACGTCTAGCTACTGGAGGGTGTGGCAGGAAGCAAGACTCATTGCACTCCCACCAGACAAGGCGGATTCTCCGCTCGCGCACCGGCCCTACGACCTGCGGCATACCTGCATCACGAACTGGTTGAACGCAGGAGTACCCGTGGCAGAGGTCGCCCGCCGTGCCGGCAACTCACCTGAGGTCATCCACCGCCGGTACGAGGGATGTATTGATGGGCATGAGGAGGTGAACAATAAGAAGATCGAGAGGGCGATGGGGTGGGAGTAAGGAAAGGGCCTGATTGTTCGCTTACCAGTTACTCGCGATCAGAGATTGAGGGGGACAAGGAGCCGGACGCGAGACTAAGTCCGGCTCCTTGGTGCATGGTGCGCCATCTGGTGCAAGGATCATGGCTTCGGGCTGAGGTAGTCCACCAGGCTTTGCACCTGACTCACTACATCTTCGACCCAAGCAATGGCTTGCGATGGGTAGACGGTCTCGCTTACTGCTTGCGATGAAGACGTGTGAGCCATCTTTCCTCTTTTTCCGCCGAGTGTATTGAGGGCCTTAAAGAGGTCATCGCACTTGTCGGAGAGTTGGTCACCGTGCAGGCCCAGCGGCTTTGCCAGAGAGGTAATGTTGGCCTCTTTGAGGCCGTTGTTGATTTTCACAACTTTGGAGATGTAAAGGTTCTTTGCCGTTGTGCAGATCTGCTTTGTGTCGAACTTCTTCCCAGCTCTCTGACCGATAAGGTCTCCGGAGAAATGGAGGGCGAGTTCTACAAAACATCGAGGCGTCGCTAGATCTCCTATTTCATTTTCTCGATTCTCTATGTAGGTCAAGAAAAGATCTTCGATGAACTCCTCGATGTGAGCGTGGGAGAGGATTACAAAAGATGTGATCAACAGTTGCTGACGCCTGCTGAGGTCATCTGGTGGTGAAACTGCTAGCACTTCGTTGTCGAGGAGGGAGGCTTTCAGTTCCTCGATATCACTTCTGAGACAGGTCACTAGGTCCATGGTGACCTCTCAGTTTGTGAGACAGGCTGGGCGCTCAATGGTGATTCCCAGCACCTTGCCCAATTCCTGATTCCAAATATCGAAGCGATTCTTAGTCGCCTCGATGCTTTTGGTTGTGCTGGTGATGGCGGCGACGAACTTGTCGTTCTCGATGCTGATTCTTTTGAATGCTGCCAGAACTTCGGGAGCCCGGCCCAGTGCGATGTTCCGCACTCTCTCGTCGGAAAGTGCATAGATCTGCACATCAAAGACTGCCCTATTTAGACTCCGTTCCCATTTTACGCCGGACCATTTATGGCAAGCGCCGTCGTCAGAAAAAATCTCTCGCGCGGCGTCAATTGCCCGTTCCATTTCTGAGAGCTTGCCGACAATCTCGTGAGAAGCGGACTTCCAAGTTTTGTTATAATGAATGCAAGTTTTGTCTAGGAAATCCTTTAGATTCCCTTTGTACGGGGTTTTTGAGCTTTGAAAACCTAGGTAGCGAACCATAATTTCAGCGTCGTACATTCGTCGATCTGGCCCCTTGTTGCCCAAGAGGTGCTGAAGTCCCGGACTTGTTCCAGATTGTTCATCTACGAAGTTGACAAAATCACCAGGTACTAGAGCTTGCCGGAGTTCTTGGGCTGACAAAGGGACGCTGCCGGTGTTGAGGCGCAAGAAGAGTGTGTAAAGGAAGTCTTCGGACTCCCACCCCTTGATTGAGACGGTCCTAATCGTATGATTCTCGAACGCGTCAAACAGGTCTGCCCTCTGTTGTTCGAGTTTCTTAATGTCGAAACCCCGCACGCTTTCCAGGATTGATGTACCTGTGATCTTGAATGGCTCGAATTCGGAATCTGCCTCAGCCCCTGCTCCGGCGTAGAACTGCCGAAGTGCGAGCAGTCGCTGTTTGCCGTCGATCACGAAGTAATGGCCCGGGCGCTCATGCTTTTCTGCGAGGACGATCTGTGGGATTGGATATGACAAAATCGCTGACTCCACAAAGCGGCTCTTTGTGGGGTTCGTCCAAGCGGCGCGTCGCTGAAACTTTGGATTAAGGTCAATCCGCCCTTTCCTCATTTGAGTGATGATGGTCTCAATCGTCCAGTCTGTGGCAGAAATGCTGGCGCGAGTGGCAGTGAGACGGTCAATGACGTCCTCTTCGCTTTCGCCTGACGCGTCATCGACGGGGATCATTTCCTCTGGGCTCTGATTAGTCATGATTCCTCCTAAGGTGGCTAGTGACGCTTTTTGCGCTTCGGTAGATCTTGTGCAGTCTATGTCTGAGAGTTCTACCAGTCGCAAGGGTGGAGTGTGGTGGGGTGCGGACGTTAAAAGTCCAACGACTCTAAGTAGAGAGTGGTTCTCTCTCGACACGTGCGATGGAGGTCATCCGGTCACGCGCCTGGTGCCAGCCACCTTCAGAGTGTGCGAGAACTGGGCAGGGGCTCACTCGCTACTCACTCGGAACCTGTGCCACACAACGACAAAGAGCCGGACCCAGTGGGACTGGATCCGGCTCTCAATAATTGGCACTTCGCAGGTCAGCAGCGCAACTGTGCAGCTCTCTGCGAGGTGCCCCCGGCAGGATTCGAACCTGCGCACACGGCTCCGGAGGCCGTTGCTCTATCCCCTGAGCTACGGGGGCGTGTCGGGCGCTTGGTGTGCGGCGACGGGTAGAACCCTACCAGCTCTTTTGGGGGTGACTGGCATGGGTTTTGGCGGGGGAGGGGTGGGGTGTTGTCGGGGGAGCGGTGGGTTCCGGGTGGGGTGGAGGTAGGTCGTCCGGAGGGGGTGGAAGTGGGGAAAACCCGGACGCGGCGGTGGGTGCGGACCTACCCTCAAGTTGTGCCAGGCGCGTCGGGCCGGGTGCTTGTTGTGGACGACAACAAGGTCATCCGGCAGCTGATCAGGGTCAACCTTGAGCTGGAGGGTCTCGAGGTCGTGACCGCGGCCGATGGTGCCGAATGCCTGGACATCGTGCATCAGGTGCGGCCCGATGTGGTGACACTCGATGTGGTCATGCCCCGGCTGGACGGGCTGCGCACCGCGGCTCGTCTTCGGGCCGACCCGCGGACCCGGAATCTTCCCCTCGCCATCGTCAGCGCCTGCACTCAGTACGAGGTCGAGAACGGGCTTGATGTCGGCGTCGACGCATTCCTTGCCAAGCCTTTCGAGCCTGCCGAACTCGTGAAGCTCGTACGGCAGTTGATGGAGCGTCGGGGGAGTGGCGGCGGCAATGGTGGCGGTGCGGGTGGTGATGGTGGCGACACCGGGGCCCCGTTCCAGGGTGTCTTTGGCGCCGAAGAGGCCGAGCGAGCTGAGCGTGCCGAGCGCGCCGGACGTGCCGGTCACTGACCCCTCATTCGCTCCCGCACAAGTCCGTGACCGTAAGTCCCTAATCGCCAGTCACTGACGCATCAGTCACTCATGCGCCGTCGACGGGTCATTTCCGGGCCGCTGAGACGGCGGGCCGCCGGGACGAGACATCGAGCCCGAGGCCCCGCCCACCTCGTCCACATCCCGGACCAGCCCCAAACCGACTCGGCTACCCACCCCCCTCCTCCCCTAGGCTTGTCCCGTGACCCCCGTCGAGCTCTCCCGTACCGTGCTGTGCGCGGTACGTCGTGCTGTGGATGAGGGGGAGCTGAATGTGGTGGTGCCGGCGCGGGCCGTGGTGACGGTGCCTGGGGCCGGGGGGTGCGGGGATTACGCCACGAACATCGCGTTGCAGCTGGCCCGTCCTGCCGGGCGGGCGCCGCGGCAGGTCGCCGAGATCCTCCGGCCGCACCTCAGCGGCGCGCCCGGCGTCGCGGACGTCGCGATCACCGGGCCCGGATTTCTGAACATCAGCCTTGACCAGGCCGCTGCCGCCCGCACGCTCGTGTCCGAGATCCTCCGACAAGGCAACCAGCACCAGCACCAGCACCAGGACTCGACCCGGTTCCCGTACGGGTACAGCGACGCCCTCGCCGGGCAGGTCATCGAGCTGCGCGTGCCGTACGACATCCGTGCCGAGGTCGTCGCCGACACGCTCGTACGGATCATCGCCACCCAGGGCGGCCGCGCCGAGGTGCGGCACGCCGAGCCGGTCGGTCTCCGGCCCGTCCCCGCTCCCGAGGACCCCGCCCCCCTCGGCCCCGACGCCGCCCGCTGGGCCCTGCTCCACCCCGCACTCCACGACCGGCCCCGGATCACCGAGGACCACCTCGTCCAGCGCGAGACCAACCCCCTCTTCCGTATCCGGTACGCCCACGCCCGCACCCGGGCCCTCAGCCGCAACGCCGCGAGCCTGGGCATCGACAGCGCCGCCGGAGACGTATCCGAATCCCCGTCTCAAGCGCCGCAGCTCTTCACCGCCCTCGCCGAGTACCCCCGCGTCCTCAGCGCCGCCGCCACCCACCGCACCCCCGACCGGCTCGCCCGGCACCTCGTCACCGTCGCCGATGCGCTCCTTGACTTTCAGTACGCCGTGCTGCCGCTCGGTGCCGAGAAACCCTCGGCCGCCCACCGTGCCCGGCTCGCGCTCGCCGAAGCCGCCGGGGCGGTGCTGGCCGGCGGCCTGTCCCTGCTCGGCATCAGCGCACCCGACTACCTCTGACACCGCAGACGACACCGCAGATGACACAGCAGAAAGCCCACAGACAATGAGCCGTTCCGCACACCCCGCCGGGCCCCGTCACGCCGATGTTCTGACCGAAGGGCACTACACCCCCCCGCCCGCGGACCTCAACGCCCTCGACCCGAAGGTCTGGGCGCACACCGTCACCCGTAACGGAGACGGAGTCGTCAGCGTCGGCGGGATCGATGTGGCCACGCTCGCCGAGGAGTTCGGCACTCCCGCCTACTTCATCGACGAGGCCGACTTCCGGGCGCGGGCGCGCGCCTGGCGTACCGCCTTCGGGCATGACGCCGACGTCTTCTACGCCGGAAAGGCGTTCCTGTCCCGGGCCGTCGTGCGCTGGCTGGACGAGGAGGGGCTCAATCTGGATGTGTGCTCCGGTGGTGAGCTCGCCACCGCCCTCTCCGCCGGCATGCCCGCCGACCGCATCGCCTTCCACGGCAACAACAAGTCCACCGAAGAGATCACCAAGGCCGTCGAGAACGGTGTCGGACGTATCGTCCTCGACTCCTTCCAGGAGATCGTCCGCGTCGCCCACATCGCGCAGTCCCTCGGTAAGCGGCAGCCGGTGCAGATCCGGGTGACGGTGGGCGTGGAGGCGCACACGCACGAGTTCATCGCCACGGCGCACGAGGACCAGAAGTTCGGGATCCCGCTGGCCGGTGGCCAGGCCGCGGAGGCCGCGCGCCGTGCCCTCCAGCTCGACGGGCTCGAACTCATCGGCATCCACAGCCACATCGGCTCGCAGATCTTCGACACCTCCGGGTTCGAGGTGGCCGCCCACCGCGTCATCGGACTGCTCAAGCAGATCCGCGACGAGCACGGTGTCGAACTGCCCGAGATCGACCTCGGCGGCGGCCTCGGTATCGCGTACACCAGCGAGGACGACCCGCGCGAGCCGCACGAGATCGCCAAGGCACTGACCGAGATCGTCACCCGCGAGTGCGAGGCCGCCAAGCTGCGGACGCCGCGGATCTCCGTGGAGCCCGGGCGCGCCATCGTGGGTCCGACCGCCTTCACTCTCTACGAGGTCGGCACCATCAAGCCGCTCGACGGGCTTCGGACGTACGTCTCCGTGGACGGAGGCATGTCCGACAACATCCGGACGGCGCTGTACGACGCCGAGTACAGCGTCTCTCTCGTCTCGCGCTCGAGTGACGCCGAGCCCATGCTCGTCCGTGTCGTCGGCAAGCACTGTGAGAGCGGCGACATCGTGGTGCGGGACGCGTTCCTGCCCGCCGACCTGGCGCCCGGTGACCTCATCGCCGTCCCCGCCACCGGCGCCTACTGCCGCTCCATGGCCAGCAACTACAACCACGCACTCCGCCCGCCGGTCGTCGCCGTGCACGACGGCGAGGCCCGGGTGATCGTCCGCCGCGAAACGGAGGAGGATTTGCTCCGCCTCGACGTCGGCTGAGAGACGCCGGCCGACAGATGCCAGCTGAGAGACCGGTGGCGGAAGATCTTCGGTCTACCGCCCCGTAAAAATGAAATGGACGTCTCACGATCCGGACATGGGATAGAAAGTCCCGTCCGGTGAGTGAGACTGGTCCAACCGTGACGTAACAGGAAACGAGGTCGGATGATGCGTACGCGTCCGCTGAAGGTGGCGCTGCTGGGCTGTGGGGTAGTCGGCTCAGAGGTGGCGCGCATCATGACGACGCACGCCGACGATCTCGCCGCCAGGATCGGGGCCCCGGTGGAACTGGCAGGCGTCGCCGTACGCCGCCCCGCCAAGGTCCGTGAGGGCATCGACCCCACCCTCATCACCACCGACGCGACCGCGCTCGTCAAGCGTGGCGACATCGACGTCGTCGTCGAGGTCATCGGCGGTATCGAGCCCGCTCGTACGCTCATCACCACGGCCTTCGAGCACGGCGCCTCCGTCGTCTCCGCCAACAAGGCGCTGCTCGCCCAGGACGGTGCCGCGCTGCACGCCGCCGCCCAGGAGCAGGGCAAGGACCTCTATTACGAGGCCGCCGTCGCCGGCGCGATCCCGCTCATCCGGCCGCTGCGCGAGTCCCTCGCCGGCGACAAGATCAACCGCGTGATGGGCATCGTCAACGGCACCACCAACTTCATCCTCGACAAGATGGATTCGACGGGCGCCGGATATCAGGAGGCCCTCGACGAGGCCACCGCGCTCGGCTACGCCGAGGCCGACCCCACCGCCGACGTCGAGGGCTTCGACGCCGCGGCCAAGGCCGCGATCCTCGCCGGAATCTCCTTCCACACGCGCGTGCGCCTGGACGACGTGTACCGCGAGGGCATGACCGAGGTCACCTCCTCCGACTTCGCCTCGGCGAAGGCGATGGGCTGCACCATCAAGCTGCTCGCCATCTGCGAGCGGGCCGCCGACGGCGGGTCCGTCACCGCGCGCGTGCATCCGGCCATGATTCCGCTGAGCCATCCGCTCGCCTCCGTGCGCGGCGCGTACAACGCGGTCTTCGTCGAGTCGGACGCCGCCGGGCAGCTCATGTTCTACGGGCCGGGTGCCGGCGGCGCGCCGACCGCGTCCGCCGTGCTCGGCGACCTTGTCGCCGTCTGTCGCAACAAGCTCAACGGCTCGACCGGGCCCGGCGACTCGGCGTACGCCCAGTTGCCCGTCTCGTCCATGGGCGAGGTCGTGACGCGGTACCACATCAGTCTCGACGTGGCCGACAAACCGGGTGTTCTCGCTCAGGTGGCCACCGTCTTCGCCGAGCACGGTGTCTCCATCGATACCGTGCGCCAGCAGAGCCGACAGGACGGAGGCGGCGAGGCCTCTCTCGTCGTCGTGACCCATCGTGCGTCCGACGCGTCCTTGACCGGGACCGTCGAGGCGCTGCGCAGCCTCGACACCGTGCGGGGTGTCGCCAGCATCATGCGGGTTGAAGGAGAGTAACCAGCAATGACCCACCAGTGGCGCGGAATCATCGAGGAGTACCGGGGACGGCTGCCGGTATCCGACAGCACGCCGGTCGTGACGCTCCGGGAGGGCGGCACGCCGCTCGTGCCCGCGCAGGTGCTCTCCGAGCGCACCGGGTGCGAGGTCCACCTCAAGGTGGAGGGTGCCAACCCGACCGGGTCCTTCAAGGACCGCGGTATGACCATGGCCATCTCGAAGGCCAAGGAGGAAGGCGCGAAGGCGGTCATCTGCGCCTCCACCGGCAATACGTCCGCGAGCGCCGCCGCCTACGCCGTACGCGCCGGAATGGTCTGTGCCGTGCTCGTGCCGCGGGGCAAGATCGCGATCGGCAAGATGGGCCAGGCGCTCGTGCACGGCGCGAAGATCCTCCAGGTCGACGGCAACTTCGACGACTGCCTCACTCTCGCGCGGTCGCTGTCCGAGAACTACCCGGTGGCGCTGGTCAATTCGGTGAACCCGGTGCGCATCGAGGGCCAGAAGACCGGCGCGTTCGAGATCGTGGACATGCTCGGCGACGCGCCCGACATCCACGTCCTGCCGGTGGGCAACGCGGGCAACATCACCGCGTACTGGAAGGGGTACAAGGAGTACGCCGCCGACGGCATCGCCGCGCGGACCCCGCGCATGTGGGGTTTCCAGGCCTCCGGTTCCGCCCCGATCGTGCGCGGCGAGGTCGTCAAGGACCCGTCGACCATCGCCACCGCGATCCGTATCGGCAACCCGGCGTCCTGGCAGTTCGCGCTGGCCGCCCGGGACGAGTCGGGCGGGTTCATCGACGAGGTGACGGACCGTGAGATCCTGCGCGCCTACCGCCTGTTGGCCGCGCAGGAGGGCGTCTTCGTCGAGCCCGCGTCGGCCGCGTCCGTCGCCGGTCTGCTGAAGGCCGCCGAGCAGGGCAAGGTCGACCCGGGCCAGACGATCGTCTGCACGGTCACTGGAAACGGGCTCAAGGATCCGGACTGGGCCGTCGCCGGCGCACCGCAGCCGGTGACCGTCCCGGTGGACGCCGTCATGGCCGCTGAGCAGCTCGGCCTCGCGTAAACGGGCAACACCCGGCGGGACACCCGACAGGGGGTGCACGGGGGGCTTACGACACGCATCGTGCGCCTCCTGTGCGCCCTATGTCGCCACAGAACCTGTCTTCGATAGGCTGTACTGAACCCGCCCGCCGCATATGCCGCGGTGCCGCCCTTGTTGTGGCCTTCGGGTGTTGACGTACGCGTCAGGTTCGTAGCGCAAGCCGTCTCAACATCCGTACCGCCAGCCGCTCCAGATTCTTACCGCCAGTCGTTCCACAGCTGTATCGCCAGTCGCCCCACATCGGTATCGCAAGACGTCCCACGTTCGTATCGCACGTTTTCGAGAATCTCGTACATCACGCAGCACATCTCGTACATCAAGCAGCACAAGGTCTCGTACATCACGCAGCTCAAGGAGAGTCATCGAGCGATGGCCGGTCCAGCCTTCCGCGCCGCCGCCGTCCGGGTGCGCGTCCCCGCCACCAGCGCCAATCTCGGGCCGGGCTTCGATGCCTTCGGCCTGTCACTGGGGCTGTACGACGACGTGGTCGTCCGGGTGGCCGACGCCGGGCTGCACATCGACATCGCGGGTGAGGGCAGCGAGACGCTGCCGCGCGACGAGGGTCATCTCCTCGTACGTTCCCTGCGCACCGCCTTCGATCTGCTGGGCGGACAGCCGCGCGGCCTTGAGATCGTCTGCGCCAACCGCATTCCGCACGGCCGGGGCCTCGGTTCCTCGTCGGCCGCCATCTGCGCCGGCATCGTCGCCGCGCGGGCGGTGACCATAGGCGGGGACTCGAAACTCGACGACACGGCCCTGCTCGAACTCGCCACCGAGATCGAGGGACACCCCGACAACGTCGCGGCCTGTCTGCTCGGCGGATTCACGCTCTCCTGGATGGAGACCGGCGCGGCGCGGGCGATCAGGATGGACCCCGCCGATTCCATCGTTCCGGTGGTTTTCGTACCGGGAAAGCCGGTTCTCACCGAGACCGCGCGCGGTCTGCTTCCGCGCACGGTGCCGCATGTCGACGCCGCGACCAACGCGGGCCGTGCCGCCCTGCTCGTCGAGGCTCTCACCCGGCGTCCCGACCTGCTGCTGCCCGCCACCGAGGACCGGTTGCACCAGGACTACCGCGCCCCTGCCATGCCCGAGAGCATCGCGCTGGTGGAGCGGCTGCGGGGTGACGGCATCCCCGCGGTGATCTCCGGCGCGGGTCCCACGGTGCTGGCCCTCGCTGACGGGGCGTCGGCCGACAAAATCGCTGACCTCGCAGGTCAGGGGTGGGCTGCCAATCGTCTGGACCTCGACGCCACGGGAGCGAGCGTGTTGCCGCTCGCACCCTCCGGTGTCAATTAGAAGCGCGCGGTTACCGGATTTCGAGAGGGGGAATGTTTGTTGGATCCGGTAGTGTTAATCTCAAGTCTGCACCCGACCTCACCATGGCGAGGTGCTTCGCGTCCCCGTCCGGGACACCCATTCTTCCGGGAGCCTCCCAAACTGCTTTGTGCCATGCATTGGGTGCTATGTGCTGAGCAGTGTTGAGCACGCTCCGGAACCGGCGTGACCGAGCCGATGACACCGCAATTCAGTGCCACGGCTCCGGAACCGTCATCACCAGTTATTTCTTCCGCCGCGTTGGCGGACCACCGCCCCGGCACGGTCCGTACCAAAAGGACCAAATCCGGACAGCAAAACCGGTCGCCGTGCCAGACAGGCCGACGTCCGCTCCAGGGAAGGACCCTTCGTGAGCGACACCACCGATCTGATGGGCGCACGTGTCGAGGAGACCGCTGCCGCGCCCGCCACGGACGCCTCTGCCGCGCCTGCCTCCGGTGCAGGCTCCCGGCGGCGCCGCGGTACCGGCCTTGACGGCATGGTGCTTGCCGAGCTTCAGCAGGTCGCGTCAGGCCTCGGTATCAGGGGCACCGCGCGCATGCGCAAGAGCCAGCTGATCGAGGTCATCAAGGAGGCGCAGGCCGGGGGAGGTGGCGCGTCGGCGAAGGCCGATGCCACCGCCGAGACCAAGCCGAAGCGCCGGGCCACCTCGAAGGCCCGTACGGGCGTTGAGTCCGCCGCGGCCGAGGCCAAGGACGAGCAGCCCGTCGCCGAAAAGGCCGTGGCCCAGCAGCAGATCGACATTCCCGGCCAGCCCGCCAGCGATGATGCCCCCGCGGGCGAGCGTCGCCGTCGCCGGGCCGTTGCCGAGGCCGGCAGCCCCGAGACCATCACCGCCGAGGCGAAGAGCGAGCCGAAGACGGAGACCCTGGTCGAGGCCAAGGCCGACGCGGCTGACGGCGACGGCCGGCAGGGCCGTCGTGACCGTCGTGACCGCGACCGTGGTGGCCGTGACCGCGACCGCCGGGGTGCCAAGACCGACGAGCAGCAGAGCCAGGGCGGCCAGGCCCAGGGCGGCGGTCAGCAGCGCCAGGACCGTCAGCAGCAGAGCCAGGGCGGCGGCCGTCAGGACCGCCAGGACCGGCAGCAGCGCGACAACGGGCCGCAGCGCGACAGCGGCCCGCAGCGCGACAACGGCCCGCAGGACGACGACGAGTTCGGCGATGGCCGGCGCGGCCGGCGCGGTCGTTACCGCGACCGTCGTGGCCGTCGTGGCCGCGAGGACTTCGGCCCGAACGAGCCGCAGGTCGCCGACGACGACGTCCTGATCCCCGTCGCGGGCATCCTCGACATCCTCGACAACTACGCGTTCATCCGTACGTCCGGCTACCTGCCGGGTCCCAACGACGTGTACGTCTCCCTCGCCCAGGTCCGCAAGAACGGTCTGCGCAAGGGCGACCACGTCACGGGCGCGGTCCGCCAGCCCAAGGACGGCGAGCGCCGCGAGAAGTTCAACGCGCTGGTCCGCCTCGACTCCGCGAACGGCATGGCCGCCGAATCCGGCCGTGGCCGCCCGGAGTTCAACAAGCTGACGCCCCTTTACCCGCAGGACCGGCTCCGTCTGGAGACCGACCCGGGGGTGCTGACGACCCGCATCATCGACCTCGTCGCGCCGATCGGTAAGGGCCAGCGTGGTCTGATCGTGGCCCCGCCGAAGACCGGCAAGACCATGATCCTGCAGGCGGTCGCCAACGCGATCACCGTCAACAACCCCGAGTGCCACCTGATGGTCGTCCTGGTCGACGAGCGTCCGGAAGAGGTCACCGACATGCAGCGGTCGGTGAAGGGCGAGGTCATCTCCTCGACCTTCGACCGTCCGGCCGAGGACCACACCACGGTCGCCGAGCTCGCCATCGAGCGGGCCAAGCGTCTGGTGGAGCTGGGTCACGACGTCGTCGTACTGCTCGACTCGATCACGCGTCTGGGCCGTGCGTACAACCTCGCCGCCCCCGCCTCCGGCCGCATCCTGTCCGGTGGTGTCGACTCGACCGCGCTGTACCCGCCGAAGCGCTTCTTCGGTGCCGCGCGCAACATCGAGGACGGCGGTTCGCTGACCATCCTGGCCACCGCGCTCGTCGACACCGGCTCGCGCATGGACGAGGTGATCTTCGAGGAGTTCAAGGGCACCGGCAACATGGAGCTCAAGCTCGACCGGAAGCTCGCCGACAAGCGCATCTTCCCGGCGGTCGACGTCGACCCGTCGGGTACGCGTAAGGAAGAGATCCTCCTCAACCCGGAGGAGCTCGCCATCGTCTGGAAGCTGCGCCGGGTGCTGCACGCGCTCGACTCGCAGCAGGCCATCGAGCTCCTGCTGGACAAGATGAAGCAGACGAAGTCCAACGCCGAGTTCCTGATGCAGATCGCGAAGACGACGCCGGGCAACGGCAACGGCAACGACTGATCCGGACCCCGCGGAACCCGAGGGCCGCCCCCGTCACGCAGGTGACGGGGGCGGCCCTTTTTTGTCTGGCCCTCTTTCTCTGGCCTCCTTTGTCCGGCCCCTTTTGTCTGGCCCGGGCCGGTGACCAGCGAGATCTTTGCCACAAGTGCCGAGATCGGTGCCGATTTCGAACAACACGGCATCTTCGGCTGAAATCGCAGGTGAGCGGGGGTTTCCGCGGATTCACCGGTGACTCTCTGTACGCGTCGACCCACAGGATGGGCACAGTGCGTTGTGCAACCCTTGCCCGAGTTTCCCCGTCTGACCCTACGGAGTGACCATGGAGCGGTACACGTCGTCACGCCGGACCGGGCCTGAGCCTGAAAGCAGGGGGTAACCGACCCGAACAAGGACTGAGGAGCACATGCCTGCCGAGAGCACGCCGGAACCCGGCATACCCGGGGAGTCCGGCACCAGCGCCCCGCGCCACCGCGCGAAGGGCCGCCGCCGCAAGGCCCGCAGCAAGCGCCGCAAGGGCCTGCTGATCATGGCCTGGGTAGCGGCGGGCATCGTCGTGCTGGGCGGCACCGGCGCCGGATACCTGTACTTCAAGCTCAACGGCAACATCAAGAGCGTCGACATCAACCAGGTCCTCGGCACCGACCGGCCGGAGAAGGTCGACAACGGCTCCGAGAACATCCTGGTCCTGGGCTCCGACACCCGCTCCGGCACGAACGAGAAGCTGGGCGGCGGCACCGACGACGGCAGCGCCCGCTCGGACACGGCGATGGTCGTGCACGTGTACGAGGGCCACAAGTCGGCGAGCGTGGTCTCCATACCCCGCGACACCCTCGTCGAGCGCCCCTCCTGCACCGACGCCGGCGGCGTCACGCACGACGCGGCCTCCGACGTCATGTTCAACTCCGCGTACTCCACCGGCGGCGCCGCCTGTGCGGTGAAGACCGTCGAGTCAATGAGCGGGATCCGCATGGACCACTACATCGAGGTCGACTTCAGCGGCTTCCAGAAGCTCATCGACGACCTGGGCGGCGTGAAGATCACCACTACCCAGGACATCAACGACCCCGACAGCCACCTGAACCTGAAGGCCGGCACCCACACCCTCGACGGTGAGCAGGCGCTCGGCCTGGTCCGCACCCGGCACGGCGTCGGCGACGGCTCCGACCTCGGCCGGATCCAGCTCCAGCAGGCGTTCATCAAGGCCCTGATGAACCAGGTAAAGGGCATCGGCCTGCTGACCAGCCCGACCAAGCTGCTCGAACTCGCCGACACCGCCACCAGCGCCATCACCACCGACTCCGACCTGAAGTCCGTCAACGACCTGGTGTCCTTCGCGGGCGGCCTCAAGGGCATCAGCTCCTCGAAGATGACCATGGTGACGATGCCGGTCCAGTACGACAGCGCGAACGCCAACCGCGTGCTCATCGACGAGGCCAAGGACAAGCTGGTCTGGGACGCCCTGAAGAACGACCAGGTGATCCCGAAGTCGGCCACCGAGGGCACCGCCACGGGCACCGCGAAGGACGTCGTCAGCGCGGGCTGAGCGGCACCGGAAACCGCGGGCGGAGCGGCCGGAAACCACAGGTCGAGCGGCACCGGAAACCGCAGGTCGAGCGCCACCGGAAACCGCAAGCCGAGCGGCGCGGGAAACCGCCGGGAATAGATCACGTCGCCCCCCGGTTTTGGGGGATGCGGCCGGTCCTGGCAGACTGGTACGTCGGCTCCGGTTCACGCACCCGCAATCCGCGGCGGCGACCCGGCGCCCTCCCGAAACTAGGAGACACCTTGAAGCGCGACATCCACCCCGAGTACGTCGAGACGCAGGTCAGCTGCACCTGTGGCGCGTCGTTCACCACCCGTAGCACGATCTCCAGCGGCACCGTCCGTGCCGAGGTCTGCTCCGAGTGCCACCCGTTCTACACGGGCAAGCAGAAGATCCTCGACACCGGTGGCCGCGTGGCCCGCTTCGAGGCCCGCTTCGGCAAGGCTGCCGCTGCCACGAAGTAGCGACCTCACAGCGCCGGTCCTCGACGCCCCCTGCACGGGGGCGCCGGGACCGGCGCTTTGCGGTGCAGCCCCCATTCGTTTCACCTACGTCCCCGAGCCCGTGATGGAGCCGGGGGCAGCCCATTGGAGCCGGAGATGTTCGAGGCGGTCGAGGAACTGATCGGCGAGCACGCCGATCTGGAGACGAAGCTCGCTGACCCGTCGGTGCACGCCGACCAGGCCAACGCGCGCAAGCTCAACAAGCGCTACGCGGAGCTGACCCCGATCGTCGCGACGTACCGCTCCTGGAAGCAGACCGGGGACGACATCGAGACGGCGAAGGAGTTCGTGGCCGACGACCCGGACTTCGCCGCCGAGGTCAAGGAGCTGGAGAAGCAGCGCGAAGAGCTGACGGAGAAGCTCCGGCTGCTGCTGGTCCCGCGCGACCCTAACGACGACAAGGACGTCATCCTCGAGGTCAAGGCGGGCGCGGGCGGCGACGAGTCGGCCCTCTTCGCAGGCGACCTGCTGCGCATGTACCTGCGCTACGCCGAGCGCGTCGGCTGGAAGACCGAGATCATCGACGCCACCGAGTCCGAGCTCGGCGGCTACAAGGACGTCCAGGTCGCCGTGAAGACCAAGGGCGGCAACGGCGCGACCGAGCCCGGCCAGGGTGTCTGGGCGCGGCTGAAGTACGAGGGCGGGGTGCACCGCGTACAGCGCGTGCCGTCGACCGAGTCGCAGGGCCGCATCCACACCTCCGCCGCCGGTGTGCTCGTCACGCCCGAGGCCGAGGAGGTCGACGTCGAGATCCACGCCAACGACCTGCGTATCGACGTCTACCGCTCCTCGGGGCCCGGCGGTCAGTCCGTCAACACCACCGACTCCGCGGTGCGCATCACGCACATTCCCACCGGAGTCGTCGCTTCCTGTCAGAACGAGAAGAGCCAGCTGCAGAACAAGGAGCAGGCGATGCGTATTCTGCGCTCCAGGCTCCTCGCCGCGGCGCAGGAGGAAGCGGAACGGGAGGCCGCGGACGCCCGCCGCAGCCAGGTCCGCACCGTCGACCGCTCCGAGAAGATCCGTACGTACAACTTCCCGGAGAATCGCATCTCGGACCACCGGGTCGGCTTCAAGGCGTACAACTTGGATCAGGTCCTCGACGGTGACCTGGACGCGATGATCCAGGCCTGCGTCGACGCGGACTCGGCCGCGAAGCTCGCCGCCGCGTAGAACAGCCGTGTAAGGCCCCACCGACGTTCACGACAACAGCTCAGCCCGGAGGACCAGCGTGAACCTGCTGCTCGCGGAAGTGGCCCAGGCCACCCAGCGGCTGGCCGACGCCGGCGTGCCCTCGCCGCGTAACGACGCGGAGGAGCTCGCCTCCTTCGTGCACGGCGTGAAGCGGGGCGAGCTGCACACCGTCAAGGACACCGACTTCGACGCCCGGTACTGGGAGGTGATCGCGCGCCGCGAGGCCCGTGAGCCGCTCCAGCACATCACCGGACGCGCCTACTTCCGGTATCTGGAACTCCAGGTCGGGCCAGGGGTGTTCGTGCCGCGCCCGGAGACCGAGTCCGTCGTCGGCTGGGCCATAGACGCCGTACGCGCCATGGACGTCGTGGAGCCCCTGATCGTCGACCTGTGCACGGGCTCCGGCGCCATCGCGCTCGCCCTCGCGCAGGAGGTCCCGCGCTCCCGTGTGCACGCCGTTGAGCTGTCCGAGGACGCCCTCCAGTGGACGCGCAAGAACGTCGCGGGGTCCAGGGTCGACCTCCGCCAGGGAGACGCCCTGGAGGCCTTCCCCGACCTCGACGGCCATGTCGACCTGGTCGTCTCCAACCCGCCGTACATCCCGCTCACGGAATGGGAGTACGTCCAGCCGGAGGCCCGGGACTACGATCCCGAACTCGCCCTGTTCTCGGGGGAGGACGGCCTCGACCTGATCCGTGGCATCGAGCGCACCGCTCACCGTCTGCTGCGCCCCGGTGGCGTCGTCGTCGTCGAGCACGCCGACACCCAGGGCGGGCAGGTGCCGTGGATCTTCACCGAGGAGCGGGGCTGGGCCGACGCGGCCGACCACCCGGACCTCAACAAGCGGCCGCGGTTCGCGACCGCCCGCAAGGCGATGCCGTGAGCACGCGCATCGAGTTCCCCAGGCAGCAGTACGTGTACGAGGAGGCCCGCTAAATGGCACGGCGATACGACACCAATGACGCGACCGACCGCACCACCGGTCTGCGTGAAGCCGCGTCCGCCGTCCGCCGTGGCGAGCTGGTCGTCCTCCCGACGGACACGGTGTACGGCATCGGCGCCGACGCGTTCTCCTCGGAGGCCGTCGCCGATCTCCTCGACGCCAAGGGCCGGGGCCGCAACATGCCCACCCCTGTCCTCATCGGCTCCCCGAACACCCTGCACGGCCTGGTCACGGACTTCTCCGAGATGGCCTGGGAGCTGGTCGACGCGTTCTGGCCGGGTGCGCTCACCCTCGTCGCCAAGCACCAGCCGTCCCTCCAGTGGGACCTGGGGGACACCCGTGGCACCGTCGCCGTGCGCATGCCGCTGCACCCCGTCGCCATCGAACTGCTCACCGAGGTCGGCCCGATGGCCGTCTCCTCCGCCAACCTGACGGGCCATCCCTCGCCGGAGGACTGTGACGCCGCGCAGGAGATGCTCGGCGACTCCATCTCCGTCTACCTGGACGGCGGCCCGACCCCCGGCATCGTCCCCTCCTCGATCGTCGACGTGACCGGCAAGGTGCCCGTGCTGCTGCGCGAGGGGGCACTGTCGGCCGAGGAGCTCCGGAAGGTCGTCCCCGACCTCGAGGTGGCGAATTGACAGCCCCTGACGCGGGGCGTGGCATAGGCACGGGGATCACGGGGGCCAACGGTTCTCCCAGGGGGTCCTTCCGCATCCTCCACGTCAGCACCGGCAATGTGTGCCGCTCGCCGATCACCGAGCGGCTGACCCGCCATGCCCTCGCGGACCGGCTCGGCGACCCCCTGTGGGGCGGCCTGATCGTGGAGAGCGCGGGCACCTGGGGGCACGAGGGCGCGCCCATGGAGACCAACGCCGCCACGGTCCTCACCGACTACGGCGCGGACCCCTCCGGCTTCGTCGGCCGCGAACTCCTCGACGACCACGTCATCCGCGCCGACCTGGTCCTCACCGCCACCCGCGACCACCGCGCCCAGGTCATCTCCATGGGCCACTCGGCGGGCCTGCGCACCTTCACCTTGAAGGAGTTCACCCGGCTGGTACGGGCCATAGATCCGGCGACGCTCCCACCCTTGGAGGAGGGAGTGATCGAGCGCGCACGCGCCCTGGTACGGGCGGCTGCCGCGCTACGCGGGTGGCTTCTGGCCCCCACCGCGGAGGCGGACGAGGTCTTCGACCCCTACGGCGCCCCGCTGCCGTTCTTCCGGTCGATCGGGGACGAGATCAACGAGGCGCTGGATCCGGTGGTGACGGCGCTTACGGGGGTACGTGCCCGTACGTAGGTCCGCGGTGGGGGCCCTTTGCACCCGGCGGACGGTAACACCGGGCGACCCACCGTTCCCGGTTCTACATTGGACTTAGCGCACCCCCACGCCGAGGTCCGGAGTCCACCATGCCGGTCATACAAACGCTGGAAGCGGATGTTCTGCGTCGGCAGGACCCGGAGCTCGCCGAGATTCTGATCGGGGAGCTGGAGCGGCAGTCGACGACCTTGCAGTTGATCGCGGCCGAGAACTTCACGTCGCCGGCCGTGCTGGCCGCGCTCGGGTCGCCGCTGGCGAACAAGTACGCCGAGGGATATCCGGGCGCCCGCCACCACGGTGGCTGCGAGATCGTGGACGTCGCCGAGCGCGTCGCGGTGGACCGGGCGAAGGCGCTCTTCGGCGCCGAGCACGCCAACGTGCAGTCCCACTCGGGGAGTTCGGCGGTCCTCGCCGCGTACGCCGCCCTGCTGCGCCCCGGTGACACCGTCCTCGCGATGGGGCTGCCGTTCGGCGGTCACCTCACGCACGGGTCGCCCGCGAACTTCTCGGGAAGGTGGTTCGACTTCGTCGGGTACGGGGTCGATGCGGAGACCGGGCTCATCGACTACGAGCAGGTGCGCGCGCTGGCCCGTACGCACCGCCCGAAGGCCATCGTCTGCGGGTCCATCTCCTATCCCCGGCACATCGACTACGCGCTGTTCAGGGAGATCGCCGACGAAGTGGGCGCCCACCTCATCGCCGACGCCGCCCACCCCATCGGGCTCGTCGCCGGGGGAGCGGCGCCCAATCCGGTGCCGTACGCCGATGTGGTCTGTGCCACCACCCACAAGGTGCTCCGCGGCCCGCGCGGCGGCATGATCCTGTGCGGCGGCGAGCTGGCCGAGCGCGTCGACCGGGCCGTCTTCCCGTTCACGCAGGGCGGCGCCCAGATGCACACGATCGCCGCCAAGGCCGTCGCGTTCGGCGAGGCGGCGACCCCGGCCTTCACGGCGTACGCCCATCAGGTGGTCGCCAACGCCCGGGTGCTCGCCGCGGCGCTGGACGCGGAAGGGCTGACGATCACCACCGGCGGCACCGACACCCACCTGCTCACCGCCGACACCGCGCCCCTCGGCGTCGACGGGCGCACCGCCCGCGGACGTCTCGCCGCCGCCGGGATGGTCCTCGACACCTGCGCGCTGCCGCATGGGGACGTGCGTGGGCTGCGGCTGGGTACGGCGGCGCTGACCACGCAGGGGATGGGCGAGGCGGAGATGGCCCGGGTCGCCGTACTCTTCGCGGGTGTGCTGCGGGACGTGGCGGACGCGAAGACGGTTCGTGAAGAAGTACGGGAGCTGACCAGCGGATTTCCGCCGTATCCCGGCTGATCCGGGGTAGACGGAACCTGGTGCACAGCCACTCGTGCAACCATCGACGCTACCCGGCAGTCCCCATCCGTATGCATGCATCGCTAAGGTGTGGGGCTCAGATGGCCAGCGAGACCTGTGGGGAAGCCCGTGCGTGAATATCTGCTGACGCTCTGCGTCACGGCCGCGGTGACGTATCTGCTTACAGGGCCGGTACGGAAGTTCGCGATCGTGGCCGGAGTGGTGCCAAAGGTGCGGGCTCGTGACGTGCATAGGGAACCCACCCCGCGGCTCGGCGGTGTCGCGATGTTCTTCGGCATGTGCGCGGGCCTCCTGGTTGCGGACCACCTCACCAACCTCAGCGTGGTCTTCGACAGCTCCAGCGAACCACGGGCGCTGCTGAGCGGGGCCGCTCTGATCTGGCTGCTGGGCGTGCTCGACGACAAGTTCGGTGTGGACGCGCTCATCAAGCTTGGCGGGCAGATGATCGCGGCCGGAGTCATGGTGATGCAGGGCTTGACCATCCTCTGGCTGCCCGTGCCCGGTGTGGGGTCAGTGTCGATCACGCCGTGGCAGGGCAACCTCCTCACCGTGGCGCTCATCGTGATCACCATCAACGCGGTCAACTTCGTCGATGGGCTCGACGGGCTGGCCGCAGGCATGGTGTGCATCGCGGCGGGTGCGTTCTTCCTGTACGCGTACCGGCTGTGGTACGGCTACGGCATCGAGGCCGCCGCTCCCGGGACGCTGTTCTCAGCCCTACTCATCGGCATGTGCCTGGGGTTCCTACCGCACAACATGCACCCCGCCCGCATCTTCATGGGGGACACGGGATCCATGCTCATCGGGCTCGTCCTCGCCGCTGGGACGGTGTCCATCACCGGCCAGGTGGACCCGGACCGCCTGGCATTCAGCGCGGGTTCCGAGCGCAGCGCGGTCCACGCGATGGTGCCGGTCTACATGCCGATCATCCTGCCGTTGACCATCATTGCGATCCCGCTGGCCGACCTGGTGCTGGCGATCGTGCGCCGGACGTGGAACGGCCAGTCCCCTTTCGCCGCCGACCGCGGACACCTACACCACCGTCTGCTGGAGGTCGGCCACTCACACAGCCGTGCCGTCCTGATCATGTACTTCTGGTCGGCGGTGATCGCCTTCGGCGCCCTCGCCTTCTCGGTCAACGCGGCGTCCATGTGGATCGTGCTCGGGATCATGGGCCTCAGCGCGGTCGGTCTCGTGCTGCTCCTGCTGCCGCGCTTCACTCCGCGCACCCCGCGCTGGGCCGAGAGCTTCGTGCCGCCGCGCTATCGCCGTAGCAAGGTCATCGCCGCCTCGTACGAGGCGGAGGAGGCCGGGTCGGCCGTCGCGTACGAGGCGGGGGTTCTCGCCGAGGAGGACGGGGCTCAGGAGCACCGCAGTCCGGTTGCTGTCGGAGTCTCAGGAGTCAACGGGGCGACGGCAATTGGCGCTCGTTCGCGCTTCCTGGATCGGGGTAAGGCCGAGTCGTCGCGCTGACGCCAAGGTAAGAGTCTCGCAAGAGGTTTGCGCCCCTACGCGTCGGCAAACTGCCCCAATACCAGACAAGTTGGCTCGCTGAATGCACAGACGCGCACCTTCACTCTCATGTGTGACAGCGAGCACACCAACCAGGTAAAGACCTCATCAAATAGTTTGTGATACGGTTCACGAGAACCCGGGACGGAGCCGAAGGACCTGAGAGAGACGGTCCCTTGGCGTGAGGTTCTCTCTCAGCCCGGGATTACGCTCGTCCATGACGACACCCTGCCCCCCTTAAGCAAGCGGAGTTGCCGCCATGCCGTCCAATGACGCCCGGATTCTCCTTCAGGCCGCTGTGCCCACAGCTGCCGTCGGCGCGATTGCCGCCGTCGTCAGTGGTGTGGTCGCCGGTGGCAAGGGAGCAATTGGGGCAGTCGTCGCGACGCTGGTCGTGATCCTCTTCATGGGTATCGGGCTCTACGTTCTGCAGCGCACTGCCAAATCGCTTCCGCACTTGTTCCAGGCGATGGGTCTGATGCTCTATACGGCACAGATTCTTCTGCTGTTCATCTTTGTCGCCGCGTTCAAGAACACGACGTTGTTCAACCCCAAAGCCTTCGCGATCACGCTTGTCGCCACCACGCTCGCGTGGATCGGCGCACAGGCGCGTGCTTACATGAAGGCCAAGATCCTCTATGTCGAACCCGAGTCTTCGAAGGGCGACAAGCCCGAAAAGACGGGGCACTCGTCGTGAGGGGTAGGGCCGGGATAAGCGCGCGTAGGAAGCCCTGCTATCGTCCGGTGCCAACTGCGGCATCGCGGGCGCGGGCATCTGAGCTGACGCCTGCTCAAACGCGAGGCTTGATGCCCCACAGCCGCCCCCACATCCGTAACACCAGTCCAGTGCCGAACCGCGGCTGCGCGCCGCGCCGACACAACGAGGTTGCCGTACCTATGCGTCACGCTGAAGGAGCCCGCGGTGAGTGCTGACCCGACGCAGGTGCTCGCCTTTGAGACCGACTGTCACATCTTCGATGGCTGTGGCTTCCCCGCTCCCGGCCTGCACTCGTTCCTGTTCGAGCCCCTCGTGGGCGATGCGGACAGCAACGTCTATTTCAACAAGACGATGCTGTTGGCGCTGCTCGGCTCGGTGATCGTCGTCGGCTTCTTCTGGGCCGCCTTCCGTAAGCCGCAGGTCGTTCCGGGCAAGCTGCAGATGGTCGCCGAGTCGGGCTACGACTTCATCCGCCGCGGTGTCGTCTACGAAACGATCGGCAAGAAGGAAGGCGAGAAGTACGTACCGCTGGTCGTCTCGCTGTTCTTCTTCATCTGGATGATGAACCTCTGGTCGATCGTCCCGATCGCCCAGTTCCCGGTCACCTCGATCATCGCGTACCCCGCGGTCCTCGCGGCGATCGTCTACGTCCTGTGGGTCTCGCTGACCTTCAAGCGGCACGGATTCGTCGGTGCCTTTAAGAACTTCTCCGGCTACGACAAGTCACTCGGCGCGATCCTGCCGTTGATCGTCGTCCTCGAGTTGCTTTCGAACCTGATCGTCCGGCCGTTCACGCACGCGGTGCGACTCTTCGCGAACATGTTCGCGGGCCACACCCTGCTGCTGCTCTTCACGCTGGCCAGCTGGTACCTGCTCAACGGCATTGGGTTTGCCTACGCCGGTGTCTCTTTCATCATGGTCATCGTGATGACGGCCTTCGAGCTCTTCATCCAGGCCCTGCAGGCGTACGTCTTCGTGCTCTTGACCTGCACTTTCATCCAGGGCGCGCTCGCCGAGCACCACTGAGCAACCCCCCCCTGTAAAACCCCCTAAGCGTCCGGTGGCCAACCTCCGCCGGTCCGTACAGAGAAGGAAGAATCAGCATGGCTGCCACTGAGACCCTCGCCGCTGTCTCCGGCTCCCTCGGCTCCATCGGCTACGGCCTCGCCGCTATCGGTCCTGGCGTCGGCGTCGGCATCATCTTCGGTAACGGCACCCAGGCCCTTGCCCGTCAGCCCGAAGCTGCCGGCCTGATCCGCGCCAACCAGATCCTCGGCTTCGCCTTCTGTGAGGCGCTCGCCCTCATCGGTCTGGTCATGCCGTTCGTCTACGGCCAGTGATCTGCGGATCCACGACAGCCCACTAGACGAAAGGCACTGATATGAGCCAGCTGCTCATTGTCGCGGCTGAGGAGATGGAAAATCCCCTCGTTCCGCCGATCCCCGAGCTCGTCATCGGCCTGATCGCCTTCGTCATCGTCTTCGGCTTCCTCGCCAAGAAGCTTCTCCCGAACATCAACAAGGTTCTGGAGCAGCGTCGCGAGGCCATCGAGGGCGGTATCGAGAAGGCCGAGGCCGCTCAGACCGAGGCCCAGAGCGTGCTTGAGCAGTACAAGGCTCAGCTCGCCGAAGCCCGGCACGAGGCCGCGCGACTGCGCCAGGAGGCGCAGGAGCAGGGCGCCACGCTCATCGCCGAGATGCGCGCGGAAGGCCAGCGGCAGCGTGAGGAAATCATCGCCGCCGGTCACACGCAGATCGAGGCGGACCGCAAGGCCGCGGCTCAGGCGCTGCGTCAGGACGTCGGCCAGCTGGCCACCGACCTGGCCGGCAAGCTCGTCGGCGAGTCCCTCGAGGACCACGCCCGGCAGAGCCGCACCATCGACCGCTTCCTCGATGAGCTTGAGGAGAAGGCCGAGGCTGCTCGATGACAGCGCACGGAGCGAGCCGCGAGGCAACCGCTGCCGCACGTGAGCGTCTCGACGCGCTGACGGACAACACGTCCGTGGACGCGGCGCAGCTCGGCGACGAGCTGGCCGCGGTCACCGCGCTGCTGCACCGCGAGGTGTCGCTGCGCCGGGTTCTGACCGACCCGGCGCAGCCCGGAGAGGCGAAGGCCGAACTGGCCGGGCGCCTGTTCGGCAGCCAGGTCAGCGGGTCGACCGCCGATCTGGTGGCCGGTCTGGTGCGCTCGCGCTGGTCGCAGTCACGCGACCTCGTGGACGCCCTCGAAGAGCTGGCCGACCTCGCCGACCTCACGGCGGCGCAGCAGGCAGGCAAGCTCGACAACGTCGAGGACGAGCTGTTCCGGTTCGGCCGGATCGTCTCTTCGAACACCGAACTGCGCGCCGCGCTGACCGACCGCACCGCGACGACCGCGGCCAAGAGCGAGCTGCTGCACAGCCTGCTCGGCGGCCGGGCGGACGCGACCACCGAGCGTCTGGTGACGCGCCTTGTGACCGCACCTCGTGGACGTAGCCTGGAAGCGGGACTCGAGTCCCTCTCCAAGCTCGCCGCCGAGCGTCGTGACCGCTGGGTCGCCGTCGTCACCTCCGCGGTTCCGCTGAGCGACGGACAGAAGCAGCGCCTCGGCGCCGCTCTGGCCAAGCTCTACGGCCGTCAGATGCACCTCAACCTCGACGTGGACCCCGAGGTCCTCGGCGGGATCCAGGTGCAGGTCGGCGACGAGATCATCAACGGCTCCATCGCGGACCGTCTCGCGGACGCCAGCCGCCGCATGGCCGGCTAGCCCCAACTTCATACGCAGTACGTACCTACGGCCCTCGTTGGGCCGTGCAGAGGATTCACCTCTTTACAGGGGGGAGTCCCCATCCCCCCAAGTGAAACTTCGGGCCCAACAAGGAGAGCAGGGAACCCAGATGGCGGAGCTCACGATCCGGCCGGAGGAGATCCGGGACGCGCTGGAGAACTTCGTCCAGTCGTACAAGCCGGACGCGGCCTCGCGCGAGGAGGTCGGTACGGTCACCGTCGCCGGCGACGGTATTGCCAAGATCGAGGGCCTTCCCTCGGCGATGGCGAACGAACTGCTGAAGTTCGAGGACGGAACCCTCGGTCTCGCGCTGAACCTGGAAGAGCGCGAGATCGGTGCGGTCGTCCTCGGCGAGTTCAGCGGTATCGAGGAGGGCCAGCCGGTGCAGCGCACCGGTGAGGTGCTGTCCGTCGCCGTGGGCGAGGGCTACCTCGGCCGCGTCGTCGACCCGCTCGGCAACCCGATCGACGGCCTCGGCGAGATCGAGACCAGCGGACGCCGCGCCCTTGAGCTGCAGGCTCCGGGTGTCATGATCCGCAAGTCGGTGCACGAGCCGATGGAGACGGGCTACAAGGCCGTCGACGCGATGACCCCGATCGGCCGTGGCCAGCGTCAGCTGATCATCGGTGACCGCCAGACCGGCAAGACCGCGCTGGCCGTCGACACGATCATCAACCAGCGCGACAACTGGCGCTCGGGCGACACCAAGAAGCAGGTCCGCTGCATCTACGTCGCCATCGGTCAGAAGGGTTCGACCATCGCCTCCGTGCGTGGCGCCCTCGAAGAGGCCGGCGCGCTGGAGTACACGACCATCGTCGCCGCCCCGGCGTCCGACCCGGCCGGCTTCAAGTACCTTGCGCCGTACACCGGTTCGGCCATCGGCCAGCAGTGGATGTACGAGGGCAAGCACGTCCTCATCATCTTCGACGACCTCTCGAAGCAGGCCGACGCCTACCGCGCCGTGTCCCTGCTGCTCCGCCGTCCGCCGGGGCGCGAGGCCTACCCCGGTGACGTCTTCTACCTGCACTCCCGTCTGCTGGAGCGCTGCGCGAAGCTCTCCGACGAGCTGGGCGCCGGTTCGATGACGGGTCTGCCGATCGTCGAGACCAAGGCGAACGACGTGTCGGCGTTCATCCCGACCAACGTCATCTCCATCACCGACGGCCAGTGCTTCCTGGAGTCCGACCTGTTCAACGCCGGCCAGCGTCCGGCCCTGAACGTCGGTATCTCGGTCTCCCGCGTCGGTGGCTCCGCCCAGCACAAGGCGATGCGCCAGGTGTCCGGCCGACTGCGTCTCGACCTCGCCCAGTACCGTGAGCTCGAGGCGTTCGCCGCCTTCGGTTCCGACCTGGACGCCGCGTCGAAGTCGCAGCTGGAGCGCGGTCAGCGACTGGTCGAGCTGCTCAAGCAGCCGCAGTACCAGCCGATGCCGACCGAGGACCAGGTCGTCTCCGTGTGGGCCGGTACCACCGGCAAGATGGACGACGTACCGGTCTCCGACGTCCGCCGCTTCGAGACGGAGCTCCTGGAGCACCTGCACCGCAAGGAGCAGGGCCTCATGACCTCCATCAAGGAGGGCGCGAAGATGTCGGACGACACCATCAGCGCCATCGCGGACGCCATCGCGGACTTCAAGAAGCAGTTCGAGACCTCGGACGGCAAGCTTCTCGGCGACGACGCCCCGGCGGCCGTCAACGTGTCCAAGTGACGTAAGGAAGGGACCTGACTCATGGGAGCCCAGCTCCGGGTCTACAAGCGTCGCATCCGATCCGTCACCGCGACCAAGAAGATCACCAAGGCGATGGAGATGATCGCCGCCTCGCGCGTCGTCAAGGCGCAGCGCAAGGTGGCGGCCTCCGCGCCGTACGCGACCGAGCTCATCCGCGCGGTCACGGCGGTCGGCACCGGCTCGAACACCAAGCACCCGCTGACCACGGAGGCGGAGACGGCGACTCGTTCCGCGGTGCTGCTCCTCACGAGCGACCGCGGACTGGCCGGCGCCTTCAACTCCAACGCCATCAAGGCCGCCGAGAAGCTGACGGCGCGCCTCGAGGCGGAGGGCAAGGAGGTCGACACGTACATCGTCGGCCGCCGCGGTCTGGCCCACTACAACTTCCGCGAGCGCAAGGTCGCGGAGTCGTGGTCGGGCTTCACCGACGAGCCCACCTACGCGGACGCGAAGAAGGTCGCGGGTCCGTTGATCGAGGCCATCGAGAAGGAGACGGCTGAGGGCGGCGTGGACGAGATCCACATCGTCTACACCGAGTTCGTCTCGATGATGACGCAGAACGCGGTGGACGGCCGTCTGCTGCCGCTGCGCCTCGAAGAGGTCGCGGAGGAGGCGCCCAAGGGCGAGATCCTTCCGCTGTACGAGTTCGAGCCGTCGGCCGAGGACGTCCTTGACGCCCTGCTGCCGCGGTACGTCGAGAGCCGTATCTACAACGCGCTGCTCCAGTCGGCTGCCTCCAAGCACGCCGCCACGCGCCGCGCGATGAAGTCGGCGACCGACAACGCGGGAGACCTGATCACCATGCTCTCCCGTCTTGCCAACGCGGCCCGCCAGGCCGAAATCACCCAGGAAATCAGCGAGATCGTCGGTGGCTCCGCAGCCCTGGCCGACGCGACCGCGGGGAGTGACAAGTAATGACGACGACAGTTGAGACGGCCGTTGCCACGGGCCGCGTCGCCCGGGTAATCGGCCCGGTCGTCGACGTGGAATTCCCCGTCGACGCGATGCCGGAGATCTACAACGCCCTTCACGTCGAGGTGGCCGACCCGGCCAACGCCGGCGAGAAGAAGATCCTGACCCTGGAGGTCGCCCAGCACCTGGGTGACGGCCTGGTCCGCACCATCTCCATGCAGCCCACCGACGGTCTGGTCCGCCAGGCCGCGGTCACCGACACGGGCTCGGCGATCTCCGTCCCGGTCGGCGACTTCACCAAGGGCAAGGTGTTCAACACCCTCGGCGAGGTGCTGAACTCCGACGAGAAGTACACGGGCGAGCGCTGGACCATCCACCGCAAGGCCCCGCGCTTCGACGAGCTCGAGTCGAAGACCGAGATGTTCGAGACCGGCGTCAAGGTCATCGACCTTCTCACCCCGTACGTCAAGGGTGGAAAGATCGGTCTGTTCGGCGGTGCCGGTGTCGGCAAGACGGTGCTCATCCAGGAGATGATCTACCGCGTCGCCAACAACCACGACGGTGTCTCCGTGTTCGCCGGTGTCGGCGAGCGCACTCGTGAGGGCAACGACCTCATCGCGGAGATGTCGGAGTCGGGCGTCATCGACAAGACGGCGCTTGTCTTCGGTCAGATGGACGAGCCCCCGGGCACCCGTCTCCGGGTGGCCCTTGCCGGTCTGACCATGGCGGAGTACTTCCGCGATGTGCAGAAGCAGGACGTGCTGTTCTTCATCGACAACATCTTCCGCTTCACGCAGGCCGGTTCCGAGGTCTCGACCCTGCTCGGCCGGATGCCCTCCGCGGTGGGCTACCAGCCGAACCTGGCCGACGAGATGGGTCTCCTCCAGGAGCGCATCACCTCGACGCGTGGTCACTCGATCACCTCGATGCAGGCGATCTACGTCCCCGCGGACGACCTGACCGACCCGGCCCCGGCCACCACCTTCGCCCACCTCGACGCGACGACGGTTCTCTCCCGTCCGATCTCCGAGAAGGGCATCTACCCGGCCGTGGACCCGCTGGACTCCACGTCCCGCATCCTGGACCCCCGCTACATCGCGGCGGACCACTACGCGGCCGCGATGCGCGTCAAGTCGGTCCTGCAGAAGTACAAGGACCTTCAGGACATCATCGCGATCCTCGGTATCGACGAGCTGGGCGAGGAGGACAAGCTCACCGTCCACCGCGCCCGTCGCGTGGAGCGCTTCCTGTCCCAGAACACCCACGTCGCCAAGCAGTTCACCGGCGTCGACGGTTCGGACGTACCGCTGGAGGAGTCGATCACGGCCTTCAACGCGATCATCGACGGCGAGTACGACCACTTCCCGGAGCAGGCGTTCTTCCTCTGCGGTGGCATTGAGGACCTCAAGAAGAACGCCAAGGAGCTCGGCGTCTCCTGAACGGTCTCTTAACCGAGTACTGCTTCTTGGTGAGGGGGCGGGGTCGCACCTCGCGGGGTGCGTCCCGTCCCCTCACGTACGCCTACTAGACTTTGACCCAACACCCGGCGGCAAAGCCGGGTGGTGACCCGAGGAGCCCACCTTGGCTGCTGAGCTGCATGTCGAGCTCGTCGCCGCGGACCGCAGTGTCTGGTCCGGCGAGGCCACCCTGGTCGTCGCGCGTACCACGTCCGGCGACATCGGCGTCATGCCCGGTCACCAGCCGCTGCTCGGTGTGCTGGAGTCGGGCCCGGTGACCATCCGTACGAGTGATGGTGGAACGGTCGTCGCCGCGGTGCACGGCGGTTTCATCTCGTTCGCGGACAACAAGCTGTCGCTGCTGGCCGAGATCGCCGAGCTGTCGGACGAGATCGACGTCCAGCGCGCGGAGCGGGAGCTGGAGCGTGCGAAGGCGGACGGCGATGCCTCTGCCGAGCGCCGCGCGGACGTCCGTCTGCGAGCGGTGTCGACGAGCTGAAACCAGCGCGCGACAAGAAGTGACTCAGCCGCGGCCAGGACCGGAGCTTGCTCCGGACCGGGTCGCGGCTGAGGCGATGCGGGTGCTTTTTTCCGTTTCATTACCTGCTTTACCTAGGAGACGAGGAGGTCGGTGTCGATGGTCCTCGCTCTGACTGTGTGCGGGTTGGTAGTGGCGTTCGTAGTGATCGGCCTGTTCGTCTTCGGCCTGCGCCGCCGGCTGATCCAGCGCTCCGGCGGAACCTTCGACTGCAGCCTGCGCTGGGACGTACACGAGAAACCCGACACCAACGGCAAGGGCTGGGGCTACGGAGTCGCCCGCTACAACAGCGACCGCATCGAGTGGTACCGCGTCTTCTCCTACGCCCCCCGGCCGCGCCGCGTCCTGGAACGCTCGGCGATCGAGGTGGCCGGACGGCGCGCCCCGGAGGGCGAGGAGGAGATGGCGTTGCTCTCCGACGCGTTCATCCTCACCTGTCTGCACAGGGGTACGCGTCTCGAACTGGCGATGAGCGAAGACGCGCTGACCGGGTTTCTCGCGTGGCTGGAAGCAGCCCCGCCCGGTCAGCGCGTCAATGTTGCTTAACTATCTGGCTGACTTGCTCAGCCGAGGCCGTTCTTGATGGCGGTCACGAGTTCACCGTTCGAGGTGTCCCCGCTGAACTCCCAGAAGAACGCGCCGCCCAGGCCCTGGGCGTTGGCCCAGGCCATCTTCGTGCCGATGGTCGCCGGGGTGTCGTAGCTCCACCAGTTGTTGCCGCAGAACGCGTACGCCGTGCCGGCGATCGTGCCGGTGGACGGGCAGGACGTCTTGAGGACCTTGTAGTCCTCGATGCCTGCCTCATACGTGCCGGGTGCCGCGCCGGTCGCCGTGCCGCCTGGGGCGGCTTGAGTGACGCCGGTCCAGCCGCGGCCGTAGAAACCGATGCCGAGCAACAGCTTGTTGGACGGCACGCCCTTCGACTTGAGCTTGGCTATCGCGTCGGCCGAGTTGAAGCCGGCCGTCGGGATGCCGGTGTACGAGGTCAGCGGGGAGTGCGGGGCGGTCGGGCCGGTCGGGTTGAAGGCGCCGAAGTAGTCGTACGTCATCACGTTGTACCAGTTGAGGTACTGGGCGGCGCCGCCGTAGTCGGCCGCGTCGATCTTGCCGCCGGAGGAGCCGTCGGCGGTGATGGCCGCGGTCACCAGGTAGTTGCTGCCGAACTCCGTGCGCAGCGCCGAGGTCAGCGTCTTGAAGGAGCTGAAGCCGGAGGTGTCACAGGTCAGGCCGCAGGCGTTGGGGTACTCCCAGTCGATGTCGATGCCGTCGAAGACATCGGCCCAACGCGGGTCCTCGACCAGGGCCTTGCAGGACTGGGCGAAGGCGGTGGGGTTGGCAGCGGCCTGGGCGAAGCCGCCCGAGTAGGTCCAGCCGCCGAACGACCAGAGTACCTTGATGTTCGGGTACTTGGCCTTCAGCTGGCGCAGCTGGTTGAAGTTGCCGCGCAGCGCCTGGTCCCAGGTGTCGGCCACACCGCTGACGGAGTCGGCGGCGGTGAACGCCTTGTCGGTGGCGGCGTAGGAGTCGCTCATCACGCACTGCCCGTTCGTGACGTTCCCGAACGAGTAGTTGATGTGCGTGATCTTCGACGCGGAGCCGGACGTGTCCAGGTTCTTGACCTGGTAGTTGCGACCGTAGATGCCCCACTCGGTGAAGTAGCCGAGGTTGACCTTGCCGCCGGCCGGCGGGGTCGTGGTGCCGCCGGTGGTGGTCACGGAGACCGCGCCGCTCGCCGGACCGGTCTGGTCGGCGGTGTCACGGGCCTTGACCGTGTACGAGTAGCTGGTGCCGGCGGTCAGGCCGGTGTTCGAGTACGAGGTGCCCGTCACCGTCGCGACTGTGGCGCCGTCACGCAGGACGTCGTAGTTCTTGATGCCCTTGTCGTCGGTGGCCGCGGACCAGGACAGGTTCACCGAGGTGTTGGTGATGGCGGACGCGGTCGGGGTGCCGGGCGCGGAAGGCAGCGCGTCGCCCGGGACCGGCGGCGTGGTGCCGCCGTCACAGGTGCCGCCGTTGACGAGGCAGTTGGAGGGGGCGCCGGTGCCGGCTCCGTTGAAGCCGAAGGAGACGGAGGCGCCGGCCGCGAGGGTGCCGTTGTAGGACTTGTTCTTCGCGGTCCAGTGGGTGCCGGAGGACGTGACGTCCGCTTCCCAGGCCGAGGTCACGGACGTACCGGAGGGGAAGTCCCACGCGACCGTCCACGAACTGATGCTCGTGGTCCCGGTGTTCTTGACGGTCCACTTGCCTTCGAAGCCGGTGCCCCAGTCCTGGGTCTTGGCGTACGTGGCGGTGGCGCTGGTGGCTGCCTGGGCGGGGCTCGCGAGGCCGACCATGGCGGCGAACGGCAGCAACAGGGTGGTGAGTCCTGCCACGGCTCTCTGTCTGGCTCGGTGTCTGAAGCGCATCCGCGGTCCTCCGGGGGATTTGATGAGGTGCGCAGGACAATAGAAAGGTCTGGACCATAGGTCAATAGGTCCAGACCACTGGAGCGGCTGCTCGTCGTTACTTGTTACACACCCAACTCCTGAGCCAGCACCGCGGCTTGGACCCTGCTGCGTAGCTCCAGCTTCGCCAGGAGGCGGCTGACGTGCGTCTTCACGGTGGCTTCCGCCATGTCGAGACGGGTCGCGATCTCCGCGTTGGACAGCCCCTCGCCGAGGCAGGAGAGCACCTCACGTTCCCGCCGGGTGAGAGCGTCGAGGATCACCGGGTCGGTCCCCGGACCCCGAACGGGCTTCGCGGCGAACTCGGCGATCAGCCGGCGGGTGACCGTGGGTGAGATGAGTCCCTCGCCTCGCGCGACCGTGCGGACCGCTTCAAGGAGGGCGCGCGCCTCGGTGTTCTTCAGCAGGAACCCGGAGGCGCCCGCGCGCAGCGCCCCGAAGACGTACTCGTCGAGGTCGAAGGTGGTGAGGACGAGTACGTCGGCCAGCTGCTCGTCGACGACCCGGCGGGTGGCCGAGACGCCGTCGAGCCGGGGCATCTGGACGTCCATCAGGACGAGATCCGGCCGGAGTCGACGCGCGAGCGCCACCGCCTGCTCGCCGTCCGCGGCCTCGCCGACCACCTCGATGTCGGGCGCGCTGCGCAGGATGAGGACGAGTCCGGCCCGTACGGCGGACTGGTCCTCGGCGACGAGCACGCGGATCATTCGCTTCCTCCGTGGCTGCTCTGGGTGCTCTGGCCTGGCTGGTCTCTCAGGTCTCTATGGTCTCTCTGAGTTCTTTGGTTGATCGGCAGGGTGGCCCGTACCGTCCAGGCCTTGGTCCGGCCCGAGTTCTCGGGGCCCGCCTCGAACGTGCCGTCAAGGAGGGCGACCCGCTCTTCCATCCCGACAAGACCGGCCCCCGAGCCGGGAGCGCGCGGCCCGTCCCGGTCACCGTACGGGCTGGTCACCCGGACGGTGAGGGAGCCGTCGAGCTGGGCCACGGTGACGGTGACGCGGCCGGGGGAGGCGTGCTTGAGAGCGTTGGTCAGGGACTCCTGGACGATGCGGTAGGCGGCGAGTTCGACCGGGGCCGGGAGCCGGGCCTCGTGGGTGGCGTCGAGAGTGACGTCGAGCCCGTTGGTGCGGGCGCCCTCCGTCAGCGCTTCGAGACCGTCGAGGGTGGGAGCGGCGGCGGGCTCCTTGTCGCCGCTGTCGTCACGCAGGATGCCGATGAGGCGCCGCATCTCGGCGAGGCCCTCGACGCTGTTCTCGCGGATCACGGCGAGGGCGTCCTTCGAGGTCCTGGGGTCGTCCAGGGAGAGCGCGGCCGTGGAGTGGATGGCGATCGCGGAGAGGTGATTGGCGACCATGTCGTGCAACTCCCGTGCCATCCGGGCGCGTTCGGCCGTGACCGCTTGGGCGCGGTCGATCTCGGCGAGCAGGGCGGTCTGTTCGGCGCGCAGGCGCTCGGCGGCGGCCGTGTCGCGGTGGTTGCGGACGATCCAGCCGGTGGCCGCGGGCGTCAGCGCCACCAGGCCCACGCCCACCCCGATCAGCAGCGCCTCCGGCACGCGCCAGACCGCGACGGGTACGACCGTGCCGGCCACCGTGATCAGCCCGGTGAGCCAGAGGATGCGTCGGGCGCCGACCGCCCGACCGTAGAGCACCGCCGCGTATATGAGGTCCGTGAACATCAGGACGGTGGCCAGGCTGCCGCGCGTGAAGAGGTCGGCGGCCACCGCGACCGTGCCGATCAGCAGGGCCGTACGCGGCATGGTCCGGCGCAGCAGCTCGCAGCCTGCCATCACGACGAGTGGCAGGAGCAGCACGCGGCTGTCGGGCCACAGGACGATCGGCTCGTCCGCCGGCCGCACGCCGAGGCCGACGGCGTACAGGAGAAGCCCGCCGAGCAGGCCGCCGAGCGCGATCCGCACGTCGTCTCGATGGGGGCGGGGGAGTCGTACGGCCATGACTCCATCCAACACGGCGTACGTGCTCGGCGCCTGATCCCGGGGGACGGTCCGCCGCTACATCGAAAGATGCAGTGCGACTTCGTCACTGGCGACGACGATCCGGGCCGGCGCCGCCGGGAGCCTGGAAAGGTGACCGAGAGGAGCGAACCGTGATCGTCGCACTGATCATCGCCTGTGAAGTCGGCTTCTGGGTGCTGCTGGCCGCGGGCCTGGCCGTCCGGTATCTGCTGAAGATGCGCCGCACCAGCGTGGCCCTGCTGCTGTGCGAGCCGATTCTGGAGGTCGTGCTGTTCGTCGTGACGGCGATCGATCTGAAAGGGGGCGCGGAACCGAGCTGGGAGCACGGGCTCGCCGCGCTGTACATCGGCTTCACCGTGGCGTACGGCCACTACACGATCCGCCGGCTCGACGGCCACGCCGCCCACCGCCTCGGTGGCGCCCCGCGTCCGCCGAAGCCGCCCCGCTACGGCGTGGCCCGCGCCCGGCACGAGGGCGGCCTCTGGCTCCGTACGGTACTGATGGCCGCCGTGGCCTGCGCCCTTCTCCAGGCCGCGATCTGGTACGTCGGCGACGGCAACACCGAGTCCCTGCGGTCCTTCCAGTGGGTGGCCCTGCGGGCGGCGGGTATCCATGGCCTGGTGGCCCTGACGTACACGATCTGGCCGAAGAAGGGACCCGGTGCCGATGCGGCCGGCGACCCCGTGTCAGCGCTCCCCGCCCGGGACCCAGAGCACGTCCCCGACCTCCTTGTTCGCCG
Source organism: Streptomyces sp. NPDC093544 (assembly GCF_040683495.1). Taxonomy (NCBI): domain Bacteria; kingdom Bacillati; phylum Actinomycetota; class Actinomycetes; order Kitasatosporales; family Streptomycetaceae; genus Streptomyces; species Streptomyces sp. NPDC093544. The sequence continues at coordinate 83,552 of NZ_JBFBEA010000022.1, read as the reverse complement.
TCCTGGCAAGGATGAAGAGCAGGTCCGATAGCCGGTTGAGGTAGGTCGCGGTGAGCGGGTTCATGACCTCTGCGTGGACCTCAAGGGCCGCCCACGTCGACCGCTCGGCCCGGCGCACGACCGTGCACGCCTGGTGCAGCAGAGCAGCGCCGGGTGTGCCGCCGGGCAGGATGAAGGAGCGGAGCTTCTCCAACTGCTCGTTGAAGCGGTCGCAGTCCGCCTCCAGCTTGTCGACGTAGAACTGCTCGACCCGCAACGGCGGGAACTCGGGCTCTTCGACCACGGGCGTGGCCAGGTCCGCGCCCACGTCGAACAGGTCGTTCTGTACGCGGGTGAGGACCGTGACGACCTCCGCGTCGAGCCCGCCGAGCGCGATCGCCGTCCCCACCACCGCGTTCGCCTCGTTGGTGTCCGCGTACGCGGAGATCCGCAGGTCGGTCTTGGCGACCCGGCTCATGTCGCCGAGGGCGGTGGTGCCTTGGTCGCCGGTCCTGGTGTAGATGCGCGTCAGATTGACCATGGGGCAAATTTACCTGCGCACGCTCCGCGTTCGATCCCGCGCATTTGTTCCAGCCTCGTTCCCGTGTTCTGACGGTATGGAACACCGGGCTCGAACTGGTCCGCGGGCATGCGGGTCACTGGGCGTGGAGACCTCGGCGTCAGCCGGTCCGCGAAGCGCCAACCAGCGTGAATCCGTGAGGAATTGACGCTCCGACCACGGAGGCCGGAATTCCCTCGGTTGCGGCCGCGGGGAGGATCGCCAAGGCCGTCTGCCGGGACGTGACCACCGTCTCACGCCGTGAGACGTGACACGCATTACTAAGCCGTCACGCGGACCCTCACGAGCGCTAAGGTCCGCCGGAGAGGCAACTTGAACAGCGTGTTAAGGGGAGTCGGAGTGGCACGGAAGCTCGCCGTCATCGGAGCCGGACTCATGGGGTCCGGTATCGCCCAGGTCTCCGCGCAGGCGGGCTGGGACGTCGTCCTGCGCGATGTCACCGATGAGGCGCTGAAGCGTGGCATCGACGGCATCAGGACCTCGTACGACAAGTTCGTGAGCAAGGGCAAGCTGGAAAGCGCGGACGCGGACGCGGCGTTGGCACGCATCACGGCCACCACCGATCTGGACGCCGCGGCCGACGCCGACATCGTCATCGAGGCCGTCTTCGAGAAGCTGGAGGTCAAGCACGAGATCTTCCGGACGCTCGACAGGATCGTCCGCGACGACGCAGTGCTCGCCTCCAACACCTCCGCGATCCCGATCACGAAGATCGCGGCGGCGACCGAACACCCGGAGCGGGTCGTCGGCGTGCATTTCTTCTCGCCGGTGCCGATGATGCAGCTCGTCGAGCTGGTCCGCGGCTACAAGACGAGCGACGAAACCCTCGCCACCGCGAGGGAGTTCGCCGAGTCCGTCGGCAAGACCTGCATCGTCGTCAACCGTGACGTGGCCGGCTTCGTGACGACCCGTCTCATCTCGGCACTCGTCGTCGAGGCGACGAAGCTGTACGAGTCGGGCGTGGCCAGCGCCGAGGACATCGACCTCGCCTGCAGGCTGGGCTTCGGCCACGCCATGGGACCGCTGGCCACCGCCGACCTCACGGGCGTCGACATCCTGCTGCACGCCACCGGCAACATCTACACCGAGACCCAGGACGAGAAGTTCGCGCCGCCCGAGCTGATGCGCCGGATGGTTGACGCCGGTGACATCGGGCGCAAGAGCGGGCAGGGCTTCTACAAGCACTGAAGATCAAGTACCACCCGTCTGCAACCAGCACGGAAACCGCACGCGCCTCTGGGGCATCACCCCTTGAGGTGAATTCGGTATCGGTTCGCTTACAAGCAGCAACCACACTGCCCTTCGGGCAGTCAGACGGGGCAAAGACAGACGCGGAGTACGAGACGCACTCTCGGGGAGCGCATATGTACATCAGGGGCGACCACGCCGAGCTGGTCGTCGGGGGCCGCCTCGACGTACGCAGCGCGGCGGACGCCCGCACGGTCCTGCACTCGGCCGTCGACGACGGAGCCGGCGACCTGGTGCTCGACCTGTCCGAGCTGGACTCCTGGGACGCCACCGGACTCGGTGTCATCATGGGAGCCCACCGACGCGCCGGGCGGTGCGGCCGACGGCTCGTGCTGCGCGACGTACCACCGCAGATGCAGCGTCTGCTGGTGGCCACCCGGCTGCACCGGATCCTGGCGATCGAGGGCGGAATCGGCGTGGAGTCGCTGCCCCGGGTGTGATGTGCGGGTCGGTGTGTGAACCGTGTGCTGCCCGGGTCGGTGTACGAACCGGGTCACGCGCACAATCCTCACGAAGCTGTGACGTCTCGGACCGCGCGGTACCCCGGCTGTTCGTAGATACTGTGCGAAGGTTTAGGGTTCGCCTGCCTGCTGACTGAAACCCTGGAGCGGGCACCGGACCAGAAGCGACAGCGCAGTGTGCAGCAAGGCCGGGAGGGGCCTGAGTGCGCCGGAAATCCGGCGACACCACCCGCACACGACGCTTTTGGGGGGCTTGGAACATGGACCCGAACAACCGCGGACCCGAAGAGTACGGCCATGACGACGACGGCCAGGCGCCTCGTTCGCGTCCGCCGCGCGAACCGCTCACGACCGACTTCGGACAGCACACACCGGCGCTCGCCCGCACGGTTCAGCTCGTCTCGGGCGACTTCCTGCTCACGGTCAACCCCGTCGACGGCAGCGAGATAGAAGCCTGCCCGCCGGGGGAGCGGCCACAGCGGCCGGTGAAGTACGCCGCTGCGGACCGCGCCGAACTGAGCCGCGCGACCCAGCCGCCCGTCCCGCCGGGCCCGGCCCAGCCACGGCTGCCGCTCCTGGAGCGCCAGGAGGAGCGCGAGCGGCTCGTACGCCTCCTCGCGCGCGGGCGCTCGGTACGGCTCACCGGAGCTGCGGGCTCGGGCCGCAGCAGCCTGCTCGACGCCGTCGCCGACGACTGCACGGACCTCGCACCGGACGGTGTCGTACGCCTCTCCGGGTACCGGCGCACGGCGAGTGATCTGCTCCACGACCTCTTCGCCGCCGTCTACGAAGCGCCCCTGTACCGGCCGGATCGGGACGAACTGCTCCGGCTCGTCAACGAGATCGGCGCGGTCGTCGTCCTCGACGACGTGGAGTTCGGCGGCGCGGCGCTCGACGAGCTGCTCGACGCCACCCCCGAGTGCGCCTTCGTGATCGCCGCGACGCCCGACGTGCCCGCGCCGACCGCCGACTCCCTCCTGGAAGAGGTGTTCCTCGGCGGATTCGACCGCAGTGGCAGCCTCGAACTCCTGGAGCGGGCCGTCGGACGCGTCCTGACGGAGGAGGAGTCGAACTGGGCGGGCGACCTCTGGTTCGAGTCCGAAGGACTGCCGCTGCGTTTCATGCAGGCCGGGGCGCTGCTGCGGCAGCGTGACCAGCTCAGCGCCAGTGCGGGCGCCGTCGACGAGTTCGGCGTCTTCCAGGACGTGCCGGTCGACGCCCCCTTCGACGTGCCTCTCGAAGCCGCCGACCACCACCAGATACCGCTGCCCTCGCTCGCCGAGGGTGCCGCGCCCGCCTCGCTGCTCGCGTCCCGGCTCAGCGAGTCGGCGCGCGCCACCCTGCGGTTCGCGATCGCGCTGGGCGGCGAGGTGCCGCACCAGGCGCATCTGCCCGCGCTCGTGGGCGACACCCACGCGGATGCCGCGCTCGCCGAACTGGCGGGCTGCGTGCTGGTCTCCCCGGTCGGCACCCGCTACCGGCTCGCGGCCGGTGTGCAGGCCCAGCTGGAGGCCGCCGGATACGCGGACGGCGCCGAGGAGAGCGCGCTCGCGGCGGCCCGGCACTACACCTGGTGGGCCGGGCACCCCTCGGTGACCCCGGAGCGGGTCTGCGCCGAGGCCGACGCCCTGCTCGCCGCGCTCGCCGTCCTGGTCCCGCTCACCACCGCCCCGCTCGACGAGCAGGACGAGAGCGCCGCAGTACAGCTGGCCCGTACGGCCGCGCCCGCGTTCGCCGGGGGCCTGCACTGGAGCGCCTGGGAGCGCGCGCTGCGCTCCGGCGCCGAGGCCTCCCGGCTCTCCGGCGAGGTGTCCGAACAGGCCTACTTCCACCATGAGTTGGGCGTCCTCGCGCTCTGCGGCGGGCAGCTGGACCGGGCCCGCGCCGAGCTGGAGGCCTCCATCGGGCTGCGCGGCGCCCTGGCCGACAAGCGCGGCACGGTCGCGGGCCGTCGCGCCCTCGCCCTGGTCACCGACCGCTCCGGACCCGTCCTGTTGTCCGGCGCCGGCACGGCGGCCGGTGAAGAGGTGTCCGAATCGCGGTACGAGGAGTCGGCGTCGCCTCCGGGGGGCGTACCGGCCGCTTTCCTCGCCGAACAGTCCGGCGAACCCTCTACGTTGGTCACCCACCGCCCCGGGTCGCGCCCCGGCGCGCATCGCGCCGGCATCGCGAGCCGGCTGGTGAGCGGCACCCGGCGCAACCTGGTGGCCGCGGGTGCGGGCGCCCTGCTCGTCGCCGTACTCGGCACCGTGGTGACGCTGGGCGCGACCTCGGACGGCAACACCGGAGCCCCGGCCGAGGAGGTCGGCGTCAACCCGTCGGCCAGTCAGGGCGCCGATGACGACAGCCTGGGCGCGGACAAGGCGAAGAAGGACGACGGTGACTCCGGTACGGGAGCCGTGAGTACGCCGACGGATCCGGGTCCGGACGGAACGTACGGGACTTCGGACGATCCGACGCCGCCGGACACGGGGCGGCCGTCGGACGGCCCGAGCGGGACGCAGGGGACCAGTAGTCCGTCTGCGTCGCCGTCCAAGTCGCCCACGAAGTCGCCGACGGGCAAGCCGCCGACGAGTGAGCCCCCGACGAGCGAGCCGCCGACCAGTGAGCCGCCGACGAGCGAGCCGCCGGTCTCGGTCACCCCGTCGCCAACCCCGTCGACGGAGCCCCCCACTTCGAGCTCCGCCAGCGGCCCCACCTCCAGCGCCCCGGAGACCGTCATCAGCAGCGCTCCCGCGAGCAGCAGTGAGGCCGGATCGCCCAGTGCCCCGGTGATCTGAGGCAGGGAGCAAGCAGGGAGGGCCGGGTCCGAAGACGGACCCGGCCCTCCCTGCTTGCCCTGCGGTCAGAACAGGCGCAGTTTGTCGTCCTCGATGCCGCGCAGCGCGTTGTAGTCCAGGACCGTGCAGCCGATGCCGCGGTCGGTGGCCAGGACGCGGGCCTGCGGCTTGATCTCCTGGGCGGCGAAAATGCCGCGGACCGGTGCGAGGTGCGGGTCGCGGTTCAACAGCTCCAGATAGCGCGTCAGTTGCTCCACACCGTCGATCTCGCCGCGCCGCTTGATCTCGATGGCGACGGTCCGGCCCTCGGCGTCCCGGCAGAGGATGTCGACGGGGCCGATGGCCGTCATGTACTCACGGCGGATGAGCGAGTAACCCTCGCCGAGGGTCTCGATGCGGTCCGCGAGGAGCTCCTGAAGGTGCGCTTCCACGCCGTCCTTGATCAGACCGGGGTCTACGCCGAGTTCGTGCGAGGAATCGTGGAGGATCTCCTCCATCGTGATGATGAGCTTCTCGCCCGCTTTGTTGATGACGGTCCAGACGCCCTCCTCGTCCCCGGAACCCTCCTTCAGAGTGCAGGGCGGCGACATCCAGTTGAGGGGCTTGTAGGCCCTGTCGTCCGCGTGGATCGAGACGCTGCCGTCCGCCTTCACGAGGATGAGGCGAGGGGCTGACGGGAGATGGGCGGTGAGCCGGCCCGCGTAGTCGACGGAGCAGCGGGCAATGACGAGACGCATGGTCGGCAACGCTACTCGACGGGCAGTGGTCCACGCGATTCGCCCTGGAAGACGCCTGTTCGGTCGTGGCTGATTGTGGGCCTAGTGGGAGTTCGCTATGTGCGCATTCTCCTGGTGCCGTCACCGTCCGTTGCTTACCGTATAAACAGGAGGTCGCGGCGCGTGTACTCAGCGTGTTCCACATCGCGAACTCCCTTCCCTGTCCGGCAACCCCCGAGGTATGGGGGTGCGAGAGGAGAACTCATGTCGCTCGACGTCTCACCGGCCCTACTTGAACAGGCCGAGCGAGGCGAGGTCGATGAAGCTGAATTCGTCGACTGCGTCCGGACCTCCCTGCCCTACGCATGGGAGATGATCAGCTCCCTGGTGGCCCAGCTGAAGGTGGACGGCGGGAACTTCGCCGACAACCAGACGCCCCCGCCGGACGAGCAGGCGCGTGGCCAGCTGCTGCGTGCGCTCGCGAGTGACGCGATACGCGGCGCGCTGCAGCGGCACTTCGGAGTGCGGCTTGCCTTCCAGAACTGCCACCGGGTGGCGGTGTTCCCGCTGGACACCTCAGTGGACGACACGCTGGCACGTTTCACCTCGGTCCGCAGCCAACTGCTGAACCAGTCCCCGGAGTTCCGGGACTGCTGACGCGGTAGCCGCATTGCTTGCCGCTCCGTACGCGGGAGGTGTTTCTGTACGGGGCGGCAAGCTTCCGCGAATCCGGCCCGTCGACCGGCCTGTACCCGGCCGGTTGGCACCCGGGTGCCGGGTGCCGGGAGCTGGGAGCCGGGTGCCGGCCTCCGGGCGGTCACCGGAGCTGGGGGAGTACCTCGGCGCCCAGTCGTCGTACGTTCTCCTCGGTGGCCGCCAGATCCCCCGAGCCCTCCACGAGCAGGGCGAAGCGTGAGATGCCGGTGCGTTCCGAGGTCGCTGCCAGCCGGTCGGCGCACAGCTGGGGGGTCCCCACCGGGTGCAGCCCGCAGAGCAGTTCGGTGTACGCCAGGGGGTCCCGCATCGCGCGGGCGCGGCCATCGACCGTCACATGGGCGTCGAGCCCCTGCTTCAGCCAGCCCGGCATCGACTTGAGGAGCGTCTCGGTGGCGTCCGTGCGGCGGTCCGCGATCTGGCAGACCCCGGCCGACACATGCGCCGCCGCGGAGATCTCGTCGGCGGACCGCCCGGCCACGCGTGCGTACTGCCGCCACAGGGCCACCATTTCGGCCTTCTCCTCGTCGCCGACATGCATCCCGAGGAGCATCGGCAGCCCGCGCTCGGCCGCGAGCTGCACGCTCGCCGGTGAGGTGCAGGCGACGACCACCTCGGGGCCCGGAGCACAGCTCAGCGCCTCCGACGGCCTGGGCACGACGGCGACTTCACGGAAGTCGAACCGCTCTCCGGTGCCGGCGACGGACGGTTCGCGCAGCCAGCGCATCAGCAGTTCGAGCGATTCCGGGAAGCCCTCCTCGTATGCCCCGAGGCCCGAGCCGAAGACCTCCAGGTCGACCCAGGGGCCGCCGCGGCCCACGCCCAGCGAGAATCGTCCGCCGGACGTCACATGCAGCAGTGCCGCCTGCTCGCCGAGGGCGACGGGGTGCACGGTGGGCAGTACGCTCACCGCGGTGCCGACCCGGATCCGCTGTGTACGGCCGAGCAGCAGGGCCGCGAGAGTGATCGCCGACGGGCATGTGCCGTACGGCACGAAGTGGTGCTCGGCCAGCCAGACCGAGTCGAGTCCGGCCTCCTCGGCGACCTCGGCCGAGCGCACCGCACGGTGCAGGGCCTCCCCCTGGCCCTGCCCCGGGAACTGGGCGGCCAGTACAAAACTTCCAACGCGCATCGTACTTTCCTGCTTCCTTGGCTCCGACGCGGAGCTCCCCCACCGGCATAACCACCCGACACGTGCCGAGGACACGGCCTCTCGGAGGGATTTGCGGATTGTCTGCAAAATCGGCCGTTGGGGGGGGCGATCTGTGGGGATTGGAGGAGTACGCGTACCCCTGTGTGCGCCGCGTAGGCTGGACTTGGCCCCTGCTCCCTGTATAGCTCCGTGAGGTGTCCTGTGTCCCCGCGTCGCAACCGTCCGAAGGACGCCGGCTCGTCCGGCCCGAGCCCGTCCCCGGACGACGGCGGCCGCTACGGCGGCTTCCAGTCCAGGGAGAGCTGGCAGGGCGAGGAATGGAGCGTGCGCCATGTCGCGGGCGCGAGTGCCGAGGGAAAGACCTATCGCTGCCCGGGCTGCGACCAGATGATCCCCTCCGGCATCCCGCACGTGGTGGCCTGGCCGGAGCACTCGGGCGTCGACGACCGCCGCCACTGGCACAAGTCCTGCTGGAACGCGAAGGACCGCCGTACCTCAAGGGTGCAGCGGTCCCGTAACGCGCCCAGGTTCTAGGCGACTTCAGGCATTCCGGCGCTGAAAGAGATCCCGGAGCCGAAGGACATCCCGGTGCCCTCAGGCATTCAGGCGCCCTCAGACGTCCCGGCGCTCAAGGAGCACGAACGCGCCGGCGATCGCCGCCGCCGTCACCACGGCGAGCAGGCCGAGCTGCGAGCCGCCCGTGCCGTTCTCGTTGTCCAGGTGGAAGATCTTGGCGAGGGAGTTGGGAGCGTTGTACTCCAGCATCTTGTCGCCGATGGTCCGCAGGCTCTCGGACATGTACAGGAAGGCGGGCATGATCGCGGGCACCAGTACGAGGCCGAGCATCGCGGTGATCGCGCCCGCCGAGTGACGGAGCATCGAGCCGACCGCGAGGGCGAGGGTGCCGAGCAGTGAGACGTACAGCGCGCCCATCACCACCGAGCCGCCCCAGGAGACCTCCGACGAGCCGCCGTGCATCCCCGAGGTGAAGAGGCCGACCAGGCCGATCGCGAAGGCCGACACGACGAACGCCACCGCGAAGAAGATGATCAGCTTCGCGGCGAGCACCCGGTGGCGCTGCGGCGAGGCGGTGAACGTCGTACGGATCATGCCAGTGCCGTACTCGGACGAGACCACCAGGACGCCCAGGGTGATCAGGCAGATCTGCCCGAGGATCAGACCGAAGAAGGCCGGGATCGTGTACGGGACGTCGCCGAAGTCCTCGTCGGTGGTCTGGACGGCGACCAGGAAGCCGATGCCGACGACCAGGAGCAGGAAGACCCCGAGCGTCCACATCGTGGAGCGCACCGACTTGATCTTCGTCCACTCGGAGGCGAGCGCGTGCCCCAGGTGAGTGGGCGTGACCGGGATCGGCGAGGTGTACGAACTGCCTTGCGGCGCCTGCCAGTTGGGTGCGGCCTGCTGCTGCATCGGGGGCTGGGGCGTACTCATCGGGCGTCCTCGGTCTTGGTCAGGTCGGGGGCGGCCGTCGGCGCTGCGGGAGCCTGGGGCGCGGCCTGGGCGTATGGGTTGGCGGCCGGGGCGGCGGGAGCTGCCGGGGCGACCGGAGCGCCGTACGGGCCTGGCTGAGCCGCGCCGGGAGCACCCGGGCCGCCGTAGGGACCTGTGTGCGGCTGGCCCTGCGGCATCGCGAACGGCTGTCCGCCCTGCTGGGGCGGCGGCGGCGCGTACCAGCCCGGCTGGCCCTGACCGGGCACCGGCATCTGCGGCGGCGGCAGCGCGCCCGGCGGCAGCTGCTGCTGGAGTCCGGTCTTCTGGTCGATGGTCGAGCGGTAGTCGACGGCGCCCTGCGTCATCCGCATGTACGCCTCCTCCAGCGAGGCCTGGTGCGGTGACAGCTCCCACAGTCGTACGTCGGCGGAGTGCGCGAGGTCGCTGATCTGCGGCAGCCGCAGGCCCATCACGCGCAGCGCGCCGTCCTGCTCGGGCAGCACCTGTCCGCCCGCCTCGGTCAGTGCGGACGTCAGCTTCTCGCGCTGCTGCGGCTCGGTGTCCGGGGTGCGGACCCGGGCGAAGTCGGCCGAGTTGTGCGAGATGAAGTCCTTGATGTTGCTGTCCGCGAGCAGCTGCCCGCGCCCGATCACGATCAGGTGGTCGGCGGTCAGCGCCATCTCGCTCATCAGGTGCGAGGAGACGAAGACCGTACGGCCTTCCGCCGCGAGGGACTTCATCAGGTTGCGGACCCAGAGGATGCCCTCGGGGTCGAGGCCGTTGACCGGCTCGTCGAAGAGCAGCACCTGCGGGTCGCCGAGCAGCGCGGCCGCGATACCGAGCCGCTGGCCCATGCCGAGCGAGAAGCCCTTGGAGCGCTTTCTGGCCACGTCCTGGAGGCCCACCACGCCCAGTACCTCGTCCACGCGGCGGGCCGGGATGCCGGACAGCTGGGCGAGGCAGAGGAGGTGGTTGCGGGCGTGCCGGCCGCCGTGCACGGCCTTGGCGTCGAGGAGCGCGCCGACCTGGCGGGGCGCGTTCGGCAGCTTGCGGTAGGGGAAGCCGCCGATCGTCACCTGCCCGGAGCTGGGGTTGTCGAGGCCGAGGATCATCCGCATCGTCGTCGACTTGCCCGAGCCGTTGGGCCCGAGGAAGCCGGTGACGGCACCTGGCCTCACCTGGAAGGAAAGGTTGTACACGGCTGTCTTGGCGCCATAGCGCTTCGTCAGGCCGACTGCCTCGATCATGCTCCGCACCCATCGAAAGGTTCTGGACGTCTCGGACGTCGGGGCACACGCCCCCGTAAGGGTTAGGAGGATATCGGTGCGCTGACGGTTCCCATCAAAAGAAAGTAAAACAGTGCAGGTCAAGCCGCTTCCTTGGCAGGTACGCGTCTGGCCTGGTCAGAGGCGGAAACGGAATCCCCAAGCGCCGAAACGGAATGATCGGGCCGGATGCGGAAGGGCCGGACGCGGTAGGGCCGGACGCGGTAGGGCCGGGTCCGCTGCGGTCCGCTGCAGAAGGAAGCCCGAGGCCCGTTACGGAACGATCAGGCCCGGTACGGAAGCGAGTCGTGCAGCGGCGGCAGGTCGTCGTACAGCCGCAGCTCGGCCGATTCGTCGACGTACGGCAGGAAGTCGGTCTGCGGCAGCACCCAGCCCTCCTCGCCGAAGAGCAGCGTGCCCCGCTCGCGCAGCGCACGGTCGGCTCCGGCGCGGCGCACCCAGGTCGCCGGGTCGGGCCCGAGCAGCTCGCGCAGCCGGGCGGAGTCGGCGAGCAGCGCGGCGAGCAGCGCGGACTGGTCGCCGCCGCCGGGGCGCGGGTCACCGGTCGCCGGGTCGGCGAGCACGCCGTGCGCGCTGAAGTAGATGTACGCCGCGCCGAGCCGCTCACCGGACGGCATGGTCATCTCGAAGGCGTCGCCAGGGAGTATCGCCCGCCGGTAGTCCGGGAACTCGGTGTCGTCGACCGCCTTGAGCTGCGTCGAGTCCAGCCAGGTGACGACGAGTGTGGTCGACGCGTCCCGGTCGACGTACGGCGTCCCCGCCACGTATCCCGCGGGGCTGATGTGCCCGGAGCAGCCGACGCCGATGCCGCGCACGCCGACCGGCACCATCGGCACGGTCGCCGGAATGCCCAGCCGGGTGAGCTTGTGGGCGACCTGGCCGGGGGAGGCGTTCGAGCCGACGGCGATGACCGGGTGGCGGCGTCCGGTGCCGACCTGGCCGAGGCCGGCGAGGGCCTCGTCCAGGCGCTGTGACTCCTCGCGCTCCTCCACGTACCACTCGCCGAGCCGCAGCGGCCGTACGCCGAGATGGAGCAGCTCGCCCCCGGTCAGCAGGGACGGCTCGGTGGTGGGGCGGCCCGGATAGGTGAGCGGCTGCTTGGCGGGCACGTCGTCCAGCCCCAGCGCCTGGAGGCTTCGGTCCTTCGTCGTCACGGTGACGCCCTTCGGGGGTGGTCGCGCGATATTGGGCACAGCGTTCCACGCGAGGTCTACCCGGGACGGACCCAGGTCTCGCCCACCTGAGTGGGGTTGGCCGGAACGGGCACCGGGAATCATGCCGTCCCATTGTACGAGTGGGGATGATGTCTGTTACGGGGGACGTGAGTTGAGCTTACTGAGGAGTGGTCCGGGCCGTTGGGGGCGGCCGAGGCGGGATCGGGCGCATCCCCGCTTCCGTACGTCTGTTCGCTGGTGGATCGCCGGACGCTCCGTCCACGCCCTGCTCCTGATGACGCTCGGCGCGCTGGCCGGGCTCTCCGTCGCCGTCGCGGCGCTGTGGACGGTGACGGAGCACTCGCCGCGGTCGATGGCGGAGCGCTTCTCGGACAAGGAGCGGCTCTTCGACCTCAGCCTCACGGTACTCCGCGCCTGCGTCGGGACCGACAACCTCGAACCGGAGGCGGACAGCACCGCGCACCAACTGCTCGCCACACTCGCCTCGGTCACCGGAGCGATGGTGCCCGCGGTGCTCCTCGGAATCGTGCTCATCAAGCTGTTCGCGCTGCGCCCTTTCGTCTGGCGGCAGCGGGCCAGTGTCTCGCACGCCTGGACCGCGGACTTCCCCGGCTACTCGCGGGACCACGCGGACAGCGAGGACGCGATCATCGCCGTCCGCTTCTACAACCGCTTCGACAACCTCTCGGTCGTGGACCTGCGGGCCCGCGTCCATCTGCGCTATCTGGAGCGGTCGCCGCACGACGGCAGCCTGGTCATCTACAAGCAGTGGCTGAAGGTGCTGGACGCGAACGGGAAGCCCGCCGACGAGCGGTCCTGGCTCGCGGTCGAGCGCGGGGCGCCCTTCACCGTGTGGATACCGGTGGAGGCGCCGGTGGCCGAGCTGCCGTTCCGGCACATCCAGGGCAAGGACCTGTCCGGTTCGTACGGCGTGAAGCTGCTCGTGCGGCTGACGGCGCGGACCGTGGGCCTGGGCACCGAGGTCGCCGACGAGCGCTGGTTCGACCTGGCGGGCGGCGACTTCGAACTCGGCCGCTTCGTGCCGCTCCAGCCGGACCTGGACAAGGACGTGTGGCGCTGGGAGGGGTGGACGGACTTCGACGAGGTGCTGGAGCCCCGGCCGGACGGCGGGGATCCGATGAATCCCTCCCGCCCGGACAGCGGAGCCCCTACGCGTCCCGCCTCTTGAGCAGGACATAGCCCCCGATCACGGCCACCGCCACCCACGCCACCATGATCGCGAGGCCGCCCCAGGGGCCGTACGGAGTGTCGTCGTCGATCGGGGTCACGACCTGCATGATCTTGCTGCCGGCCTGGTCGGGGAGGTACTGGCCGATCTTCTTGGTGGCGGAGACGTTGCCGAGGATGTTGGAGATCAGGAAGAAGAACGGCATCAGGATGCCGAGGGAGAGCATCGGGCTGCGCAGCATCGTCGCGACGCCCATCGAGAAGACGGCGATGAGCGTCATGTAGAGGCCGCCGCCGATGACCGCGCGCAGCACGCCGGGGTCGCCGATCGATGCCTTGTGCGAGCCGAGCATCGCCTGGCCCAGGAAGAAGGCGACGAAGCTGGTGATGATGCCGACGACGAAGGAGAGGACCGTCGCCACCGCGATCTTGCCGAAGAGGAACGTGCCGCGCCGCGGGACGGCCGCGAGCGAGGTGCGGATCATGCCGGTGCTGTACTCGTTCGAGACGACGAGCACCCCGAACACGATCATCGCGAGCTGACCGAGACTCATGCCCGCGAAGCTGATGAAAGTCGGGTCGAAGGACAGCTTGTCGTTCTCGCTCAGATTGTCGAAGTCGTTCTTGGACAGCAGCGAGATCAGAATGCCGAGGGCGATCGTGACGACCGCGGCGAGACCGAGCGTCCAGATGGTGGACGCGACAGAGCGGATCTTGGTCCACTCGGACTGGAGGACCTGCGTCGCCGCCATGGTCAGCCCCTCTTCCAGTCGTCGCCCCATTGCTGCGGCGGTGGTGGCAGGGTCCCCGGGTGCGGCGTGCCGATGAGTCCGGCGTCCGGGTGCGGGGTGTCCGAGTGCGCGTGGTACTCCACCGACTCCGCGGTCAGCTGCATGAACGCCTCTTCCAGGGATGCCTGTTGAGGGCTGAGTTCGTGCAGCACGATCTGGTGCTGCGCGGCCAGCTCCCCGATGTGCTCCGGCTTCGAGCCGTCCACTTCCAGCGTGCCGTTGCCCGTCTCGACGACGGTGACCCCGGCGCCGTGCAGCAGGTCGAGGAAGCGCTCGCGCTGGGGAGTGCGGATACGGACGTACGACCGTGAGTTCTGCTGGATGAAGTCAGCCATGGAGGTGTCGGCGAGCAGCCTGCCCTGGCCGATGACGACGAGGTGGTCTGCGGTCAGCGCCATCTCGCTCATCAGGTGACTCGACACGAAGACCGTGCGGCCCTGCGCCGCCAGGGACTTCATCAGGTTGCGGATCCAGTGGATGCCCTCGGGGTCGAGCCCGTTGACCGGCTCGTCGAACATCAGGATCCGTGGGTCGCCGAGCAGCGCGCCCGCGATGCCGAGCCGCTGGCCCATGCCGAGCGAGAACCCCTTGGCCTTCTTCTTCGCGACCGCGGTCAGCCCGACCGTGTCGAGGACCTCGTGGACCCGCGCCTTGGAGATGCCGTTGCTCTGCGCGAGGCAGAGAAGGTGGTTGAAGGCGCTGCGTCCGCCGTGCATGGCCTTGGCGTCGAGGAGGGCGCCGATGTACTTCAGCGGTTCCTTGAGGCCGTCGTAGTGCTGCCCGTCGATCCGCACGTCACCGGCGGTGGGCCGGTCGAGCCCGAGCATCATCCGCATGGTCGTGGACTTGCCGGCACCGTTCGGCCCCAGAAACCCCGTCACGATGCCGGGTCTGACCGCGAAGGTCAGGTTGTTGACCGCCACTTTCTCGCCGTACCGCTTGGTCAGCCCCTCGAGCTCGATCATGCGGCCACGCTAAGACGGCGGTTGCGGCAGTGCCACTTGGGCGCCGGTGTTTTTGCCGCTTGTTCACCGATCCCCGGCCACCGCGTCGTCGAGCCGTCGCGTGTACGACGAAGGCCCGCACTCCCGAGAAGAGAGTGCGGGCCTTCGTCGATACCAGGACGTACCAGGAGTGCTGCCAGGAACTACCGGGACTGCTGAGCCGGGACCCCACGCGAGATCGGCTCGTCCTCGGCCGGCGTGGCGGCGGCCACCGCGGCGCCCGTGAGCGTCGCGAGCATCTCGCGGACGTTCGTGAGCTGGGCGTTGATCGAGTCGCGGCGGTTCGTCAGAGCCGCCAGCTCGCGCTCGGATTCCGAGCGGATGCGGTCGGCCTTGGCGTTCGCGTCGGCCACGATGTCCTCGGACTGACGCTGAGCCGTCTCCACCGTCTGGCGGGCGCGGCGCTCGGCGTCCGTACGCAGCTTCTCGGCCTCGAGGCGGAGCTGCTCCGCACGGTGCTCGATCTCCGCGAGACGCTTCTCGGCCTTGGCCTGACGGGAAGCCAGGTCACGCTCGGACTGCTCACGCCGCTTGGCGAGGTTCGTCTCGAAGTCGGCCGCGGCCTGCGCGGCCTTCGCGCGGGTCTCCTCGAAGAGAGCCTCCGCCTCCTCGCGCTTGGACTGTGCGTCCTTCGCCGCCTCCTGGCGCAGCTGAGAGGAGTCGCCCTTGGCCTTCTCGAGGATCCGGACGCCCTCGTCCTCCGCCTTGGCCTTGCGGTCCGCAGCGAACGATTCTGCGTCGTTGCGGACCTGCTGGGCCGCCGACTCGGCGAGCTCGCGGTGCTGCTCGGAAGCGCGCCGGGCCTCCTCTCGCAGGTCCTTCGCCTCCTCCTCGGCGAGGCGGAGGATCTTCTCGACGCGCGCGCCGAGACCCGCGTACGACGGCTCTGCGTCGCTCACTTGGGACTGGGCGTTCTGCGTCTCGAGGTGGAGTTCCTCGATGCGCTTTTCCAGAGCAGTGATACGAGCCAGAGCGCTGTCACGGTCGGAGACGAGCTTCGAGATGCGTTCGTCCACCTGAGCGCGGTCGTACCCACGCCGCACAAGCTCGAAGCCGTAGGGGGAAGTGTCGCTCATGGGGTTCCTGTCGAATGAGACCGGTGAGGTGATAGGGGGAATCCTAGGGGTCAAAGCGGTGTGTCATCGAGCGGATACGTGTTTGATCTGGAGAATGACACTCCTTTTGGGTGGCTACCTGTCGGAGCACTTGCCAGAGCCTGTGTCAAAGGTCCCTACAAAGCATGCAATCGACGCTTATGGCTAGCCCTCTGACGCCTTGCCACTCGAACGAGTCGCACCCGCGGCAGCGCCGGCCTTGACTGCACCGTCCTTGTTGACCGAGGGGGCCTCAAAGGATTCCAACGCCTCCAGCACGTCCTGGACACGGGAGATCTCCGCATTGATGTCCTCACGCCGCCGCACCAGCACTTCGAGCTCGCGCTTGCCCTCCTCGACCATGCGCCGCGCCTCCTGCTCGGCATCGGCCTTGATCTTCTGAGCCTCGGCGACGAGCGAGTTCTTCTTCTGCTCGGCCTCCTTGAGGAGCCCCTCCGCCTTGCGTACGGCGGCGATCCGCACCTTGCTCGCCTCGGAATTGGCCTCCGACACCAGGTCCTTGGCCTTCGCCTCGGCCTTCGCGAGGGACTCCTCGGCGGCCTTGATGAGTGCGTCGCACCGGTCGCCCGCCACCCGCATCGTCTCGGCCGACTCGCGGCGGGCCCGCGCGTGCAGCGACTCGATCTCGGTGGTGATCCGGTCGCGCAGCTCCTCCGCGCGCTCCCTTATCGCGGTCGCGTCCCGGCGCGCGCCGACCAGCAGCTCGTCGGCGTCCGTACGGGCCCGCTCCACCCGGGAGTTGCCCTCGACCGTCGCCTCGGAGAGCAGCCGCTCTGCTTCGTTGCGGGCCGCGCCGACCATGCTGTCGGCCTGCTCCTCGGCTTCCGCCGTGGTCTTCTGCGCGGTCTGCTGGGACTCCGAGAGCAGCTTGTCGGCCTCGGACGCCGTCTCCGAGATGAGCGTGTCGACCTGCTCGGCCGCCTCGGAGCGCCGCTTGTTGGCCTCCTTGCGCGCCTCGTCCGTCGTCCGCTCCGCCTCTTCGCGCGCGGCAGACATGATCCGCTCCGCCTCGGTGCGGATCCGCTCGGAGTGCTGCTGCGCGGAGCCGACCGTCGCCGCGGCCTCGGCGCGCAGCCGCTCCGCGTCCCCGGTCGCGTCCGAGATGAGGTGCTCGGCCTTGGCCACCGATTCCGTGCGTACCCGCTCGGCCTCGGCGTTCGTCTCCACCGTGAGCCGCTCCGCCTCGGACCGCGCCTCGTTGATGAGGGTGTCCGCCTGCGTGGCGGCGTCCGAACGGATCCGGTTCGCGTCCTCGCGGGCCTCGCCCCGTGTACGTGAAGCGTCCTGCTCGGCGTTGGCGATGGCGTCGGACGCCTCGGTGCGGACGCGCTGGGCGTGCTCGGCGGCCTCCGAACGCAGCCGCTCGGATTCGGCGATCGCCTCCGAAACCGTGTGCTCCGCCAGCGACTTGGCGGCCTCCGACGACTCGGACGCCTCCCGCCGGATACGACCCGCGTCCTCGCTGGCCCGCTCCCGCTCCGCGTAGGCGTCGGCGCGAACCCGGTCGGCCTCCGCCTGCGCCTCGGTCCGCATCCGGTCCGCCACATGCTCGGCGGCGGACCTGAGACCGGTGATCTCCTCCTGAGCCTGCTCGTGCAGCCCGGCCACCGAGTCGCGCACCTGCTGCGCGGTCTGCTCGGCGTTCGAGACCATCTCGGTCGCGCGCCGGTCGGCCTCCTCGACCAGCCGTACGGCCTCGGCCTGGGCCTCCTCGACGCGGTTGCGCGCGGAAGCGAGGAGTTCCTCGCTCTGCTCGCGGGCCCGCTCCCGCTCCTGGTCGGCCTCCTGGCGCGCCGAACCGAGAAGCTCCTCGGCCTCGCGGCGGCGCCGGACGGCCTCCTCCTGCGCGGCGGACAGCGCCTCGGCGGCCTCGACCGCCAGCCGCTCGGCCGCGGCCTGTGCCTCCGCCCGTACCCGGTCCGCGCTGTCCTGCGCCTCCGACTTCAGCCGCTCGGCCTCCGCCGCGGCGTCCGAACGCAGTCGTACGGCGATGTTCTCGCCCTCGGCCCGGGACGTGGACGCGTCCGCCGCGGCCTCGTCACGCAGCCGCTCCGCCTCCGCCTCGGCCTGTGCCTGGAGCGTCCGGATCCGCTCGGCGGACTCCGAACGCAGCCGGTCCGTCTCCTCGGCGGCCTCACGGCGCAGCCGCTCGGCCTCCGCACGGGCCTCGCCCAGCGCCTGCTCCGCCGAGGTGACCCGCTGCTCGGCCTCGGTGTGCAGCCGGGCCAGCCCCTCGGCAGCCTCCTCGCGACGGGCCGCTATGGCCCGCTCGGTCTCCTCGCGCAGCGCCTCCGCGGCCCGCTCGGCGTCCGCCTTGATGGCCTCGGACTGCTCCTCGGCCTCGGTGCGGTGCCGCTCGGCCTCCGTGCGGGTGCGCTCCAGGGTGTCCTCGGCCTGCCGGCGCAAGGTCGTGGCGCGCTCGATGGCCTCGGTGCGGACCCGCTGGCTGTCGGTCGTGGCGACCGACCGCTGCTCGTCGGCGTCCGCCTTGGCCTTGGCGAGCAGATCCTCGGCGGTCTTGGCCGCCTCCTCGATCTGCTGGACGGCCTCGCGCCTGGCCTCGCTGCGGATCCGCTCGCCCTCGGCGTTGGCGTCGCCGCGCAGCTGCTCGGCCTCGCCGCGCAGCCGGCGCGCCTCCTCCTGGAGCTCGACCGTCTTGGCGCGGTACTCCTTGGTGTCGTCCTTCGCCGTGCCCTTGAGCTGCTCGGCGATGTCGTGCGCCTCGGCACGCAGCCGGTCCGCCTCGGCCTCGGCCTTGCTGCGGATCCGCTCGGCCTCCTCGGTGGCGGCCTTGGTGGTCGACTTGGCTTCCTCGGACGCCCTGTTCAGGACGTCCTCGGCGGTACGGGCCGCCTTGGCGAGCTGGGACGCGGTCTCCTCGGCGGTGAGGCTGCGCGCGTTCTCCTCGGCCTCGGCGACGATCTTCTCGGCCTTGGCCTTGGCCTCCGCGACGACCTGCTCGGCGTCGGCCTTGGTGGTCTCGGCCTCCTGATTGGCCTCGTTGACCAGCCGGGCGACCTGTTCCTTCGCCGTACGTGTGCGCTGTTCGTTCGTCGACTCGGCGGTGGCCAGGGCCTTGGCCGCGGTCTCCTTGGCCTCGGCGACGGTCTTGTCCGCCTCGGCCCGCGCCTCGCGCAGTGCCGCCTCGGCCTCGGCGGCGCGCTGCTCGGCGGTCCGGCTCAGTTCGGTGGCCTGGCGGCGGGCGGAGTCCGACTCGGTCGCCGTGGAGCTGCGCAGCTGCTCGGCGTGGTCGGTGGCCTCCTGGGCCTGCGTGGACGCCGCGTTCAGCAGCCGCTCGGAGTCCGTGCGGGCCCGGCGCAGCAGCGCTTCGGCCTCCGCGCGGGCCGACTCGGCGTCGGCGTTCAGCCGCTGGCGGGCCTCGGCGGCGACCCGCTCGGCCTCCGCGCGGGCGGCGGCCAGCGACTGGTCGGCCTCGGCGCGCGACTCCTCCAGGAGCCGACGGGCCTGCTGCTCGGTGCGGGCGCGCAACTGCTCCGCCCACGCCACGTTCTCGTTGACGTGCGACTCGACGGTCTGCCGGCGCTCGCCCAGCTCCTGGTCCAGCTGCTGGCGGCGGGTGACGGCCTCCTGGTGCAGCTCCGCCTGGAGGCGGGCGGCCTGCTCGGCGTGCTCCTGGAGGATGCGCTGCGTCTGCGCGCGGGCCTGGCTCATCTCGCGCTCGGCGTCGGCACGCAGCTGGTCGGCCTGGATCTGCGCATTACGAAGGAGCTGCTCGGCCTGGTAGCCGAGGTCACCGCCGTCGTAGGCAGGCCGGGTCGCCAGACTGCGGCGCGCCTCGTGCAGCTTGGCGCGCAGCACCTCGACTTGATAGCCGAGGTCCTCGGCGTGCTGGACGGCCTTCTCCCGCTCGGTCTTCAGCCGCTCCATCTCGGCCTCGAACCGAGAGAGGTGGTCGACGTCAGCCGCCGGCTCTCGCTCCTGGCGTTCGTAGCCCCGCACTGCGCGGTCCCATCCGTCCCCTGGTCGCAAGTCTCTCCAAACGAGCTCCGTCCATCCGCCGAACGGTGCCCCCGGGGAATGGTGTCAGATCACCGGCGGAGCATGGGCCGCTGCCCCGACGCTCGTCCCGCCTGTCCCCCGAAAACCTGGACCCCGGCCCTCGAATCCTCATGAGAAGGACCCGGACCGCCCCGCTGAGGCGGCGGCCGTCCCCAACCCTACCGGCCCATATGTACGAGGGTCAGTGCTCAGGTGACTCAACAGCCGCCGAAGTCACCAGTTCTGTCAGGACGCCATGGCAATCCTTTGGATGCAGGAACGTGATCCGGGAGCCCATCGACCCGGTCCGGGGCTCGTCGTACAGCACTCGTACGCCCTTGTCCTTGATGTCGGCGGCGTCGGCGTCCACGTCCGCGGTGCCGAAAGCGATGTGATGGACGCCCTCGCCGTTCTTCGCCAGCCACTTCGCGACGGTGGAGTCCTCGCGGGTGGGTTCGAGCAGTTGGAGGTAGGAGGCACCGCCGTCGGAGGTCCCGTTGATCCTGATCATGGCCTCCCGTACGCCCTGCTCCTCGTTGACCTCGGAGTGGAAGACCTCGAAGCCGTACGTGGCCCGGTAGAACTCGACGGTCTTGTCGAGGTCGAAACAGGCGATCCCGATGTGGTCGATTCGCGTCAGCATGGAGTCAGTGCAGCGCTCCTGAGGTGGTTACGCAACGTGCGCGCGATCACACTCCATGCCGGATGACGGGTGGCCTACCGCTCAGTACATTCAAGTAAACCCTCGTTCACTCCTCAGCTGTGCAGCTGAAAGGGGATCGCACCTCATGTCAGGAACGAACAGCAGTACCTCGGTGATCGTCGCGGGCGCTCGTACGCCCATGGGACGGTTGCTGGGTTCGCTGAAGTCCTTCTCCGGGGCAGACCTCGGTGGCTTCGCGATCAAGGCCGCCCTCGACCGTGCGGGTATCGGTGGTGACCAGGTGCAGTACGTGATCATGGGCCAGGTGCTCCAGGCCGGGGCAGGGCAGATCCCGGCACGCCAGGCCGCGGTCAAGGCGGGCATCCCGATGAGCGTCCCGGCGCTCACCATCAACAAGGTGTGTCTCTCGGGCCTCGACGCCATCGCGCTCGCCGACCAGCTCATCCGTGCAGGTGAGTTCGAGATCGTGGTCGCGGGCGGTCAGGAATCCATGACGAACGCGCCCCACCTCCTCCCGAAGTCCCGCGAGGGCTACAAGTACGGCGCCATCGAGATGCTCGACGCCATGGCGTACGACGGCCTCACCGACGCCTTCGAGAACATCCCCATGGGCGAGTCGACGGAGAAGCACAACACCCGGCTCGGCATCGCCCGACCCGAGCAGGACGAGGTGGCGGCCCTCTCGCACCAGCGCGCGGCCGCCGCCCAGAAGGACGGCATCTTCGCGGCGGAGATCACGCCGGTTGAGATTCCGCAGCGCAAGGGCGAGCCCGTCGTCTTCAGCGAGGACGAGGGCATCCGCGCCGAGACCACGGTGGAGTCGCTGGGCAAACTGCGCCCGGCCTTCACCAGGGACGGCACGATCACGGCCGGCACGTCGTCCCAGATCTCGGACGGCGCCGCCGCCGTCGTGGTCATGAGCAAGGCGAAGGCGCTGGAGCTGGGCCTTGAGTGGATCGCCGAGATCGGCGCCCACGGGAACGTCGCGGGGCCGGACAACTCGCTCCAGTCGCAGCCGTCCAACGCCATCCAGCACGCCCTGAAGAAGGAGGGCCTGGACGTCTCGGACCTCGACCTGATCGAGATCAACGAGGCCTTCGCGGCCGTCGCGGTCCAGTCAATGAAGGACCTCGGGGTGTCCACCGACAAGGTGAACGTCAACGGCGGAGCCATTGCCCTGGGTCACCCGATCGGGATGTCCGGCGCGCGGCTCGTGCTGCACCTCGCCCTCGAACTGAAGCGGCGGGGCGGCGGTGTGGGCGCCGCCGCGCTGTGCGGTGGCGGCGGGCAGGGTGACGCGCTGATCGTGCGGGTACCCAAGAGCTGAGTACTTCTGTTCGTACGTCTCTACTCGGAACGGAGCTGTGATGCAGGACGTCGCCTCGCTGGTGGCCCAGGCCAGAGAAGGCCGGCCGCGGGCCGTGGCCAGGCTGATCTCCCTGGTCGAGGGGGCGTCCGAGCAGCTCCGCGAGGTGATGGCGGCGCTGGCACCGCTCGCCGGGAACGCCTACGTCGTCGGCCTCACGGGGTCGCCGGGCGTGGGCAAGTCGACGGCCACGTCGGCGCTCGTGACCGCGTACCGCAAGCAGGGCAGGCGGGTCGGCGTCCTCGCCGTCGACCCGTCCTCGCCGTTCTCCGGCGGCGCGCTGCTCGGCGACCGCGTGCGGATGTCCGAGCACGCCTCCGACCCCGGGGTGTACATCCGCTCCATGGCGACCCGGGGCCACCTCGGCGGACTCGCCTGGTCGGCCCCCCAGGCGATCCGTGTCCTGGACGCGGCCGGCTGCGACGTGATCCTGGTCGAGACGGTCGGCGTCGGCCAGTCCGAGGTCGAGATCGCGTCCCAGGCCGACACCTCGGTCGTCCTCCTCGCCCCCGGCATGGGCGACGGCATCCAGGCGGCCAAGGCCGGGATCCTGGAGATCGGCGATGTGTACGTCGTCAACAAGGCCGACCGGGACGGGGCCGACGCCACGGCTCGCGAGCTGAACCACATGCTCGGCCTCGGTGAGGCCCGCGGGCCCGGTGACTGGCGCCCGCCGATCGTCAAGACCGTCGCCGCGCGGGGCGAGGGGATCGACGAGGTCGTCGAAGCGCTGGAGAAGCACCGGGCGTGGATGGAGGAGCACGGGGTGCTCATTGAGCGGCGCCGTGCGCGGGCGTCGAAGGAGGTCGAGACGATCGCGGTCACCGCTCTGCGCCAACGCATCGGCGACCTCCACGGAGACCGCCGCCTCAGCGCGCTCGCGGAGCGGATCGTCGCGGGGGAGTTGGATCCCTACCGGGCGGCAGATTCGCTGGTGGAGGGGTTGAGAGAGGGCTGAGGCCTGGGGTTTTTCGCCCCCTCCGCCCCTTCCCGTCCCGTTTCTGGGGGCTGCCGCCCCCAGGCCCCCGCTGTCGGCCTGAACGGCCTCGTCCTCAATCGCCGGACGGGCTGAAGGGGTGTTAGCCCCTCCGGCGCTTGAGGAGCGGGGGTTTGGGGGCGGAGGGGGCGAAAAAAGCCTCCTCAACCCCCCGCACCCGCTGTTAAGTTAGGCCGCATGTTCCTCCTCATGGCATAGGGCCCGCCCAAGCCGCGCGACCGTCGCGGCACACAGGTGCCCCCAACCGCCCTCTCGCCGAGGAACACTCCACATGCCCGCGTCACTTCCGCGGCGGCCCTCGTACGCCGCCGTCCTCCGCATCCCCCACACCCGCCGCACCTTCACCACCGCCCTCGTCGGCAGACTGTCGTACGGCATGGTCTCCGTCGCCATGATGCTGACAGTGACCCGGGCGACCGGGTCGTACGCCGTGGCCGGCACGGTCCTGGCGCTGTTCGGTGCCATGAGCGTGTTCCTGTCGCCCGCGAGGGCGGCCCTGATCGACCGGTACGGCCCTCGCCGTGCTCTTCTCCCCATGGCCTCGCTCTACGCGACGCTGCTCGGAGCCTTCGCGGCGGCCGCCTGGCGCCCGGAAGCACCGCCGGTGGTACTCGGCGCGCTGGCCGTGGCTGCGGGCGCCTGCACGCCCCCGCTCGGCCCCACGATGCGCGCCGTCTGGGGCGAAGTCGTCGAGGACCGGCTGCTGCTGCAGCGGGCGTACAGCCTGGACGGGGTAGCGGAGGAGATCCTCTTCGTCTCCGGGCCACTGCTGGTGGGCGGGGTGGTGCAGTTCGCGCCCCCGGCTGCCGCCGTCGCGCTCAGCGCCGTGCTGGTGTGGACGGGAACCCTCGGGTTCGTCCTGTCGCCGGCGGTGGCGGGCGTACGGCCCGCTGCCGTGAAGGCCGAGCGGTCCCGAGCCCGGTTGCGCGTCGGCCGTGCCCTCGCACAGCCCGTCGTCGTCGCCGCGGGTGTAGGGCTGGCGCTCGGCGCACTCGACCTGCTGGTCATGGCCTTCGCCGAGCAACGGCATCACGGGGACGACGTGGTGGCCTGGGTGCTCGCCGCCCTGTCGGCGGGCAGCGCACTGGGCGGCCTGCTGAACGGTGCCGTCAACTGGAGTACGTCCGCACGGACCCGGCTGCCGCTGATGGCCGGCGGCGTGGGGCTCGCGTTGCTCGCCGCCGGACTGGCGCCGGGCCTCGGCACCCTGACCGTCGCCGTGGTCTGCGCCGGCTTCTTCGTGGCCCCGGCGCTTACCACGTCCTACCTGATCGCGGACGAGGCAGCGCCACCCGGTTTCCGCACCCAGGCCGGCGCCTGGGTCAACACCGCCGTGAACGCCGGGAGTTCGGCCGGCGCCGCGGGGGTGGGCCTGCTGGTCGGTCACCTGTCCCTCGGCCTGTGCTTCGCGGTCTCGGGCTCGGTGGCGCTCGCCGCGGCCCTGGTCTCCGCGAGCGGCGTACGTCGCCCGCCCGCCTCGCCGGGAACCCCCGCTCAGGCGGAGGTACCCGACCGGGTCTGACCGCCCGCGACGCGGTGGTCTCAGTCGTCGTCCGACGAGCGGTCCGGGGTGACCTGGGCCGTCCGGAGGTCGACCAGCCAGTCGTGTCCGGTGCCGCTCTGCGTCCGGGTCTCCGCCTCCCAGGCGGGGGTGCCGGCGTCCTCGTCCAGGTCGATCGAGGTGACCGTGCCCTGCGCCGCGGCGGCCTTCGCGGCCTCGGCGGCGGAGGTGGAGCTGCCCTTCAGGGCGGCCCGGACCCGGGCGGCGTCGTCAGCGTCGTCGTCGTCCTCGCGCTCCGTGTGCGAGGAGAGGACCTTGCCCGTGCCGGGGTCGACGTGGACGCTGTGCCACTTGCCCGCGCTGTCGAGGATGTCGATGTCCCAGGTCACGACGTCGGCCTTGGCGGACCCACCGTCCTCGTCGGCCTCGTCTTCCAGGTCCGCGGAGACCGCGGTACCCGGTGTGTGGCGCAGTGCCGCGGTGAGCGCGTCGGCCGCCGTCACCTTCGCGGCCTTCACCTCGGTGACGTCGTCGTCCTGGCTGTTGTCGTCCTGACCGTCCTCGTCATGGAGTACGTCGTCGTCCCGGACCTCGGACGCCGCCCGCACGTCCGACTGCGGCGTCGATGTCCCGTCGTCTCCCGTGACCGCGAGAGCCGTCGCCGTGCCGCCCCCGACCAGGGCCGCGGCCACGACGGTGGCGATGACGATGTTGCGCTTCATGAGAGTTCCTCCCGAGTTGATCCCGTGCGCCGTGGTGCGGCGCCGTTCGCCGGGGACCAATCTGCGCGACGGACACTGAAGGCAGGCTGAAGCCACCTGAAGCCTTCTTCAGCTTCGGTTTGCGACGCTGGGCGCATGCTCCTGTTGATCGTGGAGGACGAAAAGCGGCTCGCCCTGTCGCTCGCCAAGGGTCTGACGGCCGAGGGCTACGCCGTGGACGTCGTCCACGACGGGCTCGAAGGGCTGTACCGGGCCGGTGAAGGGACGTACGACCTCGTCATCCTCGACATCATGCTGCCCGGCATGAACGGCTACCACGTGTGCTCCGCCCTCCGCGCCGCCGGCCACGACGTACCGATCCTGATGCTCACCGCGAAGGACGGCGAGTACGACGAGGCCGAGGGGCTCGACACCGGCGCCGACGACTACCTGACCAAGCCGTTCTCGTACGTGGTGCTGGTGGCGCGGGTGAAGGCGCTGCTGCGGCGGCGCGGGCAGGCCGGGGCCTCGCCCGTGCGGGTCGTCGGTGACCTGAAGGTCGACACCGCAGCGCGGCGCGTCTTCCGTGGTGAGGACGAAGTCACCCTCACCGCAAAGGAGTTCGCGGTCCTCGAACAGCTCGTCGTGCGCGCCGGGGAGGTCGTCTCCAAGGCCGACATCCTTGAGCACGTCTGGGACTTCGCGTACGACGGGGATCCGAACATCGTCGAGGTGTACGTCAGCACGCTGCGCCGGAAGCTGGGCGCCGACCTCATCCGGACGGTACGCGGCGCCGGTTACCGCCTGGAGGCACGATGAGACGCCTCTTCGGCTCGGTGCGGTCGCGGGCCACGCTGGGCGCGACCCTTGTCGTCGCCATCGCTCTGATCGCCGCCGGCACCGCCGTGACGCTGTCCCTGCGGTCCAACCTGAGCGGGCAGGCCAGTACTCAGGCCGAGCGGTCCGCGCGGTCCGTCGCCGCCGATCTCGCGGGCGGGCAGGCCTACGACCAGTTGTCGCTGGACGACGACGACCGTCCCGTCCAAGTCGTCGACGAGGCTGGGACGTTGGTCGCCGCGAGCGAGGATCTGGAGCGGATCAGCGGGACGGGCGTCGGCGCCGTACGACCGCAGCCCCCCGCGGCCGGTGTCGGTGACGATGACGACGAGGAGGGGGACGACGAGTCCCTCGAACCCGGTGAGATCGGCGAGGAGACGACCTTCAGCGAGGGCTCCGCCACCATCGACGGCGACACGGAGGACTACCGGTTCGCCGCGGTGACCGTGGAGGTGCAGAACAAGGGCACGCTCACGGTGTACGCCGGTGCGCCACTGGCCGCCGAACAGAGCGCCGTACGCACCGCGTTGACCGTCATGCTGATCGGGTTCCCGCTGCTTCTCGCCGTGGTGGCCGCAGTGACCTGGCGCGTGACGCGGCGGGCGCTGCGGCCCGTCGAGGGCATCCGGAGCGAGATGGCCGCCATCACGGCCTCCGAGGATCTCGCGCGGCGCGTCCCCGTGCCGGACACACACGACGAGGTCGCCGGTCTGGCCCGCACGACGAACGAGACGCTGGCCGCCCTGGAGACATCCGTCGAGCGCCAGCGGCGGTTCGTCGCCGACGCCTCCCACGAACTGCGCAGCCCCATCGCCTCCCTCCGCACCCAGCTCGAAGTGGGCGCCGCACACCCGGAGTTGCTCGACCTGGCGGGGGCCGTCGAGGACACCGTACGGCTGCAGCATCTCGCCGCCGATCTGCTGCTGCTCGCACGGCTGGACGCGGGCGAGAGGCCCGCGGGCACGCGCTTCGACCTCGGGGCGGTCGTACGGGAAGAGGCGGCCGGCCGAGCAGGGGTGACCGCCGACGCTCCGGCCGTCGAAGTGACCGGTTCCCGGGGGCAGTTGGCGAGAGTGCTCGCCAACCTGCTGGACAACGCCCAGCGGCATGCACGGGAGCGGGTCTCGGTGAGTGTGCGGACGGACGGTGTGTGGGCCGTGGTGGAAGTCGCCGACGACGGGGCCGGTGTGCCCGCCGACCAGCGAGAGCGCATCTTCGAGCGCTTCGTACGACTCGACGACGCCCGCACCCGCGACGACGGCGGGGCCGGTCTTGGCCTCGCCATCGCGCGCGATGTGGCGGTACGACACGGCGGAACACTCACGGTCCGGGAGGCACCCGAGGGGGGCGCACTCTTCGAACTCCGGGTCCCTGGTGCCCCCTGAGGGGCGCGGGGCTGTGACATTTTGCGGCTCCGCCAGGTGGGCGCGACCAGCCACAGTCGGCACGCAGTCGCAGGCGGCCTTCCCAGCGGAGCGCTACCGGGATTCATTCGCAGTGCTCGGGGGTTCACCCCGGGGTGAAGCGAATCTCCCGCCTGCGACGCGGAGCGTCGCGGTGTCGTTCTGGCGGAGCCGGACTGGGCTGCGGTGACGGTGAAGGTTCGCTCGCATGTTCCCGGTGACGGTACTCGTTCGACCTGCCTAGTGTGATCGTCGTGCAGCTCCGGTATGCCTTCAGGTTGTACCCGGACACCGGCCAGCGCACCGCGCTGGCCAAGGCGTTCGGGTGCGCCCGCGTCGTGTTCAACGACGCCGTGCGGGCCCGCCAGGACGCCCGGCGGGCGGGTATCCGTTCCCGACGGCCGGTGAGCTGTCGACCCGTCTGATCACCGAGGCGAAGAGGACCGCCTCGCGGTCCTGGCTGGGCGAGGTCTCCGCGGTTGTCCTCCAGCAGTCCCTGCGCGACGCCGAGGCCGCCTACAAGAACTTCTTCGCCTCACTCAAGGGCACCCGCAAGGGCCCGAAACTGGGTGCACCCCGTTTCAAGTCCCGCAAGGACACCCGGCAGTCGATCCGGTTCACGGCCAACGCCCGCTGGACCATCACCGACAGCGGCCGTCTGAACCTGCCCAAGATCGGGGCGGTGAAGGTGAAGTGGTCCCGCACGCTGCCCACCACCCCCACCTCCGTCACCGTGTTCCAGGACAGTGCGGGCAGGTTCTTCGCCTCGTTCGTCATCGACACCGACCCCGCCGCCGCGTCGATGCCCGCCACCGACCAAACCATCGGCATCGACCTCGGGCTCACCCATTTCGCCGTGCTGTCCACCGGCGAGAAGATCGACTCGCCCCGGTTCCTGCGCCGGGCGGAGAAGAAGTTGAAGAAGGCCCAGAAGGAACTGTCCCGCAAACAGAAGGGATCGAAGAACCGCGAGAAGGCGCGCCTCAAGGTCGCCCGCGCCCACGCCAAGGTCACCGACGCCCGCACAGAGTTCCACCACCAGCTCTCCACCCGGCTGATCTCCGAGAACCAAGGAATCGCCGTGGAGAGTCTGTCGGTGGCGGGACTGGCGCGTACCAGGCTGGCCAAGTCCGTCCACGACGCCGGCTGGACGGCGTTCGTGAACATGCTGGAATACAAACTGGAATACAAAGCGGAACGGTACGGGCGCACCCTGATCAAGATCGGCCGGTTCGAGCCGACCTCCCAGACCTGCTCCACATGCGGCGCCGTGGACGGCCCCAAACCCCTGTCCGTCCGCCAATGGACCTGTACCGCCTGCGGCACCGTCCACGACCGGGATCACAACGCCGCGATCAACGTCAAAAAGGCCGCCGGACTGGCGGTGTCAGCCTGCGGAGCGCCGGTAAGACCAGAACCTGTTCTGGCACAGCGCGAAGAAACAGGAAGCCACGGATTCCCGGCCGGAAACCGTGCCGCGTAGCGGCACGGCAACCGGTAGAGAAGGCCAGAATCCTCGCCCTTCACGGCGAGGAGCAAGTCAAGGCTTGCCGCGCTGCCCCCGCAGATGCTCCGCGATCGGCGTCAGCGTCTTGTGGAGCTCCTCCAGCGCCTCCGGCGACAGCAGGTCCATGAAGTGCCGCCGCACGGAAGCCACATGGTGCGGTGCGACCTTCCGCATCGTCTCCATGCCGTGGTCGGTGAGGACCGCGAACAGCCCCCGGCGGTCGGATTCGCAGTTCTCCCGGCGCACCAGATCCGCGTTCTCCATGCGGGTGATCTGGTGCGAGAGGCGGCTCTTGGACTGGAGGGTGGCGGACGCGAGGTCGCTCATCCGCATCCGTACGCCCTCCGACTCGGAGAGGTTCACGAGGATCTCGTAGTCGTTCATGGTCAGGCCGAACGGTTGCAGGTCCCTCTCGAGCTGGTAAGTCAACAGCCTGTTGACGTCCAGGTGGGTGCGCCAGGCACACTGCTCCGCATTGGTCAGCCAGCGCGTGGCCGTCTCGGTCTCCATAAGTGAAGTCTACCTAAAATGTTGAAAGGCGAACTAGTGAGGGCGGTGTGACTACGCGCACGCGTTCGATGTCACACTCCGCAGACTACCGCTCACAGCCCGAAGCGACGCTGGAGGTCTCCCAGCTGTCCGGGAAGGCGCGGTACGCCTGCCTGCTGTCCATGCTGGCCGGGTACCCCGCCACCGCCGGGTACTCCCGCCTGCTGCGGGACCACTCCCGTGGCCTGCTCGGCCATGAGGGTTTCGGTGGACTGGAGCAGCACCGTGCCGGCCCCCACGAACTCGAACTGGTGCTCCTCACCGGAGGCCCCGCCGATGCCCGTCATCGCACGTAGACCGCCCATTACACCTGTCATGTACCCGTGGTCGTAGTGGTGGCACGGGGAGGGGCAGTCCGCCCAGCCGACCAGTGCCTGTGGGTCCACTCGGATCGGGGGTTCCATGAACACCACCGGACCGTTGGAGGCGGCCACGAACTTGCCCGTTCCGATAAGGGTCAGGAAACCCGGCACGATCGACTGCTTGAGGGCGAGAGTTGGCTGAAAAGCGAGCAGATTGCCGGAGCGAATGGTCAGGTTGCCGTTTTCCAGATCGTACGAATTCACGTCGAAGGCCCGGTCGGCGAGCAGCATCTTGCCCGAGCCCTCCGCCACGACCCAGTCGCTCGCGTGCAGAGGCGAATGGAAAGACGTACGGACAAGTCGGTCGAGCCGGCCGTGTCCGATGCCGTTGAAGTCGATCGTCCCGTAGTAGGCGATCATCTTGCCCTTCTGCAGGAACCACTGGCTCCCCTTGAGCTCCACGCAGAAGGTGTAGTTGTTCACGTTGTCGTCGACGGGCAGTGTCATCGGGTCGTGGACGGTCGGCCCCGAAGCCCCGTATCCGCTCACAGCTTCTCCTCCGAGGCCTGGACGTACACCGCGCCGTTGCCGCTCAGCTCCAGCTGGAACGCCTCGCCCGAGCCGCGGCCCACCATGTCGCGCCAGCCCAACGCCGTGGACAGCTTGTTGCGTACGTCGCCGTGGTGCGCGACGTACGCCTGGGGGTCGACGTGGACCGGGCGCTGCGGGGTGATCGGGATCTCGAACACGCCGCCGTGCGCCATGACGGCGACCGCGCCGTGCCCCTTCAGGGTCGTCGTGAAGAGCCCCTGACCGGTCACCTGGCCGCGCACCATGCCCATCACCCCGCCCTGCGAGCCCATGAACATCGTGCCCTGCTGGAGTGCGCCGTCGAAGGCGAGCAGCCGGTCCGCCTCCACATACAGGGTGTCGCCGGTGAGGCCGATCACCTGGATGTGGTGGCCGCCGTGCCCGAAGAGCACCGTGCCGGAGCCCTCGACGGTCATCAGCGGGGTGGCCTCGTTCGCCAGGCGGCGGCCGAGCATCGACATCACTCCGCCCTGGCCGCCCTGGATGTTGGGCGTGAAGGACACCTCGCCCTTGTAGGCGAGCATCGCGCCCCGCTGACTGAACATCCGCTGGCCGGGCAGCACGGTGGCCTCGACCATCTTCGAGTTGATCTCACGGAAGGGCATGTCACACATCCCCCGCGATCGTGTTCCGCTCACTGGGCTGTACGTAGACCAGGCCGTCGCCCTCGAAGCGGATCTGGAAGGCCTCGCCGCCGCCCTCGCCCATGAACGTGCGGAACGTCACGCCCGACTGGAAGGACTGCCGCACATTGCCCTGGTGCGCGATGTACGCGCCCGGGTCGACGGTGAGCGGATACTGCGCGCTCACCCTCAGCACCACCGCCGGACCGTCGGACATGATCGCCGCCTGGCCGTGGCCCTCGACGGTCGTCGTGAACAGCCCGTTGCCCTGGGTGGCACCGCGCATGCCCGTGAATTCCGTGCCGGTACGCAGCCCGGCATCGGTCACGAGCAGATTGCTCGACTCGACGTACAGCTTGTCCCCCTGGAGATTCACGAGGTTGATCTCGGAAGCCCGGTCCGCGAACCAGCAGGTCCCGTGCCCCTTCACCTCCATCACCGTCATCTGCTCACCGGTGAGGCGCCGGGTCACCATCCCCCGTACGCCCTCACCGCCGCCACTCATCTTCTTGAAGGCCACCTGACCGTCGTACGCCACCATCGAGCCGTTCTTCGCTTTTACGGCATCCCCGGTCATGTCGACGGCCAGCACCTTGCTGCCTTGAAGTCGGAACATCGCCACGCTGTGAAGGTAGCGGCCGGGTAGGGTCCGCCAAAAGGGCCTACGGGTGGATCTCGTCCCTGATCGGACCCCTAGGGGGCCAGGGGATCCGGCGGGTGCGCCGCCCCGCACCCCGCGCCGGGGCGGCCGGAACCCGGGTGCCACAATGGTTCGGACGCTTGTGCTTGCGTTCACAAAGCGACGTTCCTGCCGAAAGCGAATCTCCCACCGAAGGTGACCCGTGGACATTAAGACCGCCAGCGCCCTCCGCCGCCTCCGCCTGATCTCGGCCCCCGAGGCGGCTTCCTTCCTGATCCTCCTCGTCTGCTCGGTGCTGAAGCGGACAACGGACTTCAACGCGGTGCCCGTCATGGGCTACGTCCACGCCGTCCTCTTCATCCTGTACGTGATCTTCTGGGCGGACGCCTGGAACCGCACCAAGTGGGGCGCGAAGACCGCCGCCTTCTACTTCGTCCTCTCCGTCCTGCCGACCGGCGGCTTCTTCGCCGAGCGCAGGCTCAGGCACGAGGCCGAGAACGCGGTCATCGCCTCCCGCGCCCGGCGCGAGGGCGTGGTGGAGACGTCATGATCGTCGCCTTCTCCGTGACACCGCTGGGCGTCGGCGAGGACGTGGGGGAGTACGTCGCCGACGCCGTCCGGGTCGTACGTGAGTCGGGGCTGCCCAACCACACCGACGCGATGTTCACCTCGATCGAGGGCGAGTGGGACGAGGTGATGGCCGTGGTCAAGCGCGCCGTCGCCGTCGTCGAGGAGCGTGCCCCGCGCGTCTCGGTCGTCCTGAAGGCGGACATCCGTCCCGGTGTGACGGACGGTCTGACATCCAAGGTGGAGACGGTGGAACGCCACTTGTCCGCGTAGGCCTCCTCCAGGCAAACCCCGGTCCTTCTGGGCCGGGGTTTTGTTGTGTCCGCTCCAGCGGGGCCGATTACCCCTTCGGACGCGCCCAGTTCGACACGCCACCAAATCTCCACTTGTGTATGGGTATCGGCTTGTTCGATCACCGGACTGGTTCAATCACTGGAGGGCGCTGTGCGGCCCGAGGGCTACGACTACGACACCTACAGCCGTCTCGCCGGACCGCTCACGCAGCCGTCCGGCCCGGCGTACCAGGTGCAGTACACCAAGCTCCTCTCGCGAGAGCCGCACCGAATACGCGCTGTCCTGCTGATGACCTTCGCGCCGATCCTCACCGGCCTGCTCCTCGTCTACCTGGTGTGGCCGAGCCACTGGGTGGAGCGCGAAGGCGGCGAACGCTGGCTGGTCGGGCTCGACATCGCGATGCTCATAGCCATCGGGCTGATCGAGCTGTTCATGGTCGTCAACGTGATCAGCATCGCGCACGCCACGATGGTGGCGCGGGACCCGATACCCGTCGTGGCCCAGGAAGGGACCCGGGTCGCCTTCCTCACCACGTACGTCCCCGGCAAGGAACCCCTCGCCATGGTCCGCGCGACGCTCGAAGGCGCGGTCAGGGTCACCCACGCCGGACCCGTGGACGTCTGGCTCCTCGACGAGGGCGACGACGAACAGGCCAAGGCCCTCTGCGCGGAACTCGGCGTCCGGCACTTCACCCGGTTCGGCGTCCCGGAGTGGAACCGTGACAAGGGCGTCCACAAGGCCCGTACCAAACACGGCAACTACAACGCGTGGATCGCGATGCACGGCAAGGAGTACGAGTACTTCGCCTCCGTCGACACCGACCACGTCCCGCTCCCCAACTTCCTTGAGCGGATGATGGGTTACTTCCGGGACCCGGACGTCGCGTTCGTCGTCGGGCCGCAGGTCTACGGCAACTACGAGAACCCCGTCACCAAGGCGGCCGAGTCGCAGCAGTTCCTCTTCCACGCGCTGATCCAGCGCGCCGGCAACTGCTACCGCGCGCCCATGTTCGTCGGCACCAACAACGTCGTACGCGTCGCGGCCGTCCGTCAGGTCGGCGGCCTGTACGACTCCATCACCGAGGACATGGCCACCGGGTTCGAGCTGCACCGCCACAAGAACCCGAGGAGCGGAAAGCACTGGCGGTCCGTCTACACCCCGGACGTGCTCGCCGTCGGTGAGGGGCCCGCCTCCTGGACGGACTTCTTCACGCAGCAGATGCGCTGGTCGCGGGGGACGTACGAGACGCTGTTCAAGCAGTACTGGAAGGCGCCGTTCACGATGCCTCCCGGCCGCCTCTTCTCGTACACGATGATGCTCGTCTACTACCCGATGACGGCCGTCAACTGGCTGCTGGGCATCATGAGTTGCTTCCTCTTCCTGTGGTTCGGCGCATCCGGCACGCAGGTCGCCGCATCCGTCTGGCTGATGCTCTACAGCGACGCGGCCGCCCTCCAGATCGGCCTCTACCTCTGGAACCGGCGGCACAACGTCTCCCCGCACGAACCCGAAGGCTCCGGCGGCCTCGCGGGCATGGCGATGTCGGCGCTCTCCGCGCCCATCTACCTCAAGTCGTTCGGCGAAGCCCTGATCCGCCGACCCAGCCGCTTCGTGGTCACCCCCAAGGGCGGCGAGGCCAACCCCGACCGGCTGCTGACCTTCCGTATCCACCTCACCTGGGCGGCGCTGCTCGGCGTCTCGCTCGCCGCGTCGGTCGTCCTCGACCACACCCACGCCGCCATGCGCACCTGGGCGGTGCTGGCCATGGGGATCTCGCTCGCCCCGGTCGGGGTGTGGGTCGCCACGCTGCTCAAGGAACGCAGGGCCCGGCAGCTGCCCCATCTGACGACCGCTCGGATCACCGAGGCCGTCGAGCCCGCCCTCGCGACCAGCGGCAGCACGACCGCGGTCACCAGCTCCACGACAGGAGGTAACTAGGCCATGGCCTACCAGCCCTCGCAGAAGACGAAGAAGACCGTGCTGGGCATCGGCGGCATAGTCGTGCTCGCCGGCCTCAACGCCCCCGCCGCGGTCGGCTTCGCCAGCGAGACGTACTACGAGTACAAGATCGCGCAGCCCGGCTACAAGGCGAAGTACGGCTCCTGGAGCCACCTCGACATCCCCGACGACTACCGCACCAACGCCATCCACGCGGCCCTGCTGCACACCGGCAAGGTGCTGATCGTCGCCGGCTCGGGGAACGAGAAGCGGAAGTTCGACAAGGGATCGTTCGACACCGTCCTCTGGGACCCGACGACCGACACCTTCAAGAAGATCGCCACCCCCGACGACTTCTTCTGCTCGGGGCACGCCCAACTCCCCAGCGGCAGAATGCTGGTGGCCGGCGGCACCGCCCGCTACGAACTGCTCGAGAGCGAGGTCGAGCGGGCCGGCGGCGGTATGCGGGTGAAGAACGAGAACCCCGACCGGGCGGTGTATCTCAAGAAGGGCACCCGTTTCCGCTCACCCGCCGGCGTCGAGTACGTCAGCAAGGTCGACGTCCGGATCCCCAAGGCCAAGCGCACGCAGAAGGTCACGTACAACCGTGCGGGCGTCATGCAGCCCTGGAAGACCAGGATCGTCGCGAGCGAGTCCCGTGTCTTCGTGGAGGCGACCGAGGGCGGCCCGACCTCGGCCACCGACACGCAGGCCCAGTACGAGATCGTCGGCCTGAAAGGCAAGGACGCCGACAACACGTACGGCCTCTCCGAGAAGATCACCCTGGAGAAGCAGGACTTCCAGGGGATCAGGGCGGCCTACGAGTTCGACCCGACGGCCGAGAAGTACATCCCCGTCGACCCCATGCAGAAGGCCCGTTGGTACCCGACGCTCGTCGGACTCGACGACGGGCGGGTCCTCGCGGTCTCCGGCCTCGACGACGTCGGCATGATCGACCCCGGCGACAACGAGATCTACGACCCGAAGACGAAGAAGTGGACACCGGGTCCCAAGCGCTACTTCCCCACCTACCCCGCGCTCTTCCTCACCAAGGGCGGCAAGCTCTTCTACCCGGCGTCCAACGCCGGTTACGGGCCCGCCGAGATGGGCCGCGAGCCCGGCATCTGGGACCTGAAGACCAACAAGTTCGAGAAGGTCCCCGGGCTGCGGGACCCTGACGAGACCGAGACCTCCGCATCCCTGCTGCTGCCGCCCGCGCAGGACCAGAAGGTGATGATCCTCGGCGGCGGAGGCGTCGGCGAGTCCAAGAAGTCGACCCCGCGCACGGCTGTCGTCGACCTCAAGAAGGGCAGCCCGTCCTTCGAGGACGGCCCCAACCTCCCCCAGGGCACCCGGTACTTGAACAGCGTGATCATGCCGGACGACTCCGTCTTCACCACCAACGGCTCCGAGGACTACCGCGGCCGCAGCGCCAGCAACATTCTCAAGGCGCAGTTCTACGACCCCAAGGCCAACTCCTTCCAGGAGGCCGCCTCCCCGAAGGTCGGCCGCAACTACCACTCCGAGGCCCTGCTGCTGCCCGACGGCCGCGTCGCCACCTTCGGCTCCGACCCGCTCTTCGACGACCAGCAGAACACCAAGCTGGGCCACTTCGAGCAGCGCATGGAGATCTTCACCCCGCCCGCCCTGCACAAGAACGGCAAGAACCGCCCGGTGCTGGGTGACGGCCCGGACGTTCTCGACGGCAAGCGGCGCGCGACCTTCGCGACCGAGTACCCCGAGCGCGTGGTCAAGGCCCGGCTGATGCGCCCGAGCGCGGTCACCCACACGACGGACGTCGAGCAGCGCTCGATCGAACTCGGGCTGACGAAGACCGAGAACTCGGTCACTGTCGACGTACCCAGCGACCGGGCCCTGGTGCCGCCGGGCTGGTACATGCTGTTCGTGACGGACGGGGAGGGGACGCCGTCGGAGGCGAAGTGGATCCAGGTGCGCTGAACCGGCCTGCCGTGCCTACGAATTGGAGTTGCGCGCCAGACTCAGCGCGTACTCCGGCCACCACTGGCCGGCGTCCGGACCGCCCTCGCAGGTGCCGTCCGACTCTCCGGGCCGTTTGATCCACAGATAGGCGTCCAGGGCGGGCTCGCCCGTGTCGGTGGTCGGCCGGGTGCCCAGCGCCCGGCCCGACGGGTTGCACCAGACGCCGGGCAGTGGCCCGTTGCCGTTGCGGCTGGAGTCGATCACGAAGTGCTTGCCGCCGAGGTCCTGGGAGAGATGGAGGCCGTACGCCTTGGTCACCGCGTCCGTCTGGAAGTTGGAGACGTTGAGCGCGAAGCCGTCCGCGTTCTCGATGCCGGCCCGCTTCAACGGGTCCACCAGCTTCCACGGCTCCTGGATCCAGGACGGGTTGCCCGCGTCCAGGTACACCTGCGTGTTCGGCTGCTGCTTCAGCCGGACGATCGCCTCGCCGAGCAACTGCTCGCGCTCGGCGTGGTACTCGCCGGGAGTGCAGCCGTCCACGATGTGCGCGACCGCGTCGGGCTCCAGCACCACCAGGGCCTTGCTGTCGCCCAGTGCGTTCGCGAACTTCCCCATCCACGCCCGGTAGGCGTCCGCGTCCGGCGCCCCGCCCGCCGAGTGCTGGCCACAGTCCCGGTGCGGGATGTTGTACGCGACGAACAGCGCCGTCCGCCCCTCCTGGGATGCCGACGTGGTCGCGGACGTGACCGCCGGGGCCGGGTCGGTCTCACCGGCCGGCCACAGCGCGACGGGCTGCCCGGCGATCCGCGCCAGCAGTTCGGCGTCCGCGGTGCGGCCCTGCCGCTCCCACAACTGGATCTGCTCGGAGGCGGAACTGGCCGGGTCGACCCAGAAGGGCGAGGTCGGCGCCGGACTCGCCTTCTTGGTGGCGGCGCCGGCGACGGAGGCCTCGTCGACGCTAGGCGTGGACGAGCAGCCCGCCGCGAGCCCGAGCACCGCGAGTGCCGCGAAGGTACGGATCAGCCGGGACATCCTGCCCCCTTGGGCGAAGGTGACTATCAGTGACAATTCATCGGCAATCGTTGCATAGGGCGCTTAGTCGACATGGATACGACACTGGGGCGGCGGGGTTCGGCGGTCGGTCGGCATCTGGTTCGGCGCGTCGTCCGGACGGCGTTCCGCCCGGTATTCCGGGGCCGGGGACCGAAAGGCGAGACAGGGCTGACCACGATGTGACCGGCCGGTAAGGTCTTTGGCGTGTCGAAGCCGCTCAGCCTTGCCTTTGATCCCATCGCCCGTGCCGACGAGCACTGGAAGCAGCGGTGGGGCTCGGTGCCGTCCATGGCGGCGATCACCTCGATCATGCGCGCGCACCAGATCCTGCTCGCCGAGGTGGACGCGGTGGTCAAGCCGTACGGGCTGACGTTCGCGCGGTACGAGGCGCTGGTGCTGCTCACGTTCTCCAAGGCGGGCGAGCTGCCGATGTCCAAGATCGGTGAGCGGCTCATGGTGCATCCGACGTCCGTGACGAACACCGTGGACCGGCTGGTGACCTCCGGGCTCGTCGACAAGCGCCCCAATCCCAACGACGGGCGCGGCACGCTCGCCTCCATCACCGAGAAGGGGCGCGAGGTCTGCGACGCGGCCACCCAGGACCTGATGGCGATGGACTTCGGGCTCGGTGCGTACGACGCCGAGGAGTGCGCGGAGATCTTCGCGATGCTGCGGCCGCTGAGGGTCGCGGCTCAGGACTTCGACGAGGAGTAGCAGGCAGTGGTACGTGGGGAAGGGTCGCCTCAGTGTGTGGGGAAGGGCCGCCTCCGCTACGAGCCGGGGGCGCCCGAAGATCGCCCGAAACCGGTGGTTACGCTCGTCTCCATGAAGAAAAGCGTGCTGACCCGCTATCGCGTGATGGCCTACCTCACCGGTGTGCTGCTGGTTCTGCTGTGCCTCGGCATGATCGCCAAGTACGGCTTCGACATCGACGGGGCCGTCGACTTCACCCGCCTTGTCGCCATCGCGCACGGCTGGTTGTACGTCGTGTACCTGATCGTCGCCTTCGACCTGGGCTCCAAGGCGAAGTGGCCGGTCGCCAAGCAGCTGTGGGTGCTGCTCGCGGGGACCGTTCCGACGGCCGCTTTCTTCGTGGAGCGCCGGATCTCGCGCGAGCTCGAGGGCAAGATCGCGGACGGCACTCCCGTTGTCGCCAAGGTGTGACGGCGTAATCCCGTCGCCGCGTAACCCACCACCACTGCGCAATCCCTGCCGCCGTATGGGCAACGTACGGCGGTCAGCCATCGACATTTACTAGGACGTCCTAGTAAATTCGAAGGTATGGACGCTGACGCCATCGAAGAGGGCCGCCGACGCTGGCAGGCCCGGTACGACGCCGCGCGTAAGCGCGACGCAGACTTCACCACGCTCTCCGGAGATCCCGTGGAGCCGGTGTACGGGCCCCGGCCGGGAGACACGTACGAGGGCTTCGAGCGGATCGGCTGGCCGGGGGAGTACCCCTTCACCCGTGGCCTCCACCCGACCGGCTACCGAGGGCGAACGTGGACCATCCGGCAGTTCGCCGGATTCGGGAACGCCGAGCAGACCAACGAGCGCTACAAGATGATCCTCGCCAACGGCGGCGGGGGCCTGTCCGTGGCCTTCGACATGCCCACCCTCATGGGGCGCGACTCCGACGACCCGCGCGCGCTCGGCGAGGTCGGGCACTGCGGGGTCGCGATCGACTCGGCGGCCGACATGGAGGTCCTGTTCCAGGACATCCCGCTCGGTGACGTCACGACGTCGATGACGATCAGCGGTCCTGCGGTCCCGGTCTTCTGTATGTATCTGGTCGCGGCCGAGCGGCAGGGTGTGGATCCGGGCCTGCTCAACGGCACGCTCCAGACCGACATCTTCAAGGAGTACATCGCACAGAAGGAGTGGCTCTTCCAGCCCGAGCCGCACCTTCGCCTCATCGGTGACCTGATGGAGCACTGCGCCGAGCGCATCCCCGCCTACAAGCCGCTCTCCGTCTCCGGCTACCACATCCGGGAGGCCGGCTCCACGGCCGCGCAGGAGCTGGCGTACACGCTCGCCGACGGATTCGGATACGTCGAACTGGGCCTCTCCCGTGGCCTCGACGTGGATGTCTTCGCACCCGGGCTGAGCTTCTTCTTCGACGCGCACCTCGACTTCTTCGAGGAGATCGCCAAGTTCCGGGCGGCCCGGCGGATCTGGGCACGCTGGATGCGTGATGTGTACGGGGCCACGTCCGACAAGGCGCAGTGGCTGCGCTTCCACACGCAGACGGCCGGGGTCTCACTGACCGCCCAGCAGCCGTACAACAACGTGGTGCGTACGGCGGTCGAGGCGCTGTCGGCGATCCTGGGCGGCACGAACTCGCTGCACACGAACGCCCTGGACGAGACGCTCGCGCTGCCGTCGGAGCAGGCCGCGGAGATCGCCCTCCGTACGCAGCAGGTGCTGATGGAGGAGACGGGCGTCGCCAATGTCGCCGACCCGCTGGGCGGTTCCTGGTACGTCGAGCAGTTGACGGACCGGATCGAGGCCGACGCCGAGAAGATCTTCGAGCAGATCAGGGAGCGGGGGCAGCGCGCGCACCCGGACGGACAGCACCCGATCGGTCCGATCACCTCCGGGATCCTCCGGGGCATCGAGGACGGATGGTTCACCGGGGAGATCGCCGAGTCCGCGTTCCAGTTCCAGCGGTCGCTGGAGAAGGGCGACAAGCGGGTCGTCGGCGTGAACGTCCACCACGGCTCCGTCACCGGCGACTTGGAGATCCTCCGCGTCAGCCATGAGGTGGAGCGGGACCAGGTGCGGGAGCTCGCGGGGCGGAAGGCCGGGCGGGACGACGCGGCGGTCCGCGCCGCGCTGGAGACCATGCTCGCCGCGGCGCGCGACGGGTCCAACATGATCGTGCCCATGCTGGACGCGGTACGGGCGGAGGCGACGTTGGGGGAGATCTGCGGGGTGCTTCGGGACGAGTGGGGGGTGTACACGGAGCCGGCGGGTTTCTGACCGGCGTCGCGCAGCGCGCGACCAGGAACAGCCACGGCCGCTCGCGGCGCCGATCACCGGCGCGGGGAGCGGCCGTAGGTAGTTGTACTCATGACCGGCCGCCGCCGGGGCGGGACCATGGACCGGAAGCACGGGCCGGGATGGTGCCGGCGGGGGCAACTGGGGGACGGTATGGGGAAGTTCCTGTTAGGCGTGTGCGCTGTGTTCACGACCGTCGGAGCGCTCGTGCTCGCGTACGCGGTGGGGGCGCCGCTGTCCGTGGTGCTGGGGGCCGCGGCCGGGGTGATGAGCCTGCTCTGGCTGCTCGTTCTGCTGACGGTGCCGTGGAATCTCTACTTCCGGGCCCACTCGGTGCTCGCCGAGATCGCGGTGAGCAGGGAGAAGGGTCTCGCGGTCTCGGAGGAGCGGGACGCCGAGGCCGCGAGGATCGCGCGCGTGATGCTGCGGGTCGCCGTCGCCGGGCACATGGTGACGGCGGGGCTCGTCGTCGCGGTCACCGCCGCCACGGGCAACGCCACCGGCTACTGGTTCGCCGGGTTCTTCCTGCTGAGCACGGTCTTCCGGCCCGCGGGCGCCTACTTCGCGCAACTGCGGCGACGCCTCGGCACACTGCTCAAGGACGTGACCTACCCGCGCGACGACGTGGTGGAGCTGAGGGGGACTGTCACGCGGCTGGTGGCGGGCGTGCGGGTTCTGGAGGAGAAGACCGAGGAGCAGTACCGCTCGCTCGCCGAACTGCGACGCAGGGTCGATGCGTTGGGTGTCTCGGTGTACGAGCGCGCCGACGACGCCGACCGGAAGATCGCCGCGCTGGGGCGGGAGTTCGAGGCCACGGTGAACCGTCTGACCAACAACGAGGAGATCATCGCGGGGCTGAAGGCGTTCCTGCGGTTGCTGCGGGCGGGGGACGGGGTGGAGGGGAGTCGGTCGGCGCAGGGATTCTGAGGGCTTGGCCCTGAGGTGACGAACATGTCCATTGATTCGATTCATGTCATCCCGGCTTGTGCCGTGTGATGAGAACGGTGGGCGTGGGCCCACCGTCCAGGGGAGGAGACGCCATGAAGTCCCGGAGGACGGCTACGCCGGTTCCGACCCGGCGGCCAGGCCGAGCAGCAGCACCCGGGTGAAGCTGCGCACCCACTCCTCGTCCGCCGGCTCCGCGCTGACCAGGGTTCGGTGGACCACCGCGCCCGCCACCACGTCGAAGATGAGGTCGACGGTGCGGGCGGCGGACTCGGGGTCGGGCTCCGGGGGGAGTTCGCCGCGGAGTTGGGCGCGGGCGCGGCCCTCCAGGACCAGGCACTTCTGGCGGTCGACGATGGAGGTGCGGATGCGTTCGCGCAGGGGTTCGTCGCGGGTCGACTCCGCCACCACCGCCATCAGGGCGGTCTTCGCCTCCGGGCGGGACAGGATCGCCGCGAACTGGAGGACCACGCCCTCGATGTCGGCGGCCAGGCTGCCGCGGTCGGGGAGCTGGAGTTCGTCGAAGAGTTCGGCGACCGCGTCGACCACGAGTTCGTTCTTGCCCGCCCAGCGGCGGTAGAGGGTCGTTTTGGCGACGCCCGCTCGGGTCGCGACGTCCCCCAAGGTCAGCTTGGACCAGCCCAGTTCGACCAGTGCCGCCCGCGTCGCCGCCAGGATCGCGGCGTCCGCGGCGGCGCTGCGCGGACGTCCCGTACGGGGGGCGGAAATGCGACTCTGCATGCCAGTGACCATATCCGGCCAGTCTCAGCGACCCCTGTGCCCTCTGTGGCCGTATCCGTCGTTTACCCGAAGCCGTGAGGGAGATCACCGAAGAAGGGCGTACACCGGGGTCTTCGGACAGTTACGCTACGACCCGTAGCGAAAGCTCGAACGCGGCGACAACCGCACTCGCGTCAGGTGGGGACCCGGCGCCCGGCAGTACCAATCAAGACGTAACCGGCCCGGCTTTCACAACGCTTTTCACACGCGTGCACGGAGGGGGGAAGATGTACTCATGCAGCCACGGAACATGTCCATGAGCGGAGTCGTCGACCTCGCCGCGGTGAAGGCGGCCCAGGAGGCCAAGGTCAAGGCGGAGCAGGCGCGCGCCGAAGCGGCCAGGCAGGGTGGCGGGGGTGAGAGCGGGGGCGTTTCCCCTGCCAGCCTTGTCATCGATGTCGACGAGGCGGGGTTCGAGCGCGACGTCCTGCAGCGCTCCAACGAGGTCCCGGTCGTCATCGACTTCTGGGCCGAGTGGTGCGAGCCGTGCAAGCAGCTCAGCCCGGTGCTTGAGCGGCTGGCCGTCGAGTACAACGGACGCTTCGTTCTTGCCAAGGTCGACGTCGATGCCAACCAGATGCTGATGCAGCAGTTCGGGATCCAGGGGATCCCGGCCGTCTTCGCGGTGGTCGCCGGGCAGGCCCTGCCGCTCTTCCAGGGGGCGGCGGGTGAGGCCCAGATCCGCGGGACCCTGGACCAGCTCGTGCAGGTCGCCGAGGAGCGCTTCGGGCTGACCGGCCTGGTCGTCGATCCGGACGCCGAGCCCGGGAGTGCTCCGGCGGTGGCTGCCGAGCCCCCGGCCGGACCGCACGACGCGCTCCTCGAAGCCGCCGTACAGGCGCTGGACGCGGGCGACTTCGGCGGTGCCGTACAGGCGTACAAGAACGTACTGAGTGACGCCCCGGGTAACACCGAGGCGAAACTGGGTCTCGCGCAGGCCGAGTTGCTCCAGCGCGTGGCGAGCGCCGATCCCCAGCAGGTGCGCAAGGACGCCGCGGAGAGGCCCGGTGACGCGCAGGCGCAGATCGCCGCCGCCGACCTGGACCTCGTGGGCGGGCATGTCGAGGACGCCTTCGGGCGGCTCACCGACACGGTGCGGCGCACGGCGGGCGACGACCGGGATGCCGTACGGCTGCGGCTGCTGGAGCTTTTCGAGGTGGTCGGCGCCGACGACCCGCGGGTGATCGCGGCGCGCAGGGCGCTGGCCCGGGCCCTGTTCTGACCAGTACCGCGACGGGTTCTCTGACCTGTTGCTAAACGCCCGGACGTGTGATGCCCGGGTGAAAGATGTGCCCCTAGGGAGAGAAGTGGCCGCGCTTTACCAAATCTTGGTAAACGCGGCCGCTGTTACTTGGAGTAAGTCGGGGGCGTTGATCTGTCGGATTCTGTCCGAGGATCAACCAGTGTGTCACCTACCTTGACGCCACCCTGTGTTGTTGATCGATGCCGACGGGTCGCTGTTCGGTTATCCGCCCGTTACTAGCCAGTAACGAACCCCCTTGCGGGGGCGGCGAGAATGCACCACGATCGGCGACGCTCGGTCCATTCCCCCCTACCTCGACAGCCAATCGGGTCAAGGGGTTTTCTGGGTCCCCGCCGAGTAGGGCCGGCGGCAGTGGCGCCGGCTCTTGGACAGGGGGGTCTTTGCCCTTCGGCAGAGCCTGTCCAGCAGGTTGTGCGTGATGTGCGTCAGGCGCGACCAGTGGTTGTCGCTCGGGGGTGATCGCCAGTGATTCGGGCACGGTAAGCGCCTGAAAGTACGGGCGCTCTCCTTCCCGAGGACGTAGCACTTCTCCCATCCCTGCCCGGCTGAGCCGCTACAACGGGGCAGTCAGGGCCAGGAGATGTACGTCCGAGAAGGAGGAAATATGGAGTCCCAGGTGCGTGGCGGGACAAGATGGAAGCGCTTCGCTGTGGTCATGGTGCCCAGCGTCGCCGCGGCCGCCGCGATCGGCGTCGGGCTCGCGCAGGGTGCGCTCGCCGCGTCGTTCAGCGTTTCCGGCCAGGAGTTCAAGGTCAAGGCCGGGCATCTTGAGGGCACCGGCTTCGCCCAGTACGGCGCCATCGACACCGGTTACACGTCGACCGACGGCAAGACCAAGACGCCCCGTGCCGTCGCGGTGTCGTCGTTCAAGCACGCCGAGATCACGAACATGTGCCAGTCGGTCAAGACGGAGATTCCCCTCATAGGGAAGACGATCTACCTCCGTCTCGAAGCGGGTCCGGACGACAAGCACAAGGTCATCGCCGAGAACCTCTACATCGACGTCGCCCAGCTCGACGCCGAAGCGACCTTCACGGGCATGGAGATCGGCGTCGCGGTTCAGGACCAGAGCAAGGGTCCTGCAG
Source organism: Streptomyces sp. NPDC093544 (assembly GCF_040683495.1). Taxonomy (NCBI): domain Bacteria; kingdom Bacillati; phylum Actinomycetota; class Actinomycetes; order Kitasatosporales; family Streptomycetaceae; genus Streptomyces; species Streptomyces sp. NPDC093544. Next base: position 39,363 of record NZ_JBFBEA010000022.1, on the reverse strand, counting down.
TGAGGAAGGGTGACGGCGTGCTGCCGGGCGGCTTCGCCCAGCAGGCGGACTCGGCCGACCTCACGGACGTCGAGCAGACGGCGTGGGCGACCACGGCCGGCACCTTCAAGCTCAGCGGTCTGTCGATGAGACTCGGTACGAGCGCCACGATGGAGTGCTTCTAACGGTTTCCGTCGCAGCGGTGCGATTGGGCGGCTGAGCTGCCCAAGGGGGCGGGGAGCCGTCGTTTCTCCGCCCCCGCCTCCGCCCGATGCTTCGCACCGGGCGCTTTGAGCCCATACTTTCCGGCTTCACCACCCCACGGCCGAGCCGGTACGTACTTCCACCGGACCCAGGGAGCTTTTTTCCATGAGTGCCGAGACTCCGGTCCAGAGCGCCGGGTACTTCACCCGCGCGCGTCTGCGATTCCGTGACTGGCGGGGTAACCGGCCGTTCTGGGCCGGTCTGTTCACCCTGCTCGGCGGGGTGCCGATTGCCTACTTCCCGTACGCCACCTTCAAGCTGGGCAACATGTCGCTCGCCATGGCGACCACCGCGGGTGCCGGCTCACTGATCATCGGTGTTCTGCTGTTCACGCTGGGCCTGACCATGTGGTTCCAGCAGGCGACACGTGTCTTCGCCGGTGTCGCCGCGATCGTCCTCGGTCTGGTTTCCCTGGTGGTCTCCAACATCGGTGGCTTCATTGTCGGCTTCCTGCTCTCTCTGATCGGCGGCGCGCTCTCCGTTTCCTGGATGCCCAGGGATGCGTCGGCCGAGGGCGCGAAGTCCCACCGCGCCGGCAAGCGCGGCCCGGCGGGGGACGCGCAGGAAGGGCCCGCTCCTGCCGACGCCGATGCCGGAGATACGACCGGCGCGGGCGCCCCGGAGCCGGGCCAGCAGCTGACCGAGAGTGCCACGGCCGACAACGGCAGCGGCAACGGCGGGGGGTACCGTGCCGACTGACGAGGTGTCGTCCCAGGGCGACTCAGCGGCTCAACCCCGTACGAGAACTGGGCCGCGCCACGCCGCCCCCAGGAAGCCGCTGGCCACCAGGTTCCACGTGCCGGCCGGCAAGGCGATAGCCTTCGCGGCGATGCCGACCGCGGTCCTCATGGGGATGGGGCTCACGCCGACACTCGCCAACGCCGATGACAAGCCTGCCACCTCGAAGAGTCTGACGGCCGAGGAGTACCAGGCCTGCGTCGAGCTCCTCGACGGCGAGGACGCGTCGGCCACCCCGACGCCCTCCGCATCCGCGTCCGCTTCGGCGAGCGCCTCCGAGTCAGCCGACGCGACCGAGCCGAGCCCTTCGGCCACGGCGTCCTCGGGTACGGGTGAGACCTCTTCGCCGGATTCAGGTTCCGACGACAAGGCCGAGCCCACGCCGTCGGCGTCGGCGAGCAAGGCACCCCAGAGCAGCGGCAGTGAGGCCGACACGGCCACGGCGACCCCCTCGCCGTCCGAGAGCAGCAGCAACCCGCTGGACCCGCTGGGCATCGGCGATGTCATCAAGGACATCCTCACGCCCGACGAGAAGGCGAGCGCCACCCCCTCGCCGTCCGCCACGCCCTCGGCGAGCGCGAGCGAGGACACGTCGGGCAGCGACAGCTCCGACACCGTCACGGACACGGCCAAGCCGGCCGACGAGACGGTGAAGGACACCACCGACACGGCGTCCAAGGCGGCCGAGGACAGCGCGGAGGCGTCCAAGGAGGCGACCGACGAGGCCACTTCGTCCGCCAGCCCCAGTCCCAGCCCGTCCGCGAGCGCAAGCACCGACGCGGCAGACTGTCCTGTCTCCACCGACGCAGAGGGCAACGTCGACAACCCGGTGATCCTGCCCGACGACCCCTGGTACCTCAACGCCAGCTCGCTGCTGCTCAAGGGTGCCGACTATCAGGGCGTCGTGAAGGTGAAGACCGCCAACGGCACGGTCAAAGAGGTCCTGAAGTACGTGATCTCCGGCGGTACCGACATCGGCGATCTGCACCAGACGGTGATCGACAAGCACGCCGGCAAGACCTACCACGTACAGGCGGGCAAGGGCACGACGTCCACCATCAAGGACGGTGACACCGTCATGTACACCGAGAGCATCTCCGGCAAGCTGTTCGGCCTGATACCGATCACGTTCGACCCGGAGCACCCCCCGCCCCTGAACATCCCGCTGATCTACTTCACCGACGTGAAGGTCGTCCAGGCAGGCCAGTTCGGCGGCACGCTGACCATACCCAGCATGCACACGTACCAGGACTGAGCCCCCTCAAGCCCATCCGGGAGCCGCACACAGGGCCGTGGCCCGGTTCTTCCGCTCGCGCGGAGGGACCGGGCCACGGCCATGAGCGGGTTCTCTGACCCGGACAACTTCTTTAAAGGTCGTTTACAACTTTCACAACTTCCCCATAGGGTGAATTTGCCGTGCGCATGACCAGCCGCGGCACGGGGGAAGCACGACCGGCGCGCGATGCGTTGAGGCGTGCGCGCGTGCGAGTCCCCCGCCGACCTCATCAGCGAGGGGCACTACTACATGTTCACTCTCGTCAACCGCTCGGTACGCCGGGCGACGGTGCTCGCGGCCGCAGTCGCGGTGACCGCCGCACTGGCGGTGACGACGGCAAAGTTCGCACCGACCTCGTCCTCCGCGCCGGAAGCCAGGCAGACAGCGCGCACCGACCAGGCGCCGCTGATCCAGCAGGCGGCCGCCGACGGCACCGGCCTCTTCCCGCTCATCGGCCGTGACAAGAACGGCCGCCTCTTCGACCACGAGGCCAAAGGCACCGGCGGGTTCGCCGCCAAGTTCGACCTGGGGGGCGGCTACACCGGCGCGACCCTTCTCGCCCAGGCCAACATCTCGAACAATCAGACAGGCACCGACCTGTACGCCGTGATCGACGGCACGCTGTACTACACCGCCGAACGCGGCATCGACACCAAGGTGCTCGGCACCGGCTGGGATCAGTACACCCTGCTCGTCTCCGTAGGCAACATGGGCGGCACCGCCCACCCCGACCTGCTCGCCCGCGACACGACAGGCGCGCTCTGGCTCTACCAGGGCAAGGCAGACGGCACGCTGTCCACCAGGGTCCTGGTCCGCCCGTCCGGCTGGAACGGCATGAACAAGGTCGCCGGCCGGGGTGACTACACCGGCGACGGCAAGGCCGACGTCATTGCCCGTTCCACCGCCGGAGTCCTCTACGTCTACCCGGGCAGCGGCACCGCCACGGCCGAAGCGGTGTTCGCCAACACCCGCTACATCGTGCCCGCCCCCACCGGCGGTGCGTGGGCGGACTACACCAATCTCGTCTCCGTGGGCGACAACGACGGCGACGGCAAGCCCGACCTGATCGGAGTGGACAGCGCGGGCGCACTGTGGCTCTTCAAGGGCACCGGTACGGCCTCGGCCCCCTTCGCCGCGCGCACGCAGATCGGCAGCAGCGGCTGGGGTTACAACTTGCTCTTCTGAGCGGTTTCCGCCAGCGACCTCGCCCCAACTTCCTCTCGGCAGAACGGCTGACACTTCCGCATGCGTACACACGCACGTCCGGTCGAGCAGAGACGCCGGACCATGTTCCGCCGGGCCCCAGGCAGATGGTCCCGGCTCCTTACCACCACGGCCCTTGCCACCGCGACGGCGATCGCCGTCACCGGCGGCCAACTCCCCAGCCTGGACCGGCAGCAAAGCGCGGCCACCGCCGACGACCCCACCGTCCCGACCCTCTTCGACCTGGAGAACGCCCAGCAGGTCCGTGAGGACCAGTGCCTCCTCAACGGTGTCTCGCGCAAGGGCGGTCCGGCGACGAAGGAGGTCGCACGGGCAGGCCTCGTCGGCACGGAGGAGCAGCTGCACACGGCTGCCAACCCGGAGTACTGGACCGCCACGCCGCTTGCCACGTCGTACAAGACGGACCGGGCAGCGGCCGACACCAAGCTGGATGAGCTCAACGGCCGCCGATACGTGTGGGAGGAATCCCTCGCGATTCCGTCCATGTCCAATCCGCCGGGCTACACGAGCGCCGGCTTCGAGTGGGTGGAGGACGACTCCAATCCCTTCGACACGATAAATCTGAGCGACTGGGTCGCCGCCCAGTTCTGGAAGAACGAGGCCGACCTCTATACCGACCCCCATCCCACGGCGAGCCAGGAGTCCGTCGACGCGGCCACGGCGATCTACAACGCCCGCTATGACGAGGACAAGTACGAGGACTACAAGGACCGTGACGCGTGGAAATGGGAGATGCAGTTCATGCACCCCATGTACGCCGACGACGCGCGGCTCTTCCTCCAGTACGGCGGATTCCCCACGACCGCGCCCGACCCGGACTCGATGGAGTTCCGGATCGATGTCGAAAACCTCAAGGCGCGGTTCGCGTCCTGCGCGTACACCAATCCGCCCGACCCGCACGAGGTGTTGGGCACCGAGCTGGCCGTGGCCGCCACCGAGTGGCAGGACGAGCTGGCCGGTCAGAAGACTCAGCGGGACACCATCGTCCGGGCCGAGACACAGGCCAACGCCGATCTTTCGACGGCCTCCCAGGCGCTCGGGGAGGCGCTCGCCCAGTCACTGATCGCCGACCGACTGACCGACTGGCAGGCATACTGGACCAAGCAGAAGCCGGACGACCATCCACTCTTCTACCCCACAGCGGCCGAGTTCGCCCAGGTCAAGAAGTGGATAGCGACCGCGCAGGGGCGTGCCTCGGGTCGCCTCTTCGTGGCGTCCCGCGCCGCGCTCTCCGCCAAGGCCCAGGCGGACAAGGTCACCAAGGCTCAGACGGCGGCGTACGCCATCGCCGACGCGGCCGGTTTGCCGCGCGGTCGGGGTCTGATGTATGGGCAGCAGGCCGCACAGGTGACCAAGGCGTCCGCGGCGGCGGCGCAGGCTGCGGCGAAGGCCACGGAGACTGCGTTCAACGCCACCCGGGCCTCGGCCGCCGACAGCAAGACTCTGAACGCGCTGGCCAACACGCAGGCACATGCGGCGAAGGCCGAGTTCCGGCGTAAGGCCGCAGAGGAGGCCGCCGCGCAGGCGAAGGCCGCCTCGGAAGGCGCAGCCGCACAGGCCGCGGAGGCCGCGAAGCACGCGTCCGAGGCGAAGGCCGCCGAGAACAGGGCCAAGGCCGCGGAGCAGACCGCGAAGAACGCGGCGGCGGACGCAAAGGCCAAGCGGCAGAAGGCCGAGTCCGAGCGCGACTACGCCAAGTCGCAGAAGGAACTGGCCGAGAAGGAACGCAAAAAGGCGCAGGACGCCGAATCGATCGCCCAGTCCCAGCGCCAGGTCGCGGCCGACAGGTTGTCCGACGCACAGGTGGCGGGGAGGACGGCGTCCGAAAAGAAGGACAGCGCCCTGGCCGCCGAGGGCAGGGCCAAGAAGGCGCGTGACGGGGCGCTGGCTGCCGAGGACAGGCGGGACAGCCTCGTCGCGAAAGCCGAGGCGGCGGATGCCCTGGTCGCCGCGGTGGACGGTACGGCGGATGCCATTGAGGCCCGTCAGGCAGCCACCAAGGCACGTAAGGCGGCGGACGACGCCACCGCGGCCGCGACCGCGGCACGTGCGGCAGCGGATGACGCCACCGAGGCGGCCACCGCAGCGCGTACAGCGGCGACCGAGGCTCAGGGCGCGGCCAAGCGCGCCCAGTCGGCAGCCGATGGCGCCAAGCGAGATGTAGCCATCACCAATGCCGCGGTGACGAAGGCTCACGCTGCCGCCGCCGACGCCATCGATGCGTCCATGGCGGCGAAGTGGAACGCCATCGCGGCGAAGGCGGAAGCGGAGACGGCTCAGAAGGCGGCAGCCAAGGCCAAGGGCGACTCAATTGTCGCGCGTTCCGAAGCCGTACTCGCGGGTGCCGACTCGATCCGCACCGCGGGACACGCCTACGCCACCGCGCAGGCCGCTACGGCGGCCCGTGACTCGGCGCTGCAGGTCGTCAAGCCGGCCAACGATGCCATCGAACTCGGCTCCCCCTACGCGGAGACCGACTCCTCGGCCGGCCTGGCCGTACTGACTGGGCAGGCGTCCAAGACGGCTGCTCAGCAGCAGGCAGCGCTGGCCGATGCGAAGGCGGCCGAAGCGGCGAAGGCCGCGGCCCTGGCCAAGGTACTGGCGGCCCAGGCCGACGTCGACGCGAAGGCGGCGGCGCAGGCTGCGGCGGAGGCGGCCGGCTACGCAGCGAGTGCGACCAAGTCCGCGGCCGAGGCCCAGGCTTCGTCGGATGCGGCGGCCGCCTCTGCCAAGGCGGCGAAGAAGTCTGAGGCCAACACGGTCGAATACGACCGGCAGGCCACCGAGGACGCCGCGGCGGCGCAAGCAGCGGCGGACTTGGCCGACGGGTACGCGTCGGACGCCGACTCGGCGGCCACGGACGCCGAGCGGGACGCGGCGAGTGCCCGTGGCGCTGCGGACGCGGCGGAGACCGACGCGGGTACCGCGCGCGGCATCGCCGACCAGGCCGAGGCGGACGCGACCGTGGCCGAGGCGGCCGCGGCCAACGCCCGCAACCTCGCGGTGGAGGCCGCGCAGGCCGCCATCCGCACCGAACAGGTGGCCTACGAGGACCAGCAGGAGGAGGGGCGCACCGCCGACGGCAGCGGCACGGGTATTGACGGGGTCGTGATGAAGCCCAGCGGCGACACGCTGGTCGACATCAATCCCTTGGGCGACTGTGTGGGCACCCATACCGGGGGCGAGATCGGTTGCGAGATCGACCTCGAGTTCCACGTCTACGGCGAGATGGACTTCTACGTCGAGTCCTGCCCGCTGCCTGGTGTCGACCGCGCGAAGTGCGGCAGCGCCCTCAAGCGCGACTATCTGATGAGCTCTCCGCTCGACGTGCGGTTCCGTGAGAACAACGTGCACGTGGACGGGGTGGAGCTCACCGCATCCGTCCTGAAGGCCATCGCCACGGGCGCGGTCGCGGACATCGTCGGCTGCTTCGGGCACGGCGAACTCAACAGCTGCCTGTGGCTGGCCGGGAGCATCATCATCCCGAATCTGCTGATGCGGGCGGCCGCGGCGGCGTTCGCGGTGCGTACGGCGATGGTGAACGGTGCCCGTCTGAGCACGGCGATCTGGGGCCTGCGCGGCGCCGGCATGTCGGCGTCGGGTGTCGCGAGCCTGGAGCAGGCGGGTGTCAAGGCGCTCCTTTCTCGGTGCTTCCCTGCAGGTACGAAGGTTGCCACCGCCGACGGGCCGAAGCCCATTGAGGACATCGAGGTCGGTGACCGTGTCTGGTCCCTCGACCAGGCAACGGGCAAGAAGTCTCTCCAGCGGGTCTTGAAGCTGTTCGACCGCACGGTCGACCAGCTGGTCCGGATCAGCACCGTGGACGGCAAGGTCGAGGCCTCTGACACGCACCGCTTCTGGGTGCGCGAACGGGGTTGGGTCGAGGCTCGTGCCCTCCGCGCCGGAGACACCTTCGAAACGCAGGACGGTGGTTCCGAGGAGGTCCTCGGCACGTCCCTCGTCAAGGGGGACGTCAAGGTCTACAACTTCGAGGTCGAGCAGACCAACACCTACTATGTGTTCGCGGGGTCGAAACCTGTCCTCGTTCACAACGAGTGCGTTGACGCGATCCTCAAGGACCTTGTCACGGATGGGGATCACATCATCCTCGGCATCAATCCGTATTCCGACGACTTGGCCACGATGCTCGGCGGCCGGACGTTCAACGCGAAGCAGGGGTTTGGTGATCCCTTCCCTGGCGCGGAGGGAGGACGTCCTGTGTGGATGTTTGCCGTCGAGGGGGCAATCGCCCATCCCAATGTGCGGTTGTCCGTGTTGCTGGACGGCGTCCCGGGTGCCGGGAGTGCCGACGAAGCCTTGGCCCTTCTTCTCGAACGTGGCAAACCGCTGATCGGCGCCAATTGGAGGGAGGCGGCCAAGACCGGCAACGGCACCGCCTGGGAGGTCGCGACACTGCGGGTTAAGACGATCCTGGGCCAGCGGTTCTGGAAGGACATCGAGTGGTACATAACCAAGCCGGGTGAAAAGGTGCCGACCCGCGCCTATCCGACCAAGCCCGACTGGGCGGAATGAGCCGAGAGTCAGGAAGTACAAGCAATGCCAGAATTCGTGCGCGAGGGCCGGCTTTTCCGGGTGGTGAGCTTCGCCGCGTCACATCGTCAGCTCATTCTGCGCAGCGACGCGACCCAGATCGACGAGACGGAAACCCGGGTCGAAGTGTACTTCGGGCATGTGGAGTTGATGTTTCTCAAGCCCATCTACCGAAAGGGACTCCGTGTCCGTCGGGCCTCCGAAGGGGAGTTCGCGACGTTGCGGGAACGTCATGACATCCCGGCGGACGACGCCTCCTGGACTTGGATGATCGATCCGGACGGCAGCAGCTTCGTTGTCTCAAGCGCTCCCGCGTGGCGGGAAGCGGCTTGCACATTCGAGGATCCATCCCTGTTCGACTTCTCCAGTCCGCAGCCCCCGGAATTCCCGGTGGACTCAGGCACCGTCGGCTGACCCCCGACAGACAGACGGCTGAAGGCGCCCCCTGCAACAGGGGGCGCCCTCAGCGCCGTACAAGCACTGCCGCAGGTCAGACCGTGCGGGCGCTCTCGCCCAGGTGGTGCACCCGGACCATGTTCGTCGTGCCCGGGACGCCAGGAGGTGAGCCCGCGGTCATGACGACCACGTCGCCGTCGTTGAAGATGTTGAGCTTCTGGAGTTCCTGGTCGACGAGGTCGACCATTTCGTCGGTGCTGTGGACGAAGGGGACGACGTGGGACTCGACGCCCCAGCTGAGGGTGAGCTGGTTGCGGGTGCCCTCGTCCGTGGTGAAGGCCAGGATCGGCTGGGAGGCGCGGTAGCGCGAGAGGCGGCGGGCGGTGTCGCCGGACTTGGTGAAGGCGACCAGGCCCTTGCCGCCGAGGAAGTCGGCGATCTCGCAGGCGGCGCGGGCGACCGAACCGCCCTGGGTGCGCGGCTTCTTGCCGGGGACCAGAGGCTGGAGGCCCTTGGAGAGGAGCTCCTCCTCGGCCGCCACGACGATCCTCGACATCGTCTTGACCGTCTCGATCGGGTACGCGCCCACGGACGACTCGGCGGACAGCATGACCGCGTCCGCGCCGTCGAGGATCGCGTTGGCGACGTCGGACGCCTCGGCGCGCGTGGGGCGGGAGTTGGTGATCATCGACTCCATCATCTGGGTCGCGACGATCACCGGCTTGGCGTTGCGGCGGCAGAGCTCCACGAGGCGCTTCTGCACCATCGGGACCTTCTCCAGCGGGTACTCGACGGCCAGGTCGCCGCGGGCCACCATGACGGAGTCGAACGCCGCGACGACGCCCTCCATGTTCTCGACCGCCTGCGGCTTCTCCACCTTGGCGATGACGGGGACCCGGCGGCCCTCCTCGTCCATCACCTTGTGGACGTCGTTCACGTCGTGGGCGTCGCGCACGAAGGACAGGGCGACCATGTCGCAGCCCATCCGCAGGGCGAAGCGCAGGTCCTCGACGTCCTTGTCGGACAGCGCGGGCACGTTGACCGCCGTACCCGGCAGGTTGATGCCCTTGTGGTCGGAGATCACGCCGCCCTCGACGACGATCGACTTGACCCGGGGGCCGGTGACCTCGACGACCCGCAGCTCGACGTTGCCGTCGTTGATGAGGATCTGGTCGCCCTTGGAGACGTCGCTGGGCAGGCCCTTGTAGGTCGTGCCGCAGATCGACTTGTCGCCCGCGACGTCCTCGGTGGTGATGGTGAACTCGTCACCGCGCACCAGCTCGACGGGCCCCTCGGCGAAGGTCTCCAGGCGGATCTTGGGCCCCTGGAGGTCGGCGAGAACACCGATGGCCTTGCCGGTCTCTTCCGAGGCGGCCCGGACACGGTCGTACCGGCCCTGGTGCTCGGCGTGCGTCCCGTGGCTGAAGTTGAAGCGGGCCACGTTCATGCCGGCCTCGATCAGCGCGACGAGCTGCTCGTGGGAGTCGACCGCGGGGCCGAGAGTACAGACGATTTTCGAACGGCGCATAGGACGATCCTATCGGTTTGTTTCGCTACGGAATATTCCGTCTGGCGGAAGATACAAATGGGCGGGCAGGCGCTCAGGCGTATCTCTCGTATCTCTCGCCGGGCTGGGATATATCAGGCATGAGGTGGGATGTATCAGGCGTGAGGTGGGGTGTATCAGACATACGTGCCGACGGGCTCAGGTATGGATCTCGCGGCCATATGTCTCTGCGGCTCAGGCATATCTCTCTCGGCTCAGGCATTGCTCTCTCCGACCAGCGCGTACGTCTGTGTCGCGATCTCCAGTTCCTCGTCCGTCGGCACCACGGCGACCGCGACGCGCGCGTACTGCGGCGAGATGAGCCTGGGTCCATCCGCTCGTACGGCGTTCAGGTCGCCGTCGACCGCCAGGCCCAGCGCCTCCAGGCCGGCGATCGCGGCCTCGCGCACCGGGGCGGCGTTCTCCCCGACTCCGGCGGTGAAAGCGATGGCGTCCACCCGGCCGAGGACCGCGTAGTAGGCGCCGATGTACTTCTTCAGGCGGTGGATGTAGATGTCGAAGGCGAGCTGGGCCTGCTCGTCACCCTCGTCGACACGACGGCGGATCTCGCGCATGTCGTTGTCGCCGCACAGGCCGATCAGGCCACTCTGCTTGTTCAGCAAAGTGTCGATCTCGTCGGTGGACAACCCCCCAACGCGCATCAAATGGAAGATGACCGCCGGATCCACGTCTCCGGAGCGCGTACCCATCACGAGCCCCTCCAAGGGCGTCAGCCCCATCGAGGTGTCCACGCACCGGCCGCCCCGCACGGCCGAGGCCGACGCTCCGTTGCCGAGGTGCAGCACGATGACGTTCACCTCCTCCGGCGTCCTGCCCAGCAGCTTCGCGGTCTCCCGGGACACGTACGCGTGCGACGTGCCGTGGAAGCCGTACCGGCGGATGCGGTGCTCGTCGGCGGTCTTCACGTCGATCGCGTAGCGCGCCGCGGACTCCGGCATCGTCGTGTGGAACGCGGTGTCGAAGACCGCGACCTGGGGGAGGTCGGGGCGCAGTGCCCGGGCGGTACGGATGCCGGTGAGGTTGGCCGGGTTGTGGAGCGGTGCCACCGGGATCAGGCGCTCGATCTCGGCGATGACGGTGTCGTCGATGACGGTCGGATCGGTGAAGAACATGCCGCCGTGCACGACCCGGTGGCCGATCGCGAGCAGTTCGGGGGAGTCCAGGCCGAGCCCGTCCTTGGCCAGTTCCGCGGCGACGGCCTTGAGGGCGGCCTCGTGGTCGGCGATGGGGACGGTCTGCTCGCGGGTCTCCCCACCGAGCAGCGGGGTGTGCTTGAGCCTGCTCGTCTCCTCGCCGATGCGCTCGACGAGGCCCATGGCCAGCCGACTGGTGTCCCGCATGTCGAGCAACTGGTACTTGACCGACGAGGAGCCGGAGTTGAGGACGAGGACACGGGTCGCGCTCACAGCTGGGACACCTTCGGGTCGGGGCTCTGGGCCTGGATCGCCGTGATGGCGACGGTGTTCACGATGTCCTGAACCAGCGCGCCGCGTGACAGGTCGTTGACGGGCTTGCGCAGGCCCTGCATGACCGGGCCGACGGCGATCGCGCCGGCCGAACGCTGCACGGCCTTGTAGGTGTTGTTGCCGGTGTTGAGGTCCGGGAAGATCAGCACGGACGCCTGCCCGGCGACCTCCGACTCCGGCATCTTGGTGGCCGCGACGGACGGCTCCACGGCCGCGTCGTACTGGATCGGCCCCTCGATCCGCAGGTCGGCGCGGCGCAGTCGCACCAGCTCGGTGGCCTCGCGCACCTTGTCGACGTCGGCGCCCGTACCGGACGTACCCGTCGAGTACGACAGCATCGCGATCCGCGGCTCGACGCCGAACTGCCGGGCGGTGGTGGCCGACTGGATGGCGATGTCGCAGAGCTGCTCGGCGTTCGGGTCCGGGTTGACCGCGCAGTCGCCGTAGACGAGGACCTTGTCGGCGAGGCACATGAAGAAGACGGACGACACGATCTTCGTGTCCGGCTTGGTCTTGATGATCTCGAAGGCGGGCCGGATGGTGGCGGCGGTGGAGTGCACGCAGCCCGACACCATGCCGTCGGCGAGGCCCTCCTGCACCATCAGCGTCCCGAAGTAGTTCACGTCGGCGACGACGTCGTACGCCAGCTCGACGCTCACGCCCCGGTGCGCGCGCAGCTCGGCGTACCTCTCCGCGAAGCGGTCGCGCAGTTCGGAGGTCGCCGGGTCGATGAGCTGGGTGGTGCCCAGGTCGATGCCGAGGTCGGCGGCCTTCTTGCGGATCTGGTCGAGGGGGCCGAGCAGCGTCAGGTCGCAGACGCCCCGGCGCAGCAGCACCTCGGCGGCGTGCAGGACGCGCTCCTCGGTGCCTTCCGGCAGCACGACGCGGCGCTTGTCGGAGCGGGCCTGCTCCAGGAGCTTGTGCTCGAACATCATGGGCGTGAGGCGGTCGCTGCTCGGCGCGGAGACGCGCTTGAGGAGGTCGCTGGTGTCCACGTACCGCTCGAAGAGACCGAGCGCCGTCTCCGCCTTCCTCGGCGTGGCGGCGTTCAACTTCCCTTCCAGGCCGAAGAGTTCGGTCGCGGTGGGGAAGGAGTTCCCGGCCACCGAGACGACCGGGGTGCCGGGCGCGAGGCGGGCCGCGAGGGTGAGGATCTCGTCGCTGGGCCGCTCGTTCAGGGTGAGCAGCACGCCGGCGATGGGCGGGGTGCCCGCGCTGTGCGCGGCGAGCGAGCCGATGACCAGGTCGGCGCGGTCGCCGGGGGTGACGACCAGACAGCCGGGGGTCAGGGCGTTGAGGAAGTTCGGCAGCATCGCGCCGCCGAAGACGAAGTCGAGCGCGTCGCGCGCGAGCCCCGCGCTGTCGCCGAGGAGCACCGTGCCGTCGAGGGCCTGGGCGATCTGCGCGACGGTGGGCGCGGAGAGCGCGGGTTCGTCCGGGAGCACGTAACTGGGCACCGGCAGACGGCTGTCGAGCCGCTCGTGTATCCCGGCGCGGTCGGCCGGGGCGACCCGGTTCACCACCATCGCGAGGACGTCGCAGCCCAGTCCGTCGTACGCGCGATAGGCGTTGCGCGTCTCGGCGCGCACGGACTCCGAGGTCTGCCCCCGGCCTCCGACGACCGGGATGACGGACGCGCCGAACTCGTTCGCCAGCCGGGCGTTGAGCGCCAGCTCGTCGGGGAACTGCGTGTCGGCGAAGTCGGTGCCGAGGACGAGGACGACGTCGTAGTCACGGGCGACGCGATGAAAACGGTCGACCAGGGTGGACACCAGCTCGTCCGTGCCCTGCTCGGCCTGGAGCGCGGACGCCTCGTGGTAGTCCATGCCGTAGACCGTCGCCGGGTCCTGGGTGAGGCGGTAACGGGCGCGCAGCAGCTCGAAGAGCCGGTCCGGACCGTCGTGCACGAGCGGACGGAACACCCCCACCCGGTCGACCTGACGGGTCAGGAGTTCCATGACTCCCAGCTCGACGACCTGACGGCCGTCGCCGCGGTCGATCCCGGTCACGTACACGCTGCGCGTCACGCGTGCTCTCCATCCGTTCGTCTCGTTGTCGGGAGACTGTTCTCAGCGGTTCTGGGGGTGTTTTTGGGGCTCGGTAAAATAGCCCACTAAGGTGAGCAGAAGCCTCTTGACAATACCTCTGCGGGTAGCTAGGGCGCCCGCCAGGGAGAACGTCCTGGTGGGGGGTGCGGAAGCGACGACGCCCTTCGGGCCGTGAAAGACTCGCACCGGCTCACACGTACCAGCAGCGAGCAGGAGACACAGCACGATGCGCATCGGAGTTCTCACCGCAGGCGGCGACTGTCCTGGCCTGAACGCAGTGATCCGGTCGGTCGTGCACCGAGCGGTCACCAACTACGGGGACGAGGTCGTCGGCTTCGAGGACGGCTACGCCGGCCTGCTCGAAGGCCGCTACCGCACCCTCGACCTCGACGCGGTCAGCGGCATCCTCGCCCGCGGCGGCACCATCCTCGGCTCCTCCCGCCTCCAGCGCGACCGGCTCCGGGAGGCCTGCGAGAACGCGCAGGACATGGCCCGTGAATTCGGCATCGACGTGCTCATCCCGATCGGCGGCGAGGGCACGCTGACCGCCGCGCGGATGCTCTCGGACTCGGGGGGCCTCCCCGTCGTCGGCGTCCCGAAGACGATCGACAACGACATCTCGGGCACGGACCGGACCTTCGGCTTCGATACGGCGGTGGGCGTCGCCACCGAAGCGATGGACCGACTCAAGACCACCGCCGAGTCCCACCAGCGCGTGATGGTCGTCGAGGTCATGGGTCGGCACGCCGGCTGGATCGCCCTGGAGTCCGGCATGGCGGCCGGCGCCCACGGCATCTGCCTGCCCGAGCGCCCCTTCGACCCGGCCGACCTGGTGGCGATGGTCGAGGAACGCTTCGCGCGCGGCAAGAGGTTCGCCGTCGTCTGCGTCGCCGAGGGCGCGCACCCCGCCGAGGGCACCATGGACTACGGCCACGGCGCGATCGACAAGTTCGGCCACGAGCGCTTCCAGGGCATCGGCACGGCCCTCGCGTTCGAGCTGGAGCGGCGCCTCGGCAAGGAGGCCAAGCCGGTCATCCTCGGCCACATCCAGCGCGGCGGCACACCGACCGCGTACGACCGCGTGCTCGCCACCCGCTTCGGCTGGCACGCCGTCGAGGCCGCCCACCGCGGCGAGTTCGGCAGGATGACGGCCCTGCGCGGCACGGAGATCGAAATGGTGCCGCTGGCGGACGCGACCGCCGAGCTGAAGACGGTGCCGAAGGACCGGATGGACGAGGCGGAGTCGGTGTTCTAGGGGTCGCCGGTGTTCTAGAGGCCGTCGGTGTTCTAGCGGTCGCGGCTGTTCTGAGGTCGTCTTTCGCGGCCGGGGCTTTCAGTACGTAGTTCTCTGGACCATCGACCAGAACTGGTCGACGATCCGGTCCAGGAAGTCCCGGCCCGACTCGCCGGCGTCGGTGGCGGCCGAACCGTCGCCCCAGCTCAGCGAGGCGACCATCTGCCCCTGGTAATCGGTGTGCATCTCCTCCAGGACGTCCTCCAGAAGCCGCCGGTCCAGGGACACCATCTTGGCGACCGGGCGCACGTACGCCTGCCAGCGCGTAGTCATCGCGCTGCGCAGCAGTTCCGCGAGCTTGTCGTCGCGCCCCGTCACCGTGACGAAGTCGCGCAGCGAGAGGTCGAGAACCTCGGCGAGCGTGGCCGACTGCCGCTCGTTGCCGCGCCACTCGCCGGACTCCTCCATCCGCTGGTACGCGAGGAGTTCGAGGCCGACGGAGCGCGCGAGGTCGTCGGTGGCGAGGCCGCGCGCGACACGGTGCTCGCGCAAGGTCCGTGGCGCGCCGATGAGATCACCCTGTGAACACCACAACACGCCCGCAAGCGCGGTGAGTTCGGGTGCACTCGGCTCGGCGATCCCGCGTTCCCAGGCGGCGACCAGGTCCGGGGTGACGTAGGGAAGTCCGTACGAGGCTCGCATCCCGTACGCGACATGCTCGGGCCCCATTCCTAGCGCCGCCCGAAGTCTGCGGGCGGCCGGGGCGTTGAAGGGCGGGGTGGGCTGATGGGCCTGCGGTCGGTGCACGCGGTCAAAGTATGGGCCGGGGGCGGCGGTGACTACAGTCTGTTCGGCCACAATCACGGATTGTAGGAACATACGGTTTCGGCCGTCGGGTCGCGATGGCCGAAGATCACCCGGTGACGTCCGGGGCCGGCGGCTCGGTGTGGCCGCGGCCGCTCGCACGTGCTGTCCGGGAACCCGGCGGTCGCGTGAACGGCAAGGCAGGAGGGCATATGCGCGAGGGGCTGCTCGCTTCCGGCTGCCGGTGTTCCGTCGACGGCCTGCTGGGCGACATCCGCGCCGTACTGTCCGGATCCACCGTGACCGCGTCGTCGTCATCACCGTCGTCGGCCGCGCGAGGGTGGAGAACCTTCGGCGCAATCCGAACGTGTTCCTTTCCCCGGCCCTTTCCTCGGCTCTGCCCCGTCTGTGTCAGGCGGTTTCAGGGTGGTTGCCGGGGCCGGTGGTGCGACGGGACAGCGGAGTGGGGGAGAGCGCGGTGTCCTCCTCGCCGGGTTCGAGGAGGGTGTCGGCGGGGCCGATGACGAGTGGGTCTGGTGTACCGACCGACTCGGGATCCTTGTCGGCGTAGTCGACGCGCGAGAGCAGACCGCGCATGGCTTCCAGACGGGCGCGACGTTTGTCGTTGCTTTTGACGACCGTCCACGGGGCGGGCTCGGTGTCGGTGGCGCGGAACATGTCGACCTTCGCCTCGGTGTAGTCGTCCCACAGGTCCAGCGACGCGAGGTCGGTGGGGGAGAGCTTCCACCGGCGCACCGGGTCGACCTGCCGGATGGCGAAGCGGGTGCGCTGCTCGGAGCGGGACACGGAGAACCAGAACTTCACCAGCAGGATCCCGTCATCGACGAGCATCCGCTCGAAGGCCGGGCACTGCCTGAAGAACAGCTCCCACTCCTCCTTCGAGCAGTAGCCCATCACCCGCTCCACGCCGACCCGGTTGTACCAGGATCGGTCGAAGAAGACGATCTCTCCCGCCGTCGGCAGATGCGCGATGTACCGCTGGAAGTACCACTGACCGCCCTCCCGGTCGTTGGGTTTGTCCAGGGCGACCACCCGCGCGCCACGGGGGTTGAGCCGCTCGGTGAAGCGCTGGATCGTGCCGCCCTTGCCGGCCGCGTCGCGCCCTTCGCATACGACGACCACCCGCGCGCCGGTGTCCTTGACCCACCGCTGGAGCTTGAGCATCTCTATCTGCAGGACGCGCTTTTCCTGCTCGTACTTTTTGCGGCTGACCTTGCGGTCGTAAGGGTGGTTCTCCCGCCAGGTCTTGGTGGGCCGCCCGGTCTCGTCCAGGACGATCGGCTGCTCGCGGCGACTGGCGTCGACGGTGAGACCGTCCAACAACCCTTCCGCGTCGGTGCTGTTCATGTGCGGTCAGAAGGGCATGCGGCCGCGGGTGCGGCGGCCGGCCGAGCCGCTGCGGCCGACGGCACGGGAACTGCTGCGGAACGGCTTGCTGAACAGCCTGCCCAGGAAGCCAGGCGCCTTGCCGCCGGCTCGAGCTCCGATGCCGAGCGAACGCTGGGTGCCGCGTTCGGGGTGGCGGGAGAGACGGGGGACGAGGAACGCCAGTACGGCCAGGACCACACATACGGCGACGATGGCGAGGATCAGCATCAGTGAACTCCTTCTGGTCGTTGGTCGTTTGTCGGACATAGGACGGGTGCCCCGTCGTGGCATCCCCATGTGGGCTGCGTGTGGTCCGCGTATGGTCCGCGTGCGATCTACAGAAACCGGCGGATGGGGGCCACGGCCGTCTCCCGAAGCCGCTGAGCTGCGGAGCGGCGTTTCCAGCGGCCCTTCTCGATCGGCTCGCTGGCCCGCAGATCCTCGTCGAAGTGCCCGTCGAGGGTGGCGGTGAACTCCTCGTCCATTACGGCGAGCATGACTTCCTCGTCGTGGTCGAGGGAGCGGCGGTTGAGGTTGGTTGAGCCGATCAGGGCCGCGACCCGGTCGACGGTGATGACCTTGGCGTGCATCATCGTCGGCTGGTACTGGAATATGCGTACTCCGCAGGCGAGCAGGTCGTCGTAGAAGTGCTGACCCGCCAACTGGCAGACGCGCTTGTCGGTATGGGGGCCGGGCAGCAGGATCTCCACCTCGACACCGCGCCGGGCGGCCGAGCACAGCAGGTCGACGAAGTGGACGTCGGGGGCGAAGTAGGCGGTGGCCAGGCGGAGTCGTTCCTGGGCGGATTCGATCACGACCCGCAGGAGGGTCTGCATGTCCTGCCAGCCGATGCTGGCCGAACCGCGGACGACCTGGACCACGGCGCCGCCTTCGGACGCGTGGTCGGTGAAGCGGTCGCGGGTGTCGAAGAGGGTGTCGTGGCACTCGGCCCAGTTCTGCGCGAAGGCGGCGGCGATGCCGTCCACCGCGGGTCCGCGCACCTGGGCATGGGTGTCGCGCCACTCGTGCTCGTTACGGGCGTCACCGCACCACTCCTCGGCGATGCCCACCCCGCCAGTGAACGCCGTCTCCTCGTCCACGACCAGCACCTTGCGATGGCAGCGGTGATTCTGCTTGAACGGGGAGAGGTACAAGGGCTTGCGAAACCAAGCCACTTCGGCCCCGGCCTCTTCCATCATCTCAAGCAGGTCCTGCTCGATGAGTCGGCTGCCGAAGCCGTCCAGCAGCAGCCGTACCCGCACACCGTCGCGGGCCCGGTCGGCCAGCGCGGTCGCGAACTGGCGGGCTATCTCACCGCGCCAGTACACGAACGTCATCATGTCCACGGTGTATTCGGCGCCGCGGATGCTCTCCAGCATCGCGGCGAATATCTCGTCCCCGTTGCGCAGCGCCAGCAGGGAGTTGCCTTCCGTGGCGGCGATGCCGAGCAGCCGCTCCAGGCGACGCCGTAGCCGCTGCTTCCGCTCCGCCGGGAGCAGCGGCGGCATGGCGGTCACCCCGGACCCTTCGGACTCACTGCGTGTGCTGGTCACGGCTCCCCCTGCCGGTCGAAGAAGAACGGTCGAAGTAGAACAGTCGAAGAAGAACAGTCGAAGAAGAACAGTAGCGGCGAACCCTATAACCCCGAATAGAAGACTCAAACCCGGAAATCGGTGCGCATGATCGTTCAGGGGTGGGGCACACGATTTTCCGGAGGTTGATAATCATGGTTCCCCTGCTTCTCGTTCTTCTTATCGCTCTCATCCTTTTCGGTGCGGGCTTCGCACTGAAAGCACTGTGGTGGATAGCGGTGATTGTTCTCGTGGTGTGGGTGTTGGGGTTCGTCCTCAGGCCCGCGGCCGGCGGTGGAGGTAAGCGTAGCCGCTGGTACCGCTGGTAGACGGCGGTTTCACACGCCGTAGGGCGAGGGTGCGACGCGCGAATGACCGTGGCTGAAAAGGCCGGGTAGTGCGCCGCTCCCGACAGACCGCACGGATTTCAACCAGATTTCCTGTGCATGGCGGGCACTCGATCGGGAACCCGTCCCCGGTCAGTAAAGATTCCGGCGCTGACCAAGCGTTCGGGGTAATTCTGTACAGCTGAACGAAGGGATTCATCGTGACGAACATGTGGGGTTACCAGCCGACGTCGGGCCACCAGGCGGGCCTGGACCTGACGGGCTTCAAGGTGGAGGCGACCGACGGCCACATCGGCAAGGTCGACAAGTACTCCGAGGAGGTCGGCTCCGCCTACATCGTCGTCGACACCGGTGTGTGGATCTTCGGCAAGCACGTACTGCTGCCGGCCGGCACCATCACTCGCGTGGACACGACCGACAAGAAGGTCTACGTCGGCCGCACCAAGGACGAGATCAAGAACTCTCCTGAGTTCGACAAGGACAAGCACGTCGGGGATGAGGGCTACCACGAGCAGGTCGGTGGCTACTACGGCACCCCGCGCGCCTGACATCTGATCAGACGCCACCCGTACGCGGCGTCGGCCGGCTCCCGAGGGGGTCGGCCAACTCCGCGTTCCCGTACACGTCCGTACGGGAACGCAAGCCTGAGGGCCATGGGCGAGAGCCCTGAACGGCTCGTAGTCTGCGGGCCATGAGTGAGAGCGACGAGAAGGTTCTTCGGGAGCCGCCCATTGCGGGTGACGAGGTCGACACCCTCCTGGGCTCCCTGGAACGTCAGCGCAGGACGCTGGCGTGGAAGTGCGGGGGCCTGGACGCCGCCGGCCTGCGGGCGACGGTCGGTGCGTCGACGATGACGCTGGGAGGGCTGCTCAAGCACCTTGCGCTGGTGGAGGACGACTACTTCTCCGGGCGGCTGTTCGGGCGGAAGCCGGCTTCTCCCTGGGACACGGTGGACTGGGACGCCGACCCCGACTGGGAGTGGCGCTCGGCCGCCGACGACACGCCCGAGCAACTCTATGCGCTCTGGGACGAGACTGTCGCTCGCTCCCGCGCCCTGCTCGCGGAAGCGCTGGCGGATGGTGGCTTGGAACGGTTGTCCCTGCGCACGTGGCCCGACGATAGGGCGCCCAGCCTGCGGCGCATCCTCATCGACCTGATTGAGGAGTACGCGCGACACGTGGGGCACGCGGACCTGATCAGGGAGTCGGTGGACGGGCTGGTGGGGGAGGATCCACCGCGGTGAGGGGCCCTCTGGGGCCTAGAGGAGGTGGTCGGCTTTTCCGGCCTTGATGTCCCGGATGAGGGTGCGGAGGGCTTCGCGGGTGTCGGTGGGGTAGTGGTCTTCCTGGCCGGCGATGGCTATGTAGGCGTTGCCGGTGAGGTCTGGGTCGGTGCCTATGCGGAAGCAGTTGGCGCCTTCGCCGCAGTAGGGCTCTTCCGAGGGCCCCGGAGGGTTCCGGGAAGATCCCGATCCGACCGGACGGTGTCCCCGTCGGCGCCGGTCCGCTTCGGGTGCAACCTGCCGCTCCTTTCTACGGCGGTATCCATGGCTCTACGGCAACGGTCCGCCCGGGGCCGGGCTCGCCTCTATCGCGTACAGGTATCCGTCCCTGCTGCCGACGTAGACCACGCCGTCGGCCACGACCGGGGACGACATCACCGGCCCGCCCGTCCTCACCTTCCACCGCAAACGGCCGTTCTCCGCGCTGATCGCCCACAGGTGGCCGTCGTCGCTGCCGAAGTACACCGTGCCGTCCGCCACCACGGGGGAGGAGCCGATGGGGCCGTCCGTGGAGACGCGCCACCTGATGGCGCCGGTGGTGGCGTTCAGTGCCCACAGCCGATGGTCCTGGCAGCCGACGTACAGGGTGTTGCCGGAGATCGCGGGCGTGGTCCAGATGCTGCCGAGGGAGTCGAGCATCATGTGCCAGCGGAGTGCACCGGTGGCGGCGTCCAGCGCCCGCACGGACGGGCCCAGCCCATTCCCCACGTACAGGGTGCCGTCGTGCAGCAGCGGCGTGGCAGGGGACTGGCTGTAGACGGGCACTTTCCAGCGGACCTCGCCCGTGGCCGGGTCGAACGCCCAGACGATCCCGTCCTTGCTGGCCGCGTAGAGGATGCCGTCGGCGAGCACGGGCGCCGACTCCGTCCCCCAGCCCCTGCCCTGGTACTTCGCCCTCCAGCGGCGCCGCCCGGTCGCCGCGTCCACGGTCCGCAGGTACCGGCCGGCGTTGATGTAGTGGACCAGCCCGTTCGCGACGAGGGGCCGGCTGCGGGAGATCCACCTCATCCGCCTGCGCCAGCGGGGCCGGCCGTCGGCGGCGTCGAGGGCGAACAACTCGCGCCAGCCGGCGGCATATACGGTGTCCCCGGCCACGGTGGGAGAACCCGTGCCTCCGGCGTCGGCATTGGTCCACCGGACGGATCCGTCGGCCGCGTCGACTGCCCACACGCCCCGGCCGGTGACATAGACGGTCCCATCGGTGACGTACGGCGCAGAGCGCACCAAGCCTCCTACGTGCACCCGCCATCGCACGGTTCCGGTTCCCACGGTTCCGGTTCGCTCGGTTGCGGCCGGTGGGACCGAGGTACGGAGCTGGATCCCCTCGCGTGGGCGCCCGTTTCCCCGTCGGCGTCGGTTTCGCTTTGGCACTATGCCCCCCGTGTCGCGTGGCTTCGTTTCGTCAGAGGTCTTCCGGTTCGGCGGAGTCAGATGTCGCAGGCGTCCTGCCAGCCGCACGCGCCGCAGATGACCAGGTCCAGGGCCCGGTCGCTGATGTGGTCGACGGTCACGTACGGGCGCAGCCGCTCACTGCTCACGCCGCACCGCGGACAGGCCGCGAAAAGGCCCAGCCGGCCGAAGTCGCTGATGGCCAAGACGCTTTCGGAGACGTTGCCCCGAACGGTGGGCGCGGGCACGGCGGTTGAACCGATGTGCACGATCATCGCCGCCGTCGCGTCCGCCATACGGTCCGCGCCCCTCGCGAGGCGTATGTGACGCAGGCTGCCCAGGGAGGGCGGCAGCGGCGTGTCGTCGAGGCGGACGGGCACGGGGCGGGCCTCGCCGGTGCCGGTGAGCCCGCTCGGCAGGCCGGGTTCAGCCAGGGCCTCGGCCCACGCGGTTCCGGCGGCGGCCGACCACAGGAGCACGACGGCCTCGTCCGTATCGGCGGAGGGGCACGCCATGCTGCGGGACGCAGGGGAGTCGTCCGAGCCCGACGTCCACGCGTCGAGTACGAGGTCGGCCCCGACCCGCCTCAGCGCGGCCGCCAGCGAGGAAGCTGGTCGCTCGTCCTGCCGCTGGTACGAAAGTCGGGTGCGCATGAGGTCATGGTGCGCCACGGGGGCACGCCGTGGCGTGCGCTTTTCGAACACCGGACCAGTTCGCCGAGCGCCCTCCGGGTGGAGTCGCGGACGTCGAGGCCGGCCGGAGCGCGGTGGGCTTCTAGAGGAGGTGGTCGGCCTTTCCGGCCTTGATGTCCCGGATGAGGGTGCGGAGGGCTTCGCGGGTGTCGGTGAGGTAGTGGTCCTCCTGGCCTGCGATGGCTATGTAGGCGTTGCCGGCGGGGTCGGGGTCGGTGCCTATGCGGAAGCAGTTCGCGCCTTCACCGCAGTAGGGCTCTTCCCAGATGATGTCGGGCACGGGGTCTCCTAGAGGTCGTCTGCGAGGGTGTGGATGAAGGCTCGCGAGGCCGCTGGGGAGAGTGCTACGGACTCGGCCGCGTCGAGTTGGGCCCGGTACTTGAGGAGTTGCGTCCATGTGTCGATGAACTCCGGTCCGTGTGTGCTGTCGAGCTCGACGGTGTCGAGGCGGGGGACGGCCGACTCGGCATACACGACGGACTGCCCGGCACCGGGGAAGCCGCCCGCCTTGAACGGGATGACGCGTACGGTCACGTTCTCGTGCTCGGACACGTGGAGAAGGTGCTCCAACTGCCGCCGTGCGACCGTCGGTCCGCCGAACTCCATGCGGAGGGCGGCCTCATGGAGGATCACGTCGAGGTCCGGGGGCTCGGGTCGGTCGAGCACCTGCTGCCGGTCGACGCGATGGGCGACGCGTACGTCGACGTCGGAGGTAGGCAGAGGCGGGATTACGGCTTCGAAGACGGCGCGGGCGTGGGCCTCGGTCTGGATCAGCCCCGGCAGATGCACGGTGACCGCGATCCGCAGCCGACTGGCGTGCCACTCCATCTCGGCGATGTCCAGGAAGCCGTCGGGAAGTTGACCCCGGTACGCCTCCCACCAGCCCTTGTCCCGCCCGGCGGCCATGGCGGCCAGCGCCTCGACGAACTCCTCGTCCGTGCAGTCGTAGTTGCTCGCGAGTGTACGTACGCGGTCGGCGCTGATGCCTGAGCGGCCTGACTCCATGTTGGGCACGTTCGTGCGCGGGACGCCCAGGAGGCCGGCGGCGTACTCCGTCTTCATTCCGGCCGCGACGCGCATCCTGCGCAACTCCGCGCCCAGCCGCCGCTGCCGCTCTGTCGGTGCATTCCTCGGCGGCATGCGTTCCCTCCCGTTCGGCCGTGTGACGGGGTCAGTCTGCCGTCGGGGTGGGTGATCGGTCCACCAGGATCTTCGGCGAAGGGTAGTACACGTACTCCTTCGATGCCCTACAGTCAGTGACAAGTCGCTTACGGCCCGGCGTCGTTCGGAAGTGCATCGCGCGAGCCTGCCCGCGTTCTCCCTGCCCTGGGAGGGGCGGGCTCGTGTCAGGGAGACAGGCCACTGGTCGAGCCGTACGCACATCGTCATGTCCGCTGAATCTCAAGGGAGTTCGCCATGTCCTCATCGCCGGCCGTCTCGGCCTGCCCCATCTCCGCCGACGTACGGGACGCGGCACCGCCGTCCCCGGACACGCTCGCGTACAGCTTCACGTTGCCCGCCGGGCCGGTGAGTTCGCGGATCGCGCGGGCGGCGACCCGGGTGGCTCTTCAGGCGCACGGGCTGGAGGGCATGACGGAGGCGGCGGTGCAGGTGGTGGCCGAACTGGCCGCGTGCGCCTGCCGGTTCACGCCGGACGACGCCTCGGTGTATGTGTCGCTGCGATTCAGGGAGGGGGCGTTGCGGGTGATCCTTTACGACGGGCATCCGCGGCACAGTCATCCCCGGCTGGCGGCGGCCTGCGATGCGCGGAGGCGGGCGGCGCTGCGGGTGTTGGCGTGCGTGGTGCGGGTGTGTGAGGGGGACTGGGGGTTCGGGGAGGCCAGGGAGCCCGGGGGCGGGACGCGGATGTGGGCGGTGTTGCCCTGGCGAGGGGCTCGGGACTTTGCGGCGGTGGGGGTTGGGGTTCGGAAGGGGTGACACCTCACCCCTTGACCGCCCCACCCAGAGCAAACCCCCCACCCAGCCGCTTAGCCACCAGCACATACAGCAAAATCACCGGCGTCGAGTAAATGATCGAGAATGCCGCCAACTGCCCATAAACCACAGTCCCCCGATTCCCGAAGAAGTCATTGATGCTCACCGACGCGGGCATCTGGTCCGGCGTGAGCAGCAACATAAAGGGCACGAAGAAGTTGCCCCACATCATCACGAACGAGAACACCGTCACCACGGCCACGCCCGGCCTCATCAGTGGCAGCACGATCCGCAGCAGTGACTGGAACGACGAAGCCCCGTCCGTCCAGGCGGCCTCCTCCAGCTCCTTCGGGACCCCGTCCATGAAGTTCTTCATCAGCCAGATGGCGAAGGGCAGTTGGGAGGCCGCGAAGAAGAAGATCGTGCCCTGCATGGTGTCGATCAGGTTCACCTGCACGAAGAGGGCGTACACCGGCACCATGATGGCGGTGATCGGCAGACTCGTCGCGAACAGGATGGTGAGCAGGAAAGGCCGGTTCAGCCGCGATCGGAAACGGGACAGCGGATAGGCGGCGAGCGTCGAGCAGATCACCGTCAGCAGCGTTCCACCCCCGCAGAGGATCAGGCTGTTGAGCAGCGGGGTGAAGGTGATGTCCGGTTTCAGGACCGCGTCGAAGTTGTCCAGCGTGAGGCTGTCGGGAGCCTGCACCCGCAGGCCCGCGTGCGGGTCGAGCGCGGACAGGACCACCCAGACCAGCGGCAGCGCGAACGCGGCGGCCAGGACGAGGAGTCCGGCGTCCGCAGCCAGCCGCCGGGTGGAACGGCGGCGGGACCCGAAGGGCGACCCAAGTGACGACCTCAGGGACGACTTCAGGGACGACTTCAGAGGCGTACGACCAAGCTGAATCGCCATCTCAGACCTCCGTCCGCAGCAGCCGCATGTACACGAGCGAGAACAGCGAGCCGACGACCAGCAGCAGCAACGCCACCGCCGTCCCGTACCCGATCATGCTTTTCTGGAAGGCCTGTTCGTACATGAACAGCGGAAGGGTCTGGCTCTTGCCGCTCGGCCCACCTCGCGTCATCACCCAGATCAGCCCGAACACCGACAGCGTCTGCAGCGTGTTCAGCATGAGATTCGTACCGATCGATCGGCGAATCATCGGGAGCGTGATGTGCCACATCCGCCGCCAGCCCCCCGCCCCGTCCACCTCCGCCGCCTCCGTGATCTCCTTCGGGATTTCATTCAGCGCCGCCGAATAGACCAGCATCGAGAAAGCTGTCCCCCGCCACACGTTCGCGAACGACACCGCCAGGATGGGCAGGGTGAACAACCAGTTCTGGGACGGGAGATGGAGCCAGTCCAGGATGGCGTTCAACGTCCCCTCCCGGCGGAAGAACGCGTACAGCAAAAACCCCGCGACGACCTCCGGCAGTACCCACGCCGTGATGACGATCCCGCCCACGACCGTCCGTACCGGCTTCGACGCCCGCTGCATCAGTGCGGCCAGCGCCAGCCCCAGCGTGTTCTGCCCGACCAGCGACGACAGCACCGTGAATACCAGCGTGAGCCAGACCGCGTTCAGGAACGCGTCGTCCTGGAACGCCGCCCGGAAGTTGTCGAAGCCGACGAACGACGAATGGGCCTGGCCCGTCAACTGCAGGTCCGTGAAGGCGATGTAGGCGCAGTAGCCGATCGGGCCCGCGAGGAAAAGGACGAGCAGAATGAGAGCGGGGGAGACCGGGAGCGCCCGGATGAGGGAGCGGCGGAGGCCTCCCCGGCGAGGGGAGGCGACCTTCGTGTCCGGGTCCGGGGGACGGACCTGAGCTGCCACCGGCGTACTCACGCTCACTTGGTGATCACTTGGTCGTCGGTGGCCGTCTTCAGCTCATCGTCGTATCCGCTCGCCGCCTCCCCGACGGAACTGTCGCCCGTCGTCACGCTCTCCATGGCCTCCTGGATGGCGGTCGAGACCCTCGGGTACGCCGGGTACGCGGGCCGGTAGTGCGTGCTCGCGACCAGGTCCGTGAAGAACTTGATGCCGGGCTGCGCCGCGACGTACGCGGGGTCGGCGGCGACGTCCTTCCGCACCGCGATACCGGAGTTGGCGATGTACCACTTCTGGGCGTTCGCCTTGGTCTGCATCGTCTCGATGAACTTGAAGGCCAGGTCGGGGTTGGACGACTTGGCCGGGATCGACCAGGTCCAGCCGCCGGACATGCTCACCTTGCCGGGAGCCTGGCCGTTCTGCGTCGGCATGTACGCGAGACCGAGCTTGTCGGACCACTCGGGCCATTCGTGGCCCGACCCCGTCAGCCAGTCCTGCGGGAGCCAGCTGCCGTCGAGGTTGATGCCGAGCTTGCCCTCGGGCAGCAGCTCGCCGCGGACCGTGGTCGAGATGTTGGGGTCGAGGGCGTCGGAGACCTCCGGGCCCAGCTTCTCCTTGAAGACCGTCTCCACGAAGGCGAGGGAGTCCTTGAAGGCCTGGCTGCCGGCGATCCACTTCTTCGACGCGGTGTCATACAGGGGATCCGACGAGCCGTCCCCCGTGCCGTACAGCAGCATCTCGAAGCCCTGCATGGTGGCGGCCTCACCGGCGGGCTTGCCCGTGTAGACGTTCAGGGGGGTGACGCCGGGGACCTTCTCCTTGATCGTGCGGGCCGCGTCGAGGACCTCGTCCCAGGTCTTCGGCTGCCAGTCGCTCGGCAGGCCCGCCTTCTTGAAGATGGCCTTGTCGAACCAGAGACCCCGGGTGTCCGTCCCGTCCGGGACGCCGTACGTCTTCCCGTCCTCGGCCTTGGCCGCCGTCTTCGCCGTGTCGATGAACTGGTCCCAGTCCGGCCACTTGTCGAGGTAGGCGTCCAGGGGCTTCAAGTAGCCGCTGGTGATGTCCGAGTTGATGAGGAAGGTGTCCTCGTAGACCAGGTCGGGAGCCGTCTTCGGAGACCGCAGCATCTGCTGGACCTTCGTGTAGTACTCGGAGTCCGGCGCCTTGATCGGAACCAGCTCGACCTTCTTGCCGGGGTTCGCCTTCTCGAACTCCTTCTTCATCTCGCCCAGATAGGTGTCCATCACCTTGATCGAGTTGTCCGTGGACTGTTTGAACGAGATCTTCACGGTGTCGGGATCGCTGCCGGACCCTGATCCGCAGGCCGTGAGCGTGGTGGCGGTGAGCAACGTGACGAGGAGAAGTGGGGCGGCGGTGGGGCGCACGGGCACGACCTCCTACTGGCCGACATCGTTGTCGGCCAAGACTTGTCTGGCTCGGCGAACGTAAGAGGCGGGAGTATGTCAGGTCAATAGGGGGAACGTGTCGTGCCGGAACAGGGCGTCACCGTAGGGCAGTTGCTGCTCGCCGAGTATCAGGTCGTCAAGGACGAGCAGAAGGCGAGGATCGGGTTCCGGGACAATCTGCTGTACGTGACACTCGCCGTCGTGGCCGCCGTCGTCGCCGCGGCCGCGCAGGCCAGGCAGACATCGATGTTGCTGGCCCTGCCGCCCGTGTGCGTCGTCCTCGGGTGGACCTACCTCGTCAACGACGAGAAGATCTCGGCCATCGGGGCCTATGTGAGGCTGGAGTTGGGACCGAAGCTCGCAGAACTCGCCGCCACCGATGCCGCCTTCGGGTGGGAGAACGCCCATCGCGGCGACCGTCGGAGAGTGTCGCGCAAAGTCATCCAGTGCGGAGTCGACCTGCTCGCCTTCTGTGTCGTACCGCTCGCCGGCCTCGCCGTGTACTGGAGCAGTGGTCAAGTCGCCACGGGACTGATGGTGTTGTCCGTTACGGAGGCACTGGCCGCGGTGGTGCTCGGCGTGCAGGTCGTGTCGTACGCACAACCCTCGGCCGCTGCCGTGAGTCCACCTCGTACGAGGTGGTCCACCTCGTACGAGGTGAACTTGACCAGGCAGTCATCACGGCGGGGGGCGACGTGACGTCGTACGACGGGGATCGCGGGTTCGTTGCGAGGGCGCGCCGGTTCTTCTGGTTTCCACGGGGGACCCCGCGAGGTGTCGCCTCGATCGGGCCGCTTGTGTGGTGCTGGTTCTTCTGCGCCGCCGCGGGGGCTGGGGTGGTCGCCCTCGGCTGGACCGACGCTGTGGTCGTCATCGGGGTGGGCACCGTGGGCGCGATGGTCGACGACCTGATCAATGGAGTGCGGTACCGCTGGCCGGCCCTCACAGTCGGTCTGCTCGTCTTCTGGTCGGTCGGCAGACTGGTGCGGACGGGGATGCCCGCACCGGCCGACCCCGACTGGGCCGACTATCCCGCCCTCGTGTGCGGGAGCCTGGCGGCCCTCGTGGTCTTCGCCGCGATCACGCGCATACGACCACCTCGTCCACGAGACCATTGACGACCTGCCCAGGTTCTAGCCCTTCACCCACCGATACTGCAGCTCCGGCCGTCCCACCTGGCCGTACTGCGGGGCCCGTGCCGCCCGCCCCGACTCCACCAGGTGTTCGAGATAGCGCCGGGCCGTGATCCGGGAGATCCCGACCAGCTCGGCGATCCCGGCCGCCGTCAGGCCCTCGCCGCAGTCCCGCAGGGTGACGGTGACGCGTTCGAGGGTCGGGGCGCTCAGGCCTTTGGGGAGCGCGGCCGGGCCCGGTGCGCGCAGGGTGGCCAGGGCGCGGTCCACCTCGTCCTGGCCGCTCGCCTCGCCCGCCGCCGCGTGGTACTCCGCGTACCGGATCAGGCGGTCACGCAGCGTGGCGAAGGTGAAGGGCTTCAGGACGTACTGGACGACCCCGAGCGACACACCCTCCCGTACGACCGCCAGATCCCTCGCCGACGTCACCGCGATCACGTCCGCGTGATAGCCGGCGGCGCGCAGCGAGCGGGCGAGCTGCAGGCCGTGCGTGTCCGGCAGGTGCAGGTCGAGCAGCAGCAGATCCACCGACGTACGGTCCAGCGCGCGCCGCGCCTCCGCACCCGTGTGCGCCTTGCCGACGGCCGTGAAGCCGGGCACGCGGCCGACGTACATGACGTGCGCGTCGGCGGCGACCGGGTCGTCCTCGACGACCAGTACGCGGATGGGGTCGGGCGTCATACGTCGCCTCCAGGCAAGGCGGGCTGGGCGGACTGAGTGGGCTGGGCGGACGGAGGGGATGGAGGGGATGGAGGGGATGGAGGGGATGGAGGGGATGGAGGGGATGGAGGGGATGGAGGGGATGGAGGGGATGGAGGGGACGGAGGGGACGGAGGGGATTGAGGGGACTGGGCGGGCTCGGGCCGATCGTCCTGCTGTCGGGTCGGCGGCGCGGTGGACGCCCCGGCGTCGGACGCTGCGGTGGATGCCTCGGCCCCGGACTCCGCGGTCCTCGGCGCCGAGGACACCGTAGGCAACGGCAGCCGCGCCTCGAACTCCGCCCCACCCCCGGCGGCGGCCGCCACCGTCAATGTGCCGTCGTGCCTGCTCACGGCCTGCCGTACGAGAGCCAGTCCCAGGCCCCGGCCGCCGGGCCCCGAGGGCTTGGTCGACCAGCCGCGCTGGAAGACCGCTTCCACGTGGGCGGGAGCGACCCCCGCACCGGTGTCGGCGACCCGCAGCACCAGCCCGTCGGCGTCCGTGAACGCCGTCACCGTGACCCGCGCCCCCACCGTCCCCTGCGCCGCGTCCACCGCGTTGTCGATGAGATTCCCCAGGACCGTGACCAGGTCGCGGGCGGACAGGGAGTCCGGCAGGAGCCCGTCGTCGATGGCGCTGTCCTGGGAGACCACCAGTTCCACACCCCGCTCGTTGGCCTGCGCGGCCTTGCCCAGGAGCAGGGCGGCGAGCACCGGTTCGCTGACCGCCGCGACCACCTGGTCGGTGAGTGTCTGGGCCAGCTCCAGTTCCGCCGTGGCGAAGTCGACGGCCTCCTCGGCGCGGTCCAGCTCGATGAGGGACACCACCGTGTGGAGGCGGTTCGCGGCCTCGTGAGCCTGTGAGCGCAGCGCCAGGGTGAAGCCGCGCTCCGAGTCCAACTCACCCATCAGGGACTGGAGTTCGGTCACGTCGCGCAAGGTCACGACGATGCCACGGCGGTCACCGCCGGAGACCGGGGAGGTGTTCACCACCAGGACGCGGTCCGCGGTCAGGTGCACCTCGTCCACCCGTGTCTCCGCCGACAGCAGCGCGCCCGTCAGCGGTGCGGGCAGCCCGAGTTCGGCCACGGAACGGCCGACCACATCGCCGGTCACACCGAGCAGCTCGCGCCCGCCGTCGTTGATCAGCGCCACCTTGAACTGTCCGTCCAGCATCAGCAGGCCCTCGCGTACGGCGTGCAGCGCGGCCTGGTGGTAGTCGTGCATGTGGCTCAGCTCGGCCGCGTTCATCCCGTGGGTGGAGCGGCGCAGCCGGGCGTTGATGACGTACGTGCCGAGACCGCCCAGTGCCAGGGCGCCCGCCGCGACCCCGAGGAGCGCCGTCACCTGGTCCTGTACGCGGGCGGTGATCACCTCGACCTTGATGCCCGCGCTGACCAGGCCGATGATCTTGCCGTTTTCCCGGATGGGAACCACCGCGCGGACGGATGGTCCCAACGTGCCCGTGTATGTCTCCGTGAAGGCCTTGCCCGCCAGGGCGGGGCCGATATTGCCGAGGAAGTGCTTGCCTATCAGCGTCTCGTCGGGGTGGGTCCAGCGGATGCCCTGCGGGTTCATGATCGTGACGAAGTCGACGTCCGTGTCCGCCTGCACGAGGAGGGCGTACGGCTGGAGGGTCTTCGTCGGGTTGGAGGTGTGGATCGCCTCACGCACCGAAGGGGAGTCGGCGACCGAGCCGGCCACCGCCATGGCCTGGCGGCCCGCCGCGTCCTGCGCCTGGCCGCGGTCGCTGACGTAACTGAAGAGCGCGTACCCGGCAACGAGCACCGCGATCAGCACGGCCTGCATGCCGAAGAGCTGACCGGCGAGGCTGCGAGGTTTGGGAACGCGTGGGAAGCGCATGGCTAACAGTCTCCCTCCACGTATAAGTGTGAACTAAATGAACGGAAGGGTGACCGCCCTCACAAGGCGGGAGATAGTCACCGCATCCCCTGGGAGTGCGCCTCCAGGACAGGCCGGGAGTCCGTCTCCCGGATCCACCCGGGAATCCGCCTCCCGGGTCCTGGAGGCGCGACTTCCGGATCCCCGGACGTGAGCCGCACGCCGGGTTCCGCCGGTCGTGAGCCGCACGCCGGATGATGCCGACGACGTCGTCAAGGAGGGCAGCCGTGGCCAGCGCCCCGCAAACCGCACCTGCCGCACCCGCCGCAAAGCGGGACCGCACCCACTATCTCTACATCGCCGTGATCGGCGCCGTGATCGTCGGTATCGCCGTCGGCCTGATCGCTCCCGACTTCGCGGTCGAGCTCAAGCCCATCGGCACCGGCTTCGTGAACCTCATCAAGATGATGATCTCCCCCATCATCTTCTGCACGATCGTGCTGGGCATCGGCTCGGTACGGAAGGCCGCCAAGGTCGGCGCCGTCGGCGGTATCGCACTGGCCTACTTCACGGTCATGTCGCTGGTCGCGCTGAGCATCGGCCTGGTCGTCGGCAACATCCTGGACCCGGGCAGCGGCCTCGCCGTCACCGACGCGATCAAGGACGTCGGACACGCGCAGGTCGACGCGGAGGCCAAGGACACCACCGAGTTCCTGCTCGGCATCATCCCGACGACGATCGTCTCCGCCTTCACCGAGGGCGAGGTCCTGCAGACCCTGCTCGTCGCCCTGCTCGCCGGCTTCGCGCTGCAGGCCATGGGCCCCGCCGGCCAGCCGGTCCTGCGCGGTGTCGAGCACATTCAGCGGCTCGTCTTCCGCATCCTCGGCATGGTGATGTGGGCCGCCCCGGTCGGCGCCTTCGGCGCGATGGCCGCGGTGGTCGGCTCCGCGGGCCTCGAAGCCCTCAAGAGCCTCGCCGTCCTGATGCTCGGCTTCTACGCCACGTGCTTCCTGTTCGTCTTCATCGTGCTCGGCGCGCTGCTGCGGATCGTCTCCGGCCTGAACATCCTCACGCTGTTCAAGTACCTGGGCCGTGAGTTCCTGCTGATCCTTTCGACCTCCTCCTCCGAGTCCGCGCTGCCGCGGGTCATCGCGAAGATGGAGCACCTGGGCGTCAGCAAGCCGGTGGTCGGCATCACCATCCCGACCGGCTACTCCTTCAACCTCGACGGCACCATGATCTACATGACCATGGCCTCGCTGTTCATCGCCGACGCCATGGGTACGCCGATGTCGATCGGCGAGCAGATCCCGCTGCTGCTCTTCCTCTTCGTCGCCTCGAAGGGTGCCGCCGGTGTCACCGGTGCCGGCATGGCGACCCTGGCCGGCGGCCTCCAGTCGCACAAGCCCGCCCTGGTGGACGGCATCGGCCTGATCGTCGGGATCGACCGCTTCATGAGCGAGGCGCGCGCACTGACGAACTTCGCGGGCAACTCGGTCGCCACCGTCCTGATCGGCACCTGGACGAAGGAGATCGACATGGACCGCGTGAACCGTGTCCTCGCGGGTGAGCTGCCGTTCGACGAGAAGACCCTGCTGGACGACGACGAGGACACCGCGGTTCCGGCCGACGCGGAGGTCCCGGAGCAGGGCGGCGAGAAGGAACTCGCCAAGGCGTAGCCAGGCATGGCCAAGGCATGGTCACTGCATAGCCAGGCATAGCCAAGGCACAAGCCTCGCGGGTGCCCTCCTGAACGGGGCGCCCGCGAACCGGGGACCGGGACGACCGGGACATCCCCTCCCCAGAACGCCGAGCGGCCAGGCCATCCCCCGTGGCTTGGCCGCTCGGTGCGTCACCGGAACCCGCAGGTTCAGTCGCTCAGCTTCGCCACCAGCTCGGTGGCGTGTGAGGCGGGTACGCCCGCCGCGGTCAGCAGCGTGACCGCGGCGGAGCGGCCCGCCTCCTCCGCTGCCAGCAGGCCGTGGTTCACCGCCTCCATGAGCGCGAACAGCATTTGCTCGTGTACGTGGGCGAGCACGGTCGCGGGCAGCGGGGACTCGAACACCCCCTGTTCCAGACCGCGTCGGAGCACCTCCACGGCGGCTCCGCGCACGGGCGTGAGTCGATCTCGGATGCCCTGCACCGTGACGCTGCGCTGCGCGAGCCCGATGAGCAGCCGGTAGCGGTCGGCGACCTCCCAGCAGGCGAGCGTCGAGCGGACCAACGACTCCATCGGATCCTCGACACCTTCGCGACCCGCCATGTGCGCCGCCTCCACCGCGTCCACAGCGGCGTCGAACAACGTGTAGATCAGTGCCTCACGGCTCGGGAAATGCCCGTAGACCGTACGCCGTACGACGCCCGCGGCTCGCGCGATCTGGTCCATGGACGCGTCGGGATCGCGCAGCAGTTCAGTGAGCGCGACGTCGAGGATCCGGCGCCGGTTCACATCCGCGCGGCTGGGGCTCACCGTGGTCATACCCACCATTCTGCCTGCCGCAGGTCCACCGGAACGGGGCCTCCACAAGGGCTCCACCAAGAAGCGGAGGGGTTCCACTGTTCAGCTGTGGCTGTTGAGCCGGGCCAGATCCTCGGCGTTCAGTGCCAGGTCCGCCGCCCCCGCCGAGTCCCGGATCGTGGCCGGCTGGCTTGCGCCGGGGATCGGGATCACGGTCGGTGAGCGGGTCAACAGCCAGGCGAGGCAGACCTGTTGGGGGCTCACGCCGTGCTTGCGGGCCACCTCGCTGAAGGCGCCGAAGCGGTCGTCGGACCGCACCTTCGACGGGCCGTCCAGGGAGCTGCGGGAGATGCCGCCCAGGGGGCTCCATGGCAGGAACGCGATGCCCAGTTCGGCGCAGAGCTCCAGCTCCGGCTCGCTGTCCCGCACCGCGGGGGAGTACTGGTTCTGGACCGAGGCCAGGCGGTCGCCGAGGATCGCGTGGGCCTGGTGGATCTGGGCGACGGTCGTGTTGGAGATTCCGGCGAGGCGGATCCTGCCCTCGTCGAGGAGGTCGCGCAGGGCGCCGAGCGAGTCCTCGAAGGGGATGGCCGGGTCCGGCTTGTGGAGTTGGTAGAGGCCGATCGCCTCCACGCCGAGCCGCTTGAGGGAGGCCCCCGCCGCCGACCTGAGGTGGCGCGGAGAACCCGTTACCGTCCAGCTGCCGTCGGCCGGTCTGCCGCGCCCGCCCTTCGTGGCCACCAGCACATCGGCCGTGCCGCCGCCGTAGGTCGCCAGGGCGCGGGCCACCAGCCGTTCGTTGTGGCCGGGCTCCTCGCCGGGCAGGTGGTAGGAGTCCGCGGTGTCCAGGAGCGTCACTCCCGCGTCGAGGGCGGCGTGCACCGTGGCCACGGCCCGCGTCTCGTCCGGGCGGCCCTCGATGGACAGCGGCATCGCGCCGAGGCCGACCGCGCCGACGCGGAGGTTTCCAAGGGGGCGGTGGTGCATGTCAGTTGTCCTTCCCGATGGTCTCTGTCACGGCGCGCGGCAGCCATTCATGGGCCTCGCCGAAGGTGAAACCGAGCTTCGTGGCCCGGGAGTTGTCCATGCCGTACGAGCGGGAGAAGGAGAACGGTGAGATGTCCCCGACCTCGACACTCCGGAAGACCGCCTTGCCCTCCGGGAGGTGTACGGCCACCGCCGCGCACAACTCCTCGGTGGTGAGCACTCCGTGGGAGGCGGCGTTCACCGGGCCGGTGAATTCCGAGCCCGCCGCCCAGACGAGAAATTCCGCGATCTCCTCGACATGAATGTAGGTCGCGGGGCGGTTCGCGACGGGTACGGCGATCGGCTCACCGGTGCGGACGCGGTCGATGTAGTGGTCGAGGCGGCCGGTGAAGTCATCGCCCCCGCCCAGGACATGGGCGACGCGGACGGCCACGTACGGCAGCGCCGGGCCGGCCGCCGCGAAGACCGCCTCGGCCTGCCGCTTGCCCTCGCCGTAGTGCGTGTCGAGGAACTCCTCGTCGCTCCAGGGGAGTTCGACATCGACGCCGACCGTACGAGCGTCCATGGCATCCTCGCGTACGAGGGCCACCGAGTCCTCGTACTCGTACACCTCGACGGTGGACGTCATGACGTACCGCCGCGTGCGGCCCGCGAACACGCGTCGCGCGATCTCGGCCTGCCTGGGTGTGTAGCAGACCTGGTCGATGACGACGTCGAACGCACGCGAACCCAGCGCCCTCTCCAGGGACTTCTCGTCATCGCGGTCGGCGACCAGGTGAATTGTCCCCGGGGGCGGTGCCGACGAACCGCGATTGATGACGGTGACCCGGTCCCCGGCGGCAATCAGCCGGGTAATCAGACGCTTTCCGATATACCGGTTTCCGCCGATGACACATACCTCGCGCACGCTGTTCCTCCCCGTAAAACAACCCCTGAGCTCCTGTGGTCATAATTCTCCCGAGGTGACAGTGAGGTCTGAAGGGGGAGTCATGGGAGATCCGGCCGCGGCACCGAAGGAACCACGGCATCTGCGCCCCGCCGCCAACGAAACGTCAGTGGCCTTGGACGCCCTGGACCGGCAGATCCTTGAGCTGCTTCAGAGCGACGGCCGGATCAAGCTCAGTGAGCTGGGCCGCCGCGTCCGGCTGAGCCCGGCGGCCGTCGCCGAACGCGTCCGGCGCCTGGAGTCGACGGGCGCCATCACCGGCTACGGCGCCCATGTCTCGCCGCCCCGCCTCGGCTACGGCATCCAGGCCTTCATCCGCGTCAACCCGCACGGCGGCTACACCCTGAAGCACCCCAGGACGCTCGAACTCCTCTCCCGCCCGGAGATCGTCGAGGTCCACCATGTCGTCGGCGAGGACTGCTGGATCCTCAAGGTCGTGGTCGAGGACACCATCCAACTGGAGGACGTCCTGGAGCAGACCTCCGCCCTCGGCCGCACGACGACGTCGATCGTCATGTCGTCCCCGGTGGAGCGGAAGCCGCTGCTGCCGCCGGCCCGCGGCTGACGGGCACACCAGGCACACTCCCGGAGACATCCTTGCCTTGACGTCGGCGTCAAGGATTACCGTCGACATATGCGAATCGGCGAGCTGGCCGTACGGGCCGGGACGACCACGCGGACTCTGCGGTACTACGAGTCTCGGGGGCTGTTGCCCGCGCGGCGGGGTGAGAACGGGTACCGGACGTACGACGAGGGTGATCTGCGGTTGCTGCGGCAGATCAGGACCTTGCAGGACTTCGGGTTCGACCTGGAGGAGACGCGGCCCTTCGTGGAGTGTCTGCGGGCCGGGCATCCGGAGGGCGACTCCTGCCCCGCGTCGCTGGCGGTCTACCGGCGCAAGCTCGGTGAACTCGACGCGGTGATCGACGAGTTGGTCGCGGTACGGGCGACGGTCGGCGAGCAGCTGGCGCGGGCGGAGCGGGCGCGGGACGAGCTGGCGGCCGATGCGGGGGTTCCGGGTGGCCCGGAACCCGTATGCGAACTGGGAGGGCGGACGCGGTGATCAAGGCAGCGGGTGTGGCAGAGGTGACGGACGCGGACTTCGAGGCGGAGGTGATCGGGGCGGAGTTGCCCGTGCTGGTGGAGTTCACGGCCGACTGGTGCCCGCCGTGCCGGCAGATGGCGCCGGTGCTGACCGCCCTCGCCGCCGAGGAGGGCGACCGGCTCAAGGTCGTACAACTGGACGTGGACACGAACCCGCAGACCACGCTCGCGTACGGCGTGCTGTCGATGCCCACCTTCATGGTGTTCCGCGGCGGGGCGCCGGTGAAGTCGATGGTGGGGTCCAGGCCCAAGCGACGGCTTCTGGAGGAGCTGTCCGAGGTGATGTAGCCCCCCGCACCGCGGAACCGGCCACCCGGCCCCCGACGGTCGGCCGACAGACACAAGAAATCCCCCGAGCAATTGCGCTCGGGGGATTTCCTTGCGTATATTTAATGGTTCGCGACTTCAAGGGCATTGAATCGCGGAGAAGTTCACTGAGCACAGTGTATCCGGCCGGGAGTAGAATTGTCAAACAGGGGCTCAAACACAGACTCCACCACAGGATTTGTCGACGATGAATTGCGTATTGAGCAGGAATTCATCGACGGGGTGTACACGCGCGTGGACGCGCTGCGCGGTGACACGGAGGCCGCCGTCGTGGACGCCCTCGGGCAGGGGAACACGCCCATGCAGGCGCGCCTTGAGCGGGACGTGCTCGTCGCCGAGCGCTCGGGGCTGCTGGCCGCGCTGAACGCCGTGGACGGTTCGCTCTGCTTCGGCCGTATCGACCTCACCTCCGGGGTGAGCCACCACATCGGCCGTATCGGCATCCGCGCCGACGACGCCGAGCACACCCCGATCCTCATCGACTGGCGGGCTCCCGTCGCCCGCCCCTTCTACCTGGCCACCGGCCATACGACGATGGGCCTGCGGCGGCGCCGGCACATCACCACCGACGGCCGACAGGTCACCGATCTCCACGACGAGATCCTCGACCTCGGCGACCACGAACGCACCGGGCACGAGGACCCGAGCGGCGACGCGGTGCTCCTCGCCGCGCTGAACTCGGCGCGCACCGGCCGCATGAGCGACATCGTGCAGACCATCCAGGCCGAGCAGGACGAGATCATCCGCGCGCCCTACCAGGGTGTGCTGGTGGTCGAGGGCGGGCCCGGCACCGGCAAGACGGCGGTCGCGCTGCACAGGGCCGCCTATCTGCTGTACGAGTACCGGGAGTTGCTCGCCAAGCGAGCCGTCCTGATCGTCGGGCCGAACCCCGCCTTCCTCGGCTATATCGGCGAAGTGCTGCCCGCACTGGGTGAGACGGGTGTGCTGCTCGCGACCGTCGGGGAACTGTTCCCCGGGGTGAAGGCGACCGTCGGCGACCTGCCCGAAGCGGCTGCCGTGAAGGGGCGCGCCGACATGGCCGACGTACTCGCCGCGGTCGTACGCGATCGGCAGGGCCTTCCCGACCCCGTCATCGCCATCGAGCACGACCGGGACATCCTCATGCTCGACGCGGGGCTCGTGGGAGTCGCCCGTGAGCGCACCCGTGAGGCGCAGTTGCCGCACAACGTCGCGCGCGAGTACTTCGAGGGCCACATCCTCAACACGCTCACCGACATGCTGGCCGAGCGCATCGGCACGGATCCCTTCGACGGGTCGAATCTCCTCGACGCCAGTGACATCACGCAGATCCGCGACGAACTGGCCGAGAACCCCGAAGTCTGGGGCGCCATCGAGCAGTTGTGGCCGCGGCTGACTCCGCAGCGGCTGGTTGCGGACTTCCTCGCCGAGCCCGACGGGTATCTGCCGGACGGGGACGCGGACGCCGTCCGGCGGGAGGTCACGCGGGAGTGGACCACCGCGGACGTGCCTCTCCTCGATGAGGCCGCCGAACTGCTGGGCGAGGACGATCGGGTGGCGCGGGCCCTCGCCGATCAGGAGCGGCGCAGTCAAGTCGCTTACGCACAGGGCGTGTTGGACGTGTCCTACGCCTCCCGTACGTACGAGTTCGAGGACATGGACGAAGAGGACTCCGAGGTCCTCTCCGCGCACAACATCATCGACGCCGAGCGGATGGCCGAGCGGCACGAGGAGGACGACCACCGCAGTGCCGCCGAACGGGCGGCGGGCGATCGGACCTGGGCGTTCGGGCACATCATCGTGGACGAGGCGCAGGAGTTGTCGCCCATGGCCTGGCGGCTGTTGATGCGGCGGAGTCCTACGCGGTCGATGACGCTGGTCGGCGACCCCGCGCAGACGTCCGAGGCCGGTGGGGTCGGATCGTGGGAGGAGATCCTCTCTCCCTACGTCGAGGACCGGTGGGACCACGCCCGTCTCGCGGTCAACTACCGGACTCCGTCCGAGATCATGGACCTCGCTGCGGGGGTGCTGCGGGCGGAGCATCCTGAGTTCGAGCCGCCTCGGTCCGTGCGGAGTACTGGCGTACGGCCGTGGGTGCGGGCCGTCTCCGACGACCTGCCGGGCGCTGTTGCCAAGGCCGTCGCCGAGCTGGCGCCTGCCGAGGGGCGGCTTGCGGTGATCGCGCCGCGGGCGCTGCACGGCTCGCTTGCCGACCGGTTGGACGGGGTG
Source organism: Streptomyces sp. NPDC093544 (assembly GCF_040683495.1). NCBI lineage: Bacteria > Bacillati > Actinomycetota > Actinomycetes > Kitasatosporales > Streptomycetaceae > Streptomyces > Streptomyces sp. NPDC093544. Next base: position 273 of record NZ_JBFBEA010000022.1, on the reverse strand, counting down.
ACGGTGGGGGAGTCGCCCGATCTGACCCGTGCGGTGGTGCTTCTTGATCCTCGGCAGGCCAAGGGGCTGGAGTTCGACTCGGTGTTGGTGGTTGAGCCCGGGGGGTTCGGGACGAGCGATCTGTATGTGGCGCTGACTCGGGCTACGCAGGTGCTGGGGGTGCTCTATAGCGGGGAGTTGCCTGGGGGGTTGAGGGGGGCGGGGGTGGTGTAGGGGGTTTTCGCCCCCTCCGCCCCTTCCCGTCCCGTTCCTGAGAGATCGGACGTGCGTCGG